>NZ_PITY01000023.1:0-251622 GCF_017577275.1 Thermobifida sp.
GGGGCAGGAAGGAGCCAAAAACCACACAAACCCGGCTGTCAAGAAACAACCACGCGCTGTTGAGTTCTCAAGAAACAACCGCCAACCGTCTACAAACCCACACGGGCTCTTCCCCGGATGCGGCACAAACCCCAACCAGGACCTCACCGAAAACCCCGGATCCGCCCCGGTTGCGCTTCAACTTTAGCGCTCTCTCCGCCTCCCACCAAATCGGTGGTCCGGCCTCGTGAGCTGTGAAGCGGCTCTCCTCACCTCCTCCGCACCGTCTAGAAGGAGCGCGTGCGCGTTGCCTTCCTGAAGATGCGGATGCGAGCTGTCAGCTCGCCTGCGAGGAGACTAGGTCAGAGGACTTCGTCCTCGTGTTCCTTGACGATCCGGCTGCCCTCCCTGGGGGAGTTCAGTTCCCGGACGTCCGACACTCGAGTATAGCCCGCCTCGGATGGTGCTCTGACCGTCCCGCCGCGGCGGGACGCAGGGCTAGGACCGAACACCTTCCGCCCTGCCCTCTCTTCACCTTCCATTATACCCGTCTATCTGGGCAAATGCAGGTTTCTCGGGTCTTTCCCGTTGCGCACCACTACCCGTACTGGACGGGAGCAACTCCTCAGTGAAACGGACTCAGGGACCGGCGAGAAGCTGCGTCCCGCCTGCCCCTGTCTTCCCTGCCACGCGCGCTCAGCCCAGCTCCCGGATCTTCTTGGCCAAAGCGCGGAACGCGACACCCCGATGGCTGATCGCGTTCTTCTCCTCCGGGCTCATCTCCGCGGTGGTCTGCGTATACCCTTCCGGCACGAAAATCGGGTCGTAGCCGAAACCGTTCTTCCCACGCGGCTCAGTGGTCAGACTGCCGCGCAGTACCCCTTCCACCACGTGCTCCTCCCCGTCGGGGAGAGCCAACGCCGCGGCACAGACAAACTCGGCCCCGCGACGCTCCGGCGGAACATCCGCAAGCTGGTCCAAGACAAGCTCGAGGTTGGCCGCATCCCGGTCACCGTGCTGCGCCCCGAACCTGCCCGACCAGCGGGCAGACAGGACACCGGGCATTCCGTTCAACGCGTCGACCCGCAGCCCTGAATCGTCCGCCACCGCAGGAAGCCCGGTGTGCTCCGCGATTGCGCGAGCCTTGAGCAGCGCGTTACCAGTGAACGTCGCTTCCGTCTCGGCCACCTCGGGAGCGTCCGGGTAGCCGTCGAGGCTGCGCACTTCGATATCCAGCCCGACCTCGCCCAAGATGGAACGCAGTTCAGGGATCTTCTTGCGGTTACGGGTGGCGAGGACAAGAGTGCTGATACGGCTCACTCTGACAGTGCCTTCTTCTGGATCTCGGTGAGTTCAGCGCACCCGGCAACAGCCAGGTCCAAAAGCGTGTCCAGCAGTTTCCGGTCGAAGGGAGCGTTCTCGGCAGTGCCCTGGATCTCGATGAACTCCCCGGTCCCGGTGACGACGACGTTCATGTCGGTCTCCGCCACCGAGTCCTCCAAGTAGTTCAAATCCAGCCGGGGCTGCCCTTGCACGATGCCGACACTGACGGCGGCGACAGAGCCGGTCAGCGGATTGGTTTTCAGGTCCAGTTGCTTGCGCAGGTAGCGGACGGCGTCGACCAGGGCCACGTAGGCGCCGGTGATAGCGGCGGTCCGAGTCCCACCGTCGGCTTGGAGCACATCGCAGTCGAGGGTGATGGTGTACTCCCCCATCGCTTTGAAGTCGACGACTGCACGCAGCGAACGTCCGATGAGGCGGGAGATCTCGTGAGTGCGGCCTCCGATCTTGCCTTTGACCGACTCACGAGCACTTCTGGTGTCAGTAGCCCGCGGCAGCATGGCGTATTCGGCGGTGACCCAGCCTTCCCCGGTGCCGCGGCGCCAGCGGGGGACGCCCTCTTCCACGGTTGCAGCACAGAGCACGCGTGTCTCACCGAACTCGATGAGCGCTGATCCTTCCGCGTGCCGGAGCCAGTTGCGGGTGATGCGCACCGGACGCAGTTGGTTTGGGGTTCGTCCATCAGGTCGAGGCATGCTGTCGAGCCTATCGGCGTGGCTCAGAGGGCAGAGCCACTTGTCCGAAATGTCACCGGGTTTCGGTGGGGTGCACCGGTTTGCGGACGATTTTCCGTCAGCTTCTTGCCGGGCTCAGCCGCCCGCGGTGATCTCGTAGACCTCCCCGGAAACGGCGAGGCTGATCGGCCCGTTGTAGGTGCTGCGCGCTTCGGCGAGGGTGCACTCGTTGTCGTTCCACGGCACCAGGTGGGTGAGCAGCAGACGGCGGGCGTTGGCCCGGGTGGCCTGCTCACCCGCTTCGCTGCCGGTCAAGTGCATGTCCTTGGGGTGTTCCCGGTGGTCGTGGAAGGAGGCTTCGCACAGGAACAAGTCAGCGTCCCGGGCCAGTTCCACGAGTTCGCTGCAGGCCCCGGTGTCCCCCGAGTAGGTGAGGACTGCACCGTTGTGCTCAAGGCGGATACCGAACGCTTCGATGGGATGGTTGACGTGGTCCACGGTTGCCGTGAACGGGCCGATACGGAAAGTACCGGGGCTGAGTTCGCGGAAGTCGAAGGTTTCCCGCATCCCGGGGTGGGGGTCCAGCCCGTACGCCTGGGCCATCCGATCGGCGACCCCGGTAGGGCCGTAGACGGGGATGCGGGGCCGGGGGCCGTCAGGGTGGTAGGTGCGGGCCACCCAGTAGGGGCACAAGTCCAAACAGTGGTCGGCGTGCAGATGCGAAAGGTAGACCGCATCGATGGTGTACATGTCCACGTGGCGCTGGAGGGTGCTCAGCGCTCCATTGCCCAGGTCGAGTAGCAGCCGGAACCCGTCAGCCTCCACGAGATAACAGGACGCGGGTCCGGCAGGTCCGGGGAAGCTCCCCGAGGAGCCGATGATGGTGAGTCGCACGTCGCACAACCTTTTCGGTGAAGACGTCTGCTGCCGCAGAGATGTCACTGTGTCACGGAGAGTTTCTCCGGGTTTTCCAGGTGGTTACGGTGTACCCCATGTACCAACACGATAGGTACGGACTGTGAGCCGTTACTTAGGCGATGTAGGCCACAGTTTTTCCTCACCGCCGGGTGCCGTCAGCGGCCGACCCGGGCTAATTGGCGGCTCTGTGCAACAAGGCGTCCCCTGGCATCCCATAGGTCGACGTTCTCATCGAACCAGCCGTCGCTGACCAGGGCGCAGGTGGAGCGGAAGGCCAGCGGCCCCGGTTCGGGGATTGCACGCAGGTGCCAGGTGAGTTCGACGGTGGGCGCCCAGCTCCAGTCCACCAGGAGACTGACGATGGGCGGCAGCGCGTCCACGGCGAGCGGGAGGAATGCCAGCGGGTCTTTCGCGGAGCCGCCGTCCCGTGCACTCAGGTCGACATATCCGCACAGTTCAGGGGTGGTTACGGTACGTTCCCGCGCGAGTGCCGCGTAGCTGTCCGGGCTGAAGTCCACGTCGACCCGGGCGAGGAATCCGTCGTCAGGCAGGTGGCTCTGCCGGGGGTCGACTCTTCGGCACTGGTGCTGGGGAGGGATAGCGGGCTGAGGGGCTGCGTAGCGTGGTTCGGCGTGCGGATCGAGCGTGGCAGTGGCGAGCGTGCCGGTGAGGATCGTCCGCCCTTCTTGGAAGAGGGTGGTCTGGACGGTGGTGACGGTCCGCCCGCGTTTGAGCACCCGGGTCTCGATCTCGGCCGGTCCACTGCTAGCGGGACGGTGAAAGTGGTAAGAGGAGGAGACCGCGTGCAGGTGGTCGGATTCGGCGAGTGCGGACCGTTGCAGCACCGCCATGAGGTAGCCGCCGTTCATTGCGGTCCCGATGAGGTATCCGGGATCGAGTTCGACGGCATATCGATTCTCACCGACGCGAACGACCTCGGTCGCGGAGTCGAAGCGGGTCATGGGGACCATTGAATCGAACGCCGTCTTTCCGCGAACGGGCAGGGGGCGGGTTGCTGTCCTACCGGTGCGTGCGCCTTGCGCGCAGGGTGCACCGGTAGGACGGTTCAGGCCCAGAGCTGGCCTTCGAGCCGCTGCGCAGCCTCTTCCAGCGTGCCTTCGTAGGCGCCGGTGGACAGGTACTTCCAGCCTGCGTCAGCGACGACGAATGCGATATCGGCACGCTGCCCTGCTTTGACGGCCTTCTGTGCCACGCCGAGGGCGGCGTGCAGGACCCCTCCGGTGGAGATGCCCGCGAAGATCCCCTCTTTGTCGAGGAGCTCCCGGGTGCGGCGCAGTGCCGCGTCGGAGGGGACAGAGTAGCGGCTGCTGAGGATCTTCTCGTCGTAAAGCTCGGGCACGAACCCTTCGTCAAGGTTCCGCAGACCGTAGACGAGCTCCCCGTAGCGGGGTTCAGCGGCCACGATCTGGACGTCCGGACGGTGCTCCCGCAGGTAGCGGCCGACCCCCATGAGGGTTCCGGTCGTGCCCAGTCCAGCGACGAAGTGGGTGATCTCCGGCAGGTCGGCGAGGAGTTCCGGGCCGGTCGTCTCGTAGTGGGCCCGGGCATTCGCCGGGTTGCCGTACTGGTAGAGCATCACCCAGTCGGGGTTCTCGGCGGCCATCCGTTTGGCGACGCGCACCGCCTCGTTGGAGCCGCCTTCCGCCGGGGAGTAGTAGATCTCGGCGCCCCACATGCGCAGGAGTTGGCTGCGTTCCGCGGAAGTGTTCTCCGGCATGACGCAGACCATCTTGTAACCGCGCAGCCGGGCGACCATCGCCAAGGAAATCCCCGTGTTCCCCGAGGTCGGCTCCAGAATGGTGCACCCCGGAGTGAGCAGGCCGTCCTTTTCTGCCTGCTCGATCATGTAGAACGCCGCGCGGTCCTTGATCGACCCGGTCGGGTTACGGTCCTCCAGTTTGGCCCAGAGCCGCACTTCGGGGGAGGGCGACAGATTAGGCAGCCCGACCAGGGGGGTGCCGCCGAGCGAATCCAGAAGCGAATCGAACCTCATGACGCTCAGCGCATACCGCCGGCGACGGCCGGCAGAACCGTCACCGTGTCACCGTCGTTGACCGGAGTGTCAAGCCCGCCGAGGAAACGAACGTCTTCATCGTTGAGGTAGACGTTGATGAAGCGGCGCAGTTGTCCGTTCTCGACGAGGCGCTCACCGATACCGGGGTGGTTCTTGTCCAGGTTGGTGATGAGTTCGGCGAGAGTGCTCCCCTCGCCCTCAACCACCTTGGCTCCACCGGTGAGATTGCGCAGGATGGTCGGGATGCGGACCTCGATGGCCATGGATGTGTCTCCGTCTAGAAGTCTGTGGACGCGGATGGCGGATGCGCGGCGCTCCGCCAGATAGGTTCAACACGCGCGGCGCCCCGGTGATTCCAGGCTGCGTGTCTTCTCACCTTTGCTAGTCGATGATCTCGACTGGCTCCTCGGTGACGACCCCGTCGACGATCCGGTAGGAGCGGAACTCGACGGTCTCGGGATCCCGGGTTGAGACCAGGACGTAGTGGGCGTTCGGCTCGGAAGCGTAACTGATGTCGGTTCGTGACGGGTACGCCTCGGTGGAGGTGTGGGAGTGGTAGATCACCACGGGCTCTTCTCCCCGCTCCTCCATCTCCCGCCACACCTTGAGCTGTTCGAGTGAGTCGAAACGGTAGAACGTGGGGGAGCGTTCGGCGTTGATCATCTCGATGAATCGTTCGGGCCGGTCGCTGCCCTCGGGACCGGCCACAATGCCGCAGGCCTCGTCTGGGTGGTCTCGTCGGGCATGGGCGACGATCTTGTCGTAGATCGAGCGATCAATCCTCAGCATGGCTTTCAGCCTAGCCGAGCCCCACTTTTTCCCTACCCGACAGGTGGGGTGTCCTGGTCGCGGAGGGCGGTCGTGCAGGAGGTGCGGCCCGCGGCGCGCGCCGCCTGGAGCGGGCAGGTCCCGGTCACTCCTCCTGCCACACCGCGCGGACCAGGGAGTCCTGGACATAGGTGAACCATTCGTAGACGTGCATGGCAGCGGCGAGCGACTCGTCGCGGACGGCCGCAGCGCGAAGCGCGTCGGCGTCCTCCTCTGTCTCTATGCCTAGCCGGACCCCCAGGTACAGCCGCACATCGGTGAGGGTTTGGAGCCAGGCTTGCACGTCCTCTGCGTCGAGCACGATCTCGCCGCCCCACTCGGGGATCGCGGAGGCCACGCGACGGGCGTTCTCCCGCTTGTGTCGGCGCAGGTCGCTCTCGGTGTAGCGCCGGAAGTCCGCGGCCGCCTCGGCGTCGTCGGTGTAGGCGTCGGGGAAGAGGCGGGCCAGTGCCGGGTCTTCGGGTTGAGTGGCGGAGCTGCTGATGCCCACGAGAGCGGCGAGCTCGTCCTGCTGCTCGGGTTCTTCCACGACGCGCAGCAGAAAGTCGGCCATGGAGCGAAGGAGCTGGGCCTCGTCCGGGCCGATCGTGATCCGTGCCCCGCCGTGCGGCGCGGAGCGAATTTTGGCGGTCATGAACGGTTGGCCTCCGCGGTCACAGTTGCCTCCAGTCGGTCACTTGTCCTGCTGGAGCGTCGCCCAGAGCCCGTACTGGTGCAGGATGGTGACGTAGCGCTCCATCTCCTCACGGGTACCGCTGGAGACGACCGCCTTCCCTTTGTAGTGCACGTCTTCCATGAGCTTCTGCGCCTTGGCCTTGGGGTATCCGAAGACTTTCTGGAAGACGTAGGTAACGTAGCTCATCAGGTTGACGGGGTCGTTCCAGACGATGGTGACCCATGGCAGGTCCGGTCGGATGTCCTCGCCGATCCGCGGTTCGTCGAGTTCGACCGGCATAGCGGTCACGGTTGCCTCACCTCTCTTTAACTCTCTTGTTCGTCGCCGGCGACGTGTCGCACCTCAAACCTCCTCCCATTGTGGGAAGAGACCGCTGTGTCCGGGGACACCTCACCGGTTTTCTTCCTCATAGTCACAAACTAGGGTGGAATACCATGACTGAACGCTGGAGCAGTGCGCTTCTCACCGACCACTACGAACTGACCATGGTGCAGGCCGCGCTGCACAGCGGCGCAGCGCACCGGCGGTGTGTTTTCGAAATGTTCGCGCGTCGACTACCGGAAACGCGCCGTTACGGTGTGGTCGCGGGGACCGGACGGTTCCTCGATGCGCTCGAACACTTCCGTTTCACCCCCGAGGTCTTGGAGTTCCTCGAGCGGAACGGGATCGTCAACAGCTCTACCCTGTCGTTCCTCGCCGACTACCGGTTCTCCGGAAACATCTGGGGTTATGCCGAAGGGGACTGCTTCTTCCCCGGCTCCCCCATCCTGGTGGTGGAAGGCACCTTCGCTGAATGCGTGGTGCTGGAGACGCTGGCCCTGTCGATCTACAACCACGACTGTGCGATCGCTTCTGCGGCCTCGCGAATGGTCAACGCCGCGCACGGGCGCCCGCTGATCGAAATGGGTTCCCGCCGCACTCACGAGGAAGCCGCGGTGGCCGCAGCCCGGGCCGCCTACCTGGCGGGGTTCAACGCCACCTCCAACCTGGAAGCCGGGCGCCGCTACGGGATTCCCACCACTGGGACGAGCGCGCACGCGTTCACCCTGCTGCACGACAGCGAGCGCCACGCGTTCACTGCCCAGCTCGAATCGCTGGGGACGGGAACCACGCTGCTGGTGGACACCTACGAGGTGATGCGCGCGGTGCACACCGCCGTGGAACTGGCTGGTCCGGACTTGGGCGGGGTGCGGCTGGACTCCGGTGACCTGGAAGAACTGGCGGTGAAGGTGCGCGCGCTGCTCAACGAGAAGGGGGCCGCGAAGACCCGCATCATCGTCACCGGCGACCTCGACGAGTACTCCATCCAAGCCTTGGCGATCGCCCCGGTCGACGGCTACGGGGTGGGCACCGCACTGGTCACCGGGTCGGGGGTGCCGACCGCGTCCCTGGTGTACAAGCTTGTGGCGCGCGCCCAGAGCGACGACCCGGACGCGCCGCTGTCGCCGGTGGCCAAACGTTCCGTGGGTAAACCCAGTAAGGGAGGGCGCAAGTGGGCGGTGCGCCGCTACGACGACAACGGGGTGGCGACGTCGGAGCGGGTCTTCGTGCATGAACCGGAGCTGACTCCGTTGGAGCGGCCTCTGCTGGTTCCGCTGGTGCGCAACGGCGAGGTCGTGGGGCGTGAGCCGCTTCAGGAAGCCCGGGAGCGGCACGTCCGCTGCGTCGCGGAACTTCCGGCGCCCGCGCGCCAAATGTCGCGGGGCGAACCCGCGATCCCCACCGTCTTCGAGCAGCGCCCAGCGCTCTGAGGTGCATGTTTCCCGCTCGGCTGGTCCGGCACACGAGGAAGGAAGATCTGCGATGGCGAAAGCACTGATCGTCGTTGACGTACAGAACGACTTCTGTGAAGGCGGCAGTCTGGCCGTGTCCGGTGGTGCCGGCGTGGCCACGGCTATCTCCGACTACCTGGCCAAGCAGGGCAGCCAGTACGCCCACATCGTGGCTACCCGGGACCGCCACATCGACCCGGGGGACCACTTCTCCGACAACCCCGACTTTGTGGACTCGTGGCCGCCGCACTGCGTGGCGGGCACCCCGGGGGCGGAGTTCCACCCCAACCTGGTCACCGGACCGATCGAGGCGGTGTTCGACAAAGGCGCCTACGAGGCCGCGTACAGCGGTTTCGAGGGGAAGACCGCGGATGGCGTGTCTTTGGAGGAGTGGCTGCGGCAGCACGGGATCACCGAAGTGGACGTGGTGGGTATTGCCACCGACCACTGTGTGCGGGCTACTGCCTTGGACGCGGTCCGGGCCGGGTTCCAGGCGCGAGTGCTGCTGGGAATGACCGCAGGGGTGTCCCGCGCAACCACGGAGAAGGCTCTGCGGGAGCTGGCTGAGGCAGACGTGGCCCTGGAAGGTGAGCCGGTGGTGGCCGCCTAAGCGCACAGGTGTCGCAGCGCCTTCCGGCAGAGCGCTTGCCGCAGGGCTAGTCTTCCTCGCTTCTGGAAGCGAACTCGCCGTCGGCGAGGATGGCGTCGATGTCCTCGATCCCGTATTCGTCGACGATGAGGATCTGGGATTCGGGCAGGAACCAGCTCCGCTGGGTGTAGTAGAGCAGTTCCGGGTCCCTGCCGTCAGGGTTGGCGCAGGGCGTCAGGTATTCCCGGTAGAGGGCGCTGCGGTCGCCGACCGGGGCGAGTTCCTCGACGAGAGGGGACTGTCCCGGGAAAGACGCGGGATCAGCCTCGTACGCGTCGATTCCGGGGATGCAGGGCAAGGGATTCTGGGACGGGGCGAACAACCCCGCATCGGGTTCTTCGGTGATCGGCTCATACACTGCGCCTCCATAGGTGATGCCTCCCGGACCGAGGATTCGGATGTGGGGGCATTCCACGAGAGCAGCAGGCCATTCCCAGTGAGTCCAGTCAACCTCGGCACAGCCGGGGTTGCCGGGGGGATGGGCAGCGATCCAGTCGTCCACGATTTCCCTGCCCTCATGGTCGGGGCCGAACCCGACGAATTCGATGTCCTCGATGACGTGGACGGTCCAGTCTTCGGGGAACCACAGCGTCAAGTTGCGGAAGCGAACCTCTTGTCCTTCTTTTTCGTCTTCCTCCGGGGATGGTGCCAGGGCAGCAGTCGCGCTCGGTTCGGGGTCGGTGAAGGGCAGCAGCGGCTGGTCGGTGACAGCGCGTCCGACAAGCCATCCTCCAGCCACCGCTGCAGCGGTGGCTCCGGCAGCGACGGTGAGCATTGCTTTACCGCTCAGCCCGGTTCCGGCGGCGGTGACGGTTGCGCTTTTCGTGAGTGTTCCCGCGCCAGCGCCCCAGGATGCTCCTCCCCCGGCGGCGCTTGCCGTGCCGACGAGCTTCCCGCTGCCCGCTGCTGCGCCGCCGCCCGCGGTTCCTTGGGTGGCGAGGGCCGCAGCCCCACCGGCGGCGACGCCCACCCCGCCTGCCGCTGTCCCGAGCGCCATCCACAGTTCGGGGCGGTGCCCGGCCGCGTCGAACCCGGTCCACACCCGGTGCAGCAGGGCGCGCAGCCGCTTCCGGTGGATGGCAGCGGCGTCTTCGCCGGGTTCCTCGATGGCGTCCGCCGCGACCGTGTCCAGAGCCAGCACGGTGTGGAACGCTTCTACCGCGGTGGGCCGCGCCTCGGGGTCGGTCGACAGGGCGCGGGCCACGAGTTCCATGAGCTCTTCAGGGACTCCGGTCAGGTCGCAGTCGCCGGCGCGCACCCGCTCTAAGAGCTCCGCGGAAGTTCCCGTTCCGAACGGCGAGCGTCCAGTGGCCGCGAACACGATGAGGCCGCCCCAGGCGAACATGTCGGCCGCCGGGGTGCCTGGCTGCCGGTCGAGACGTTCCGGGGCAGCCCATCCCGGTGTGCCATACACGTTCTTGTCTGTGGTGTCGCCGATGGCCCGGGCGATCCCGAAGTCGAGCACTTTCGGCCCGTCCGGGGCCAGCATGATGTTGCCGGGTTTGACGTCGAGGTGTACCACGCCAGCCGCGTGGATCGCTGCCAGTGCTTCGGCCGTGCCCGCGGCGAACGCCCGCAGCGCTGCCTCGTCCAGCGGACCGAATTCGCGCACATGCTGCTGCAGGGTGCGCCCCGGCACGAACTCGGTGGCCAGCCACGGCTCTGGGGCGTTCGGGTCGGCGCCGAGGAACCGGGGCGTGCATTCGGCGTCGATGCGGGGCACCAGTTCGGCTTCCCGGGCGAACAGTTCCCGGTATTCCGGCCGGCGGGCGTGCTCGGCGTGGATCACCTTGACTGCCACGCAGCGGTGCTCCGCGTCCAAGGCTCCGTAGACTGCGCCCATTCCTCCCGAGCCCAATCGGCCTATGACACGGAACGGGCCGATCGTCACCGGGTCTGTGGGCAGCAGCGGCGCGAGTTCCGGGGGCAGCGGGGGAGGTGCGGCGTCGGGCTGGGGCGGCATCACCACTCCAGGAGACAGACGATGAGAAACCGGGACTTTCCTATCGTCTCCGCTTCCTCTGCTCTTCTGGGGCTGGTGGCTGTTTCCGGCCAAACGGCAGCCGCTGCCCTGGTAAAGGAGCTTGGTAGAGGAAAGGGCCTTCGTGGTGAAGGCCCGTGATGCTGCTTCGGGTGTGGAAGCTAGTCGATGCCGATTGCGGCGCGCACTTGGGCGAGGACACGTTGGGCGCGTTCGCGGGCACGGCGGGCGCCTTCGGCCAGCACGTCGTCGAGTTCACTGCCGGAGGCCATGAGCTCCTCGTAGCGTTCCCGCATCGGGGCGATCTCGGTGTTGATCGCTTCGAAGAGGTCGTTCTTCAACTCTCCCCAGCCCATGCCTCCCGCTTCGAGGCGTTTGCGGGTCTCGGCGATCTGCTCGGCGTCAGCGAAGTGGGTGAGCAGTTGGAAGACGACAGAGGAGTCCGGGTCTTTGGGCGCCTCCACCGGGGTGCTGTCGGTGGGGATGCGGCGGATGAGCTTCTTCAGCTTGTTCTCGGGCAGGAACAGCGGAATGTGGTTGTCGTAGGACTTGCTCATCTTGCGCCCGTCGATGCCGGGCAGCACGCTCGCGTCCCCTTCGGGGAAGACTCCTTGGGGGATGCGGAAGGTGTAGCCGTCCCCGAACAGGTGGTTGAAAGACCCTGCGATGTCAGCGGCGTATTCGACGTGCTGGGCCTGGTCGCGGCCGACCGGGACCAGGTCGGTCTCCATGATGAGGATGTCGACAGCCATGAGGATGGGGTAGTTGTACAGCCCCATGTTGATGCCGGCGTCCAGGTCGGTGACTCCGGCGGCGGCGTTGCGGTCGCGCGCGGCCTTGTAGGCGTGGGCGCGGTTCATCAGGCCTTTGCCGGTGACGCAGGAGAGGATCCAGGTCAGTTCGAACGTCTCGGGAATGTCGGATTGCCGGTAGAGGACCGTGCGTTCCGGGTCGAGACCGCAGGCCAGCCAGGTGGCGGCGACCGACCGGATGTTGTGCCTCATCGCCTCGGGGTCGCGGACGGTGGTGAGCGCGTGGTAGTCGGCGATGAAGTAGAACGCGTCGTACTCGCGCGCGGCCTCGAGGGCGGGTTTGATCGCGCCGAGGTAGTTGCCCAAGTGGGGTTCACCAGTGGGTTTGACACCCGTGAGGTAGGTCTTGGTCGCTGCCATGCCAAAAGCTTATCGGCGTGCCGGGTTTGCCGGTTTCCCTCCGTGGCCGGGTGAGTCCGTTTCCGGGCACGGGCAGGCTCGGGGCGCGGCGGTCCGCTGCTGGTGGCCCGGCAGCTACGGGGAGGGGGTGTGTTCTGTAGCCGGTAAGGCGGCAGTGTCCGGGCCGGGGGGCGGTGCGGTCCGGTTTTTCCGGAAGAGCCGGGACAGGGCGCGGGTGATTCGGGCGAGGAGGTGGAGGATTGCCACGATCCAGCCGGAGAGCAGCCACATGGCGAGGAATCCGGCGAGGAGCGCCCCCGTGCCCAAGAGTCCCCACGGCCAGGTTTTCACGGTGGTTTCGAATTCCACGGGTTCGTCCATGCCTGCGATCTCGCCGCGGACCGTGTACGTGCCGATCACCGGGGCAGGCAGGTCGACGGGGAATTCGTAGACGGCTTCGTGGCCTGGTTCGAGTTCGCGGATCCGGGGCGGGTAGACGAGGGTGGTTGCTCGGGTGCCGCGGCCCACGGCGACGGAGACGACGGGGTCGGTGACCGGTTCGACTCCGATGTTGGTTACGGTGAGCTGGGCGGTGCGTTGGACGGGGAGCCCGAACCATGCCTCCCAGTCGTGCCACCACGGGCCGTCTTCGGTGAGGATCCGGAATTTGGTGACGTCGAGCAGGCGGGTTGCTCTGCCGGGGTTGCGTTCGTCGATGCGGCGCTGGCGTTCCTCGGTGGTGAGCACGGGGACGCCTTCGATGGGGAATTCGGCGGTGGCCCGGTGCTGCCCGGTGAGGTCCAGGGCTTCAACAACGCAGGGGCATCCCACTGGCGGTTCGGTGATGGTGAGCAGGCCGCGGCCTTCGCCGTTCTCGTTGATGGCCACGGTGATCGCGTCGGTGACCGCGCAGTCGCTGGAGTCGATGTATTCCCCGCCGCCGCAGACGCGGACGGTGACCACGCCTTGGGGCCAGCCGTAGAGGCGGACGGGCACGGTGTCGCCGATGCGGGCCGATGCCGCGTCAAGGGTGAACCCCGGGTCGGCGGGTTGCGCGGCCGCTGGGGTGGTGGCGCACAGCAGGAACGCGACGGCAAGGAGCAGCATCCGACGGAGTCGGGTCATGAGCGGGGCTCCTCGGGTTCGGTCTGCTCGTTGGCGGATCCGCCCTGGTGTGCGGCGGAGTCGGGCTGTTGCTCCGGGGAGTCGGTGGTGGGGTCGGCCGGTGCCTCGGCGGCAGTGGTCTGCGGTGCTCCCTGGTGGGCGGCGTCCTGTTTGCGGGCTTCGGCGACCGCGGCGGCCACTGCGGCTTGGAAGCGGCGCTTGGCGTGGCGACGCCGCCAGATCAGCACGGCGGTGAGCAGGATCGCAGCGAGGACCGGGAGCCACGGGATGGCGATGACGGAGTCGCCGCGGGTGACCGGGTGCAGGTCGGGGGTCTGTGCGGACTGCGGTGCCGCTTGCGGGGTGAGGGTGACTTCGCCGTTGATCCAGAACAGCGGATAGATGTCCGGGATGGTGTGCGTGTATTCGTACACGGTTCCCGGCAGCATTTCGGGAACGTCTTTGTGGACCGGGTCGCCGAGTCCGACCCCGAAGGGGCCTGCGGCGCCGGCTTCTCCGGAAGCGGTCAGCCGCAGGTTTCCGGCGTTGCGCACCTGGTAGGTGATGGTGACTTCCCCGGTGGCGAAAGGGTTCCACCACGGGGGTGCCTGGTAGTCGGTGCGGATCGCGTCGATGTGCAGGGAGGGGCGGACGGGTCCGTCGACCCGCAGGTAGACGCGGGCGGCGATGCGCCGGTCGACGCGGACGAGCTGTCCTTGCGCGTTGAGGGCGTCGTGGGAGACGGAGGCGATGACCCCGGCGGCGTGGTCGCCCGGCTCGGCGTTGTCGGGGACGGTGATGGTGAACGGGATGACCCGGGTTTCGCCTCCTTTGACCTCGACGGTCTGGTCTTCCCGGGGGATTTCGATCCAGGTGCCGGCGAGGGCGGGTTCTTCGTCGGCGGGCAGGAGAGCGAAGGAGCCGTCGGGGGTGTTGAACGCGTCCGTCCCGTAGACGGAGAAGGTCATCGGCTCTTCGCCGTAGTTGGTGATGGCTACCCAGTCTTCAATGGTCTGGCCGGGTTTGACGTCGTGGACGAAGTAGCTGCGGCCGAGTTCGCCGTTTTCGTTGGAGGGGGCCACCGACCAGCGGAAGTCTTGTTCAGCGCGTGCTGCCGAGGAGGGCGCGCTGTTGTTGTCAGGGCTCGGGTCGGCGAGTGCCGGGGCCGGTGTGGTCAGGGCGTACAGCAGGAGGCCGACCACGCCGAGGCGCGCGATCCGGGATGAGCGGATAGCTGACACAGTTCTGCTCTCCAGGGGACGGGGTGATGTGTCCGACGGTGGGTCGGCCAGGGCGTCTGGGCTAGCTGAGGGTGAGGGTGAGGGTGCCCGCGTACTCTCCGGGTGGAGTGTCCGCGGGAATGCCGAGCTCCAGTCGGGCTTGGCAGGCGAATACTCCGGTGCTGGCGCCTGCTGCTCCTGCGCATAGGGTACGGGGCACCGCGAGGCCGTCACCGGGGCGGACTGCTGCTCCGGGACGGACGGTGGAGCTGTCCGGGCTGTCGAGGACGGTGGCGGTGGGTGCCCAGCCGAGCAGGTGGGCGTCGATGCTACCTCCCGCGCTGCCTTCCAGGTCGCTGACCTGGCCGACCAGGCTCCATCCTGCGTTGGTGCCGCGCAGGTCGACGACGGTGGCGGGGGCCAGGGTCCCGGTGGCGGTCTGGTGGAAGCTGTCCGCGCTCATCCGGGGAGCGGAGAGGTGGACGGGGCCTTCGGGGAGGGTCATCACGAGGACGCCGGGGGGCAGGTCGGCGTGGTCTGCCGCGGGCGCTTCCAGGTGCAGTGGGGCGGGGTCTTCGGGTTCAGGGGTGGCTGCAGGCTCCGTGCTGTCGTGCACCGCGGTGGCAGGCTCTGCAACTGGTGCTGGGGGTTCCGGTGACGGGACCGGCGTGTTCGCTGTCTCTTCCGGGGGTTGCCAGGGTTCGCGGTCGGGGGCAGGCCCGGTGTGGAGGGTGAGGGTGATCTCCGGGGCACCGTCGGCGCTGTCGGTGCGGTTGAGGAGCAGCACGGTGCCGTCACCGGTGATGAGGAAGACGCCCCGTTCGTCGCTCCGCACCGCGACCACGTCGAGGTTGTCGGGCAGGAGGTGGATGTCGACGGTGACGGCGGGTGCGGTGTCGGATCCGTCCTCCTGGTCTGCTGGCGGTTCTTCGGTGGTGTCGGGTTCGCGGTAGCTGGCCAGCAGGGTGTGCTCGTCTTCGGTGGTGTGCACGGTGTAGAGCGTGCTGTCGGGGGCCACGACCAGGAAGTCGGCGGGGTCTGCGACGGGGGTGTGGGCGACCAGGTCGTAGTCGTCCTCGCCGAGGTCTCCGGGGCGGGGGTCGGGGTGGGCGAGGAGTGCTGGGTGGTGGAGGCGGAGGAGTTCCTGGGTGGGAGCCTCGGCGTGTGCTCCGCTGCTGTCTCCCGTGGTGTTCTGTTCCTGGTCCGGCGGTTCCGTGCCGGGAAGGTCGCGGAGCAGGTAGGCGTCGCCGGTGAGCGGGTGGAATGCGTAGTGGGGGTGGTGGGGGTCAGCGAGCGGGGTGGCGAGCGCTGCGGGGCTGCCGCCGAGGGGGAGGAGGACGGCGGCGGCTGCGGCGCTGGAATGCAACCGTGCTTTGCGGGGGAAGAGGATGGGGAGCATCGCTACAACCATGGGATGGGGTGCGGGACAGGGTCCCGTCCCGCACCCGCCGGGATGGTTAGCTGAGGGTCAGGGTCAGCACTGCCGCGTAGTCACCGGGGACCGTGTCGGCAGGGATGCCCAGGGTCAGTTGGGCGTCAGCGGTGAAGGTTCCGGCTGAGGAGCCCGGGGCGGCCGAGGCCAGGGTGCGGGCGATGCCCAGGCCTTGTCCGGGCTGGACGGGGCTGCCGGCGGTCACCGTGCCGGGCGTGCCGACACCGGTGTTCACGGCTGCGGCGCTGGGCGTCCAGCCGAGGTTCTCCGCGCCGATGGTTCCCACGTCACCGGTGAAGTCGCTGACCTGGCCGACGAGGTTCCAGCCGGCGTTGGTGCCGCGCAGGTCGGAGACGGTGGCGGTATTGAGCGCACCGGTGGCGGTCTGGTAGGTGCCGTCGCCGTTCGGTGCGGACTGGGTGAGCTGGACCGTGTCCCCGGCGACCGACAGGATCAGCGGTCCGGCGGCCACGTCGGCGAGGATCTGCTGCTGGGCGCTGCTGCCGCCGTTGGCTGGAGGCTGGTTGCCGCCGCCGTTGCTGCCGCCGACAGTGGCGGTGAAGGAGATCGGGTCGAGTTCGGCTCCCGGCGAGTAGAAGCCCGCGAAGGCGGGGCTGCCCTCCTCGGTGAGGGTGGCCGGGGTAGAGCCGAGGCTCAGCGTGGTGCCGCTGAGGGTGGGCTGGCCGCCGCTGAGGTCGAGGTCAGCCAGGTTGACGTCGGGGTAGCTGACCATCTGCGGGTCGCTGGGGGAGCTGCTGGCCATGTCGGCGTAGAGCTCGCCCTTGCCGTTGGTGATCTCCAGGCGAAGGTCGTCGATGCGGACCCGGAGGACGCCGCCGTGACCCTCGTAGGCGACGGAGCCGCCGAACTGGATGACGGTGTCTCCGGTGGCGGTGTCGTAGCTTCCGGAGACGATGGGGAAGGAGTAGGTGCCGTCAGGGTTTTCGGTCACGCCGCCCGACAGCTCGGTGCTGCCGTGGGCGATGGGGCTCTTGATGTAGTTGCGGAAGGAGAGTTTGACGCCCCAGTCGCCGCTACCGCCGGTGACCGGGAGGGTCGTGGTGGCGGAGGCGGGCAGAATGCTTGCCGCCGCTGCGAGACCTGCGGTCACCAGGACCGTGGCGGCCCGGCGAATACCCAGGTTCATGTGGACTCCTTGTGTGTTGCTCGGTCCATGGCGAGGACCAGAGGGGGGAAGGTGTGGTTGGGCCGTGGCGACCTCTTCACCCGGCCACACCCAAAGAGAAAGCAAGGTAAAGCTAACCTAACTCTCTTTTTTTGGCAATCGTGGATAAATGTGGGCAAAGTCCCCTTCTTTCCACTCCACAAACACAAAAAAGAGCAGAAAGAATGCGGGCTGTAGCCAGCAGATCCCAGGGAAAACCGCCGCGGCAGATTGCCAATTAAAGTGAGGCTAACCTCACCAATTCTGGACTTAGGTATACCTCAGCTCTTCTGGGCAACGCGAGCAGCCCGACCAGAATTACGTCCTTTTTGTTACTTTTTCTGACCTCTACCGAGCCGTTCGATCACTTTTCGTGCACCGGCGCGGGGCCGCGGGACAAGAGTCACTCCGCCCCGACAGCCCACGCCCGCAGCTTTGCAATGCGCTGCCGCAGTTGCTCCGCGGTTGCCTGCGCCACCGGGGGCCCGCCGCACACTCGACGCAACGTCGTGTGGATCGTGGCGTGCGGTTGGCCAGTGCGATGGTGCCAGGCCCCCACCAGGCTGTTGAGCTCCCGCCGCAGCTCGGCGAGCACCTCGTGTTCGGGCCGCTCCCGCTGCTGCGGTTCACTCCGTGCGGTCCGCGCCCGCTCCTGGCGGCGCTTCCGCAGCAGCACCGCCACCTGGTCGGGTTCCAGCAGCCCTGGCAGGCCGAGGAAATCCTCCTCGTCAGGTTCGCCGCCGCCGATCTCGCCGCCGTCGTAGAGCGCCCGGTCGAACTCGGCTTCCGACTCCATGGTCTCGAACGGCAGCTCATCCCCGGCGTCGGGAGTGTCCCGCTTCTTGCGAGCCTCGTTGATGAGCTCCTGCTCCGGGACGAACCCGTCGTCCTCCCGGATCGGCTTGTCCAAGACGTGGTCGCGTTCCCGCTCCATCTCACTGGCGTACTCCAGCAGGACCGGGATGGAGGGGAGAAACACCGAAGCGATCTCACCGCGGCGGCGCACCCGCACGAAACGTCCCACCGCCTGGGCGAAGAACAGCGGCGTGCTCGTGGACGTGGCGTAGACGCCGACCATCAGCCGGGGGACGTCAACCCCTTCCGACACCATCTTCACCGCCACCATCCACCGGTCGTCCGACTCGGCGAACTGGGAGATCTTCCTGCTGGCGGTGGGGTCGTCCGACAGCACCACGGTGGCGCCGCGACCGGTGATCTGCCGCAGGATGCGCGCATAGGCGCGGGCGTTCTCGTGGTCGCTGGCGATCACCAGGCCCCCCGCGTCCGGGGTGTGCTTGCGCACCTCGGTGAGCCGCCGGTCAGCCGCGGCCAGCACTCGCTTGATCCAGTCGCCTTTCGGGTCCAGGGCCGCCCGCCACGCCTGGGAGAGCGCGTCCTGGGTCAGCTCCTCCCCGAGCCGGGCCGCCAGCTCCTCCCCCGCCCTGGTCCGCCACCGCATCTCCCCCGAATAGGCCAGGAAGATGACCGGGCGCACCACACCGTCGGCCAGCGCAGGCCCATAACCGTAGTTGTAGTCCCAGGAGCAGCGGCGCACCCCGGTGTGGTCCTGCACATAGCTGACGAACGGGATCGGGTTGGTGTCGGAGCGGAACGGGGTGCCAGTCAGGCAGAGCCGACGGGTCGCGGGGTCGAACGCCTCGCGGATGGCCTCCCCCCACGACAGCGAGTCGCCCGCGTGGTGGATCTCGTCGAAGATCACCAGGGTGCGCCGCGCCTCAGTGCGGTTGCGATGCAGTGCCGGATGCGCCGCGACCTGCGCATAGGTGACGGCCGCGCCGATGAAGTGCTTGCCGAGCGCTCCCTGGCTGTTCTTGAAGTCCGGGTCGAGGGGGATGTTGAACCGCGCCGCGGCCTCAGCCCACTGCTTCTTCAGGTGCTCGGTGGGGCACACCACGGTGATCGAACGGACCACGTGCCGGGCGAGCAGTTCGCTCGCCAGAGTCAAAGCGAACGTGGTCTTTCCCGCCCCGGGAGTCGCCACCGCCAGAAAGTCCCGCGGCTCGCGCCGGAAGTACTCCTCGAACGCCTCTCGCTGCCAGTGACGCAGTCCGCGCAACCGGTCATCGGTGCTGGTCGTCTGAAGCAGAGTCATCGTGCGCATCCCCTGATCATCACGGCTCGAGGGTATCGGTGGTGTTCGCCCTCGACAGCACTGTGGAGGCCGAGCCCGGCTCGACCTCCACCCCAGGCACCTGGAAACAGGCGGCGCCTACCCGTCCGTGTCCGGCTCGGGTGTCATCCCGTAGACCGATTCATCCCCCTCGACGGTCACGTCGTTGAACGGCAGATAGGGGTCGGCCCACGGAAAGACGACATACCACAGCAGCGCCGCCGCGCCCGCGATGAGCGCGAGGCACACCACGAGCTTGACCACCCAGGGTCCGGGAATGAGCCGCCAGATCAGACCGTACACGTGGCTCACCCCTCCTCGTTCTCAGGCGCCATGTGCGCGATGTTGTCGGGCATGCCCCGTTCCTTGGGGCGGGTGTCAACGAGTTCGGCGTGGACGATCAGCCGATGCGAGTTCTGCAGCTTGGGGTGGCAGGTGGTGAGGGTGAGATAGGCCTTCTCGGGTTCCTCCGTGGACTCCGGGTTGAACGGGTCTGGAGCGATCACCTCGATCGCGTTGGGCAGCACAACCTTGCTCTCCACTACCTGGTAGGTGTAGAAGTTCTCGGCGTCCTCCAGGACCAGTTCGTCGCCTTCCTCCAACTTGTCGAGGTCCCAGAAGACCGCGGCGACCCGGTGCCCGGCGACCGCGTAGTTGCCGGGCTGTCCGGCACGGGCCGCGGGCACCATTCCCTCCGGGGTCCAGGATTCGGGATACCAGCCCGGACCGTACTTGATGTCTTCCGGGCCGACCCCGCTGACCACGACCCAGTTCTGGTCGGTCTTAGGGATGTAGAGCCGGCTGTTGGCTGATCCGGGCAGCGGTTCAGAGTCGGGCCCCTGCTCCCACACCTCGGCGATGGCCTGCTCCAGCCGCTCCTGCTCGGCATCGGTCTGGAACTGCTTGCCCCAGATCTGGAAGGCCGCGAAGAACAGCATGATCAGGCCTGCCGTGAACAGGAGTTCACCGATGGTGCGGAAGATGACGCGCACAACATCGCCGATAGTGACGCGGCTGCGCGGAGCGGGAGCTCTCCTCCGACCCCTGCCGGAACGGCGGCGCCGGTCACTGGGGGGGCGTCGGGAAGTGGAAACCATGTGTCCTAACCCGTCGGGGTCGCTCCGCGCGGCAAAGGGTCATCGGACCGGCAGGACCAGCGGAACCCCGGTGCGCGGATGCGACACGATCTCGACTTCGTATGAGTAGACGTCGCTGAGAAGCTTCGCGGTGAAGACCTCAGCAGGAGGCCCGTATGCCGCGATCTGTCCTTGGGAGAGTATCGCGACTTGGTCCGCGTAGGCGGCTGCCAACGCTAAATCGTGGAGAACAACCACGATCGCATCACCCTGCGCGGCCCGTTGGCGGGCGATGCGCAGCACCGACTCCTGGTGGCGGATGTCGAGCGCGGCCGTGGGCTCGTCCCACAGCATGATCTGGGTCTGCTGGGCCAGGACCCGAGCGAGCATCACCCGGGCCTTCTCCCCGCCGGACAGGGACGGGAACTTGCGGGCGGCGAGCGCGGTGACCTCGGTGGCCGCCATCGCGTCCGCGACGACGCGGTCGTCGTCGACGTCGACGTCGACCGCGGCCCACGGGGCCCGCCCCATGTGCACGACGTCGACCACGTCGAACGGGAAGCTGACCGTGAAGCTCTGCGGCAGGACTGCGCGGCGCAGCGCGAGTTCGGCCGGACTCCACGCGGCCAGGGGGCGGTCCAGGACAGTGACTTCGCCTCTGTCAGGGGGAGTATCCCCGGTGAGGATGGACAGCAGGGTGCTCTTGCCTGCCCCGTTCGGACCGACCAGGGCCAGCACTTCCCCGGTGCGCACGTCGAGGCTCACGTCGTCCAGCACGGTCCGCGCGCCATAGGACTTGCTGAGGTGCCGGGCACCCAGCACCACGGTGCCGCTCGTCACCCGCTGCGGCGGGGTGAGGCGCCGCAGGCCCGAGCCGTGCACGACCGCGCGCATCGTCTGCCGGATGCGTTTCATGCCCAACCTCCCTGTCTGGCGCGGGTCCGGTACAGCAGCCAGAAGAAGAACGGGCCGCCGACCAGTGCGGTGATGATGCCCAAAGGCACCTCCTGGGGGGCGGCAGCGACCCGGGCGACCAGGTCCGCGGCGACGAGGACGAGGGCGCCGCCCAGCACGCTCGCTGGGAGCAGTACGCGGTGCCCCGGCCCGGCGATCATCCGCACCATGTGGGGCACGACCAGGCCAACGAAGCTGATGATCCCGGCGAACGCCACGGCAGACGAGGTGAGCATCGCGATGACGACGATCAGCGCCTGGCGCATCCGCTCTACGTCGACGCCCAGGTGGCGGGCCGGGCTTTCGCCGAGGGAGAGCAAGTCGAGGCGGCGGGCGAAGAACGGTGCCGCGATGATCCCCGCCACGGCCAGCGGCAGCGCGGCGGCCACTTTGGACCAGGTGGCCGCGGCCAAGCTGCCCATCTGCCAGTTGGTGATCGACCGCAGTTCCGCGTCTTCGGAGAAGTAGGTGGCGGCGCCGATGAGCGCCCCGGCGACCGCGTTGACCGCGATCCCGGTGAGCAGCAGGGTGACGACCTCGGTGCGTCCCCCCGAGCGGGACAGCACGTAGACGAGCACGGTGGTGACCATCCCGCTGAGGAAGGACGCGACGATGACCGTCCAGTACCCCAGCGCGGAAGCGCCGAGCGCGATGATGAGGACCGCGCCCACGGTGGCGCCTGAGGAGACCCCGATGACGCCGGGCTCGGCGAGCGGGTTGCCGAAGATGCCCTGCATCATGGCCCCGGCGAGCGCCAGGGAAGAACCGACGATCATGGCGAGGACGACGCGGGGGAAGCGGACGTTCCACAGCACCTCGTCGGCGAGCGGGTCGGCGGCCTCACCCCAGTCGAGGCCCAGGCCGCGGAAGACCGATCCGGCGACTTCGAGCGGGGGAATGTGGTAGGCGCCGATGCCCGCGGCGACGAGGGCCACGGCGCCGAGGGCGATGGCGAGGACGGTCAGCAGGACGGTGCCGCGCAGCACGGTGGCGCGGCGGACCTGGGTGCTGTCGGGGCGGGAAGCGGGGAGCGGGTCCGCCTGCTTGGCGGCGAGGGTCATTGGGCCTCCCCTTCGTGCATGGCGATGAGGTCCTCGGCCATGGCTTTGAGCACCTGCGGGGTGCGGGGCCCGAAGCCGAGCAGGAGGCCGTCTTCGTAGGCGAGGACGCGCCGCTCCTTGCCCGCGGGGGTCTGGGAGATGCCGGGGATCTTCAGCAGACCGTCGATTCCGCCGACCGACTTCAGTCCTCCGGTCATGACGAGCAGGATGTCGGGCTGGGCGTCGATGAGGGCTTCGCTGGTGATCGGGGTGAACGCCCGGTCCAGGCCGATCGCGGTGCCCGCGTCTTCGAGGCCGAGTTCGGCAACGAGCGCGTCGGCGCCTGATCCGGGGCCGCCCAGCAGGTAGACGCCGGCGCTGCCGCGCAGGTAGAGGAAGGCGACGCGGGAGCCGCGGAGGGACTCCGGCAGGCTGTCCCGGACTTCAGCCATCTGGTCTTGGACCCGTTGGACGAGCTGTTCTCCCCGCTCCGGAACACCCAGCATTTCGGCGACTTCGGTGATGCGGGTGTACATCCCGTCCAGGGACCACACTTCGTCGAGGATGACCAGGGTCACCCCGCTGTCGCGCAACTGCTCGATCGCTTCGTAGGGGCCGGTCCAGGTGTCCGCGATGACCAGCGTGGGGTTCAACGAGAGCACGCCTTCGACGGAGATGTCGTGCCCTTGGGTGACCACGGGCAGGTCTTCGGCTTCCGCGAAGGTGGCGGTGGAGTCCCGGCCTATGACGTTGTCGCCCAGGCCCAGGGTGTAGATGATCTCGGCGACACCGCCGTTGAGCGGCAGGATCCGGCTGACGTCGGTGACTTCGACCTGCTCGTAGGTGAGCGGGGTGTCGGCGGTGCGGTTCGCCACCGGGACGACCGAGTCCACGGTGACAGGGAGCGAAGGGTGTGCTTCGCCTTCCAGGGGTTGCAGTCGGTTTTCTTCGAGTGACGGTATGGAGTCGTCGTCGCTGGCGGGTGCCGAGCAGGCCGTGAGCGCGGCGAGGAGGGTGAGCAGGAGCACCGCGCTGTGTTTCAGGATCCGGCGCATCCGGTGTTGGGGAGAGGGGTGAGATGGCATGGGAGTCCCATCGACTGGAAGGGCCGCGGGTCGATGAATGCGCTGGTCGTCACCGTGAGCGTGATAATGACGACCTGTCGTCACAATCTTGACAACCCCGTGCCCTGGTGGTGCACTATCAGAGCCGATCAGGACTTTTAGGTTAGCCTAAGCATATTGACGCGCCCCCGGTGCCCTCGATCCTCCGCACCGTAGGGTCACGTTTCGTCAGGAACGGAGAACCCGCCCCCATGTTCACCATCGTCAGGAGATTTCTGAGCGCTGCCGCCCTTGTCGGCCTGGTGGCGCCGCTCGCGGTCCTGACCGGCTCTGCTGCCTGGGCCGTCCCCGCTGCCCCGAGCGGCGGGCCGAGTTTGACGGTCTCGAAAACCTCGGGGCTCAACCCCGACGGCGAGCAGGTCACTGTGACCGGGAGGGGATACGACACCTCCAAGGGCATCTACGTCTCCTTCTGCGACATCTCCAACGCCAACGCCACCACCCCGCCCGGCCCCTGCATCGGCGGCGTCGACATGAGCGGGGAGAGCGGCTCCTCCGTGTGGATCTCGTCCAACCCTCCCCCCTACGGTCAGGGGCTCGCCCAGCCCTACGAGGGTGAAGGCAAGAACGGGTCGTTCACCGTCCAGCTGACTGTCAAGGCCAAGGACGAGTTCATCGACTGCCTGGCGGAAGGCGTGCAGTGCGCCGTCGTGACCCGCAACGACCACACGCGTTCCTCGGACCGCAGCCAGGACGTGTTCGTCCCGGTGACCTTCGCCGGCCAGGACGACACCGGCAGCGGCTCAGGCTCCGGCGACGACGCCGGTGACGGGCAGACCGTCGGTACGACGAACAACGGCGGCACCCCGGCCGCGGGCGGAGGCGGAACGAGCAGCGGCGGTAAGGACGGCACCCTGCCGACCACCGGAATCGACTTCGCCCCGTTCGTCCTCGGTGCGCTCGCGGTGACCGGGGCGGGAGTGGCCGCGCTCCTCCGCGCCCGACGCCTGCGCCTGGAAGGCGGCAACAGCTCCCGGTAGCCGGACCCGCTGGTCCGCATCCCGCACCCCACCGGTATCGGGGCATACGCATGAGGCCCGCACACGCGGGCCTCATGGGTCTTTCTTCAGTGATGGAACGCTGCTCTGCGGGCGCCCCGCTGCCACCTCAGGACAGCATCTCGTCGTAGATCTTCTGGCACTCGGGGCAGACCGGGAACTTCTTCGGGTCCCGGTTGGGCACCCACACTTTGCCGCACAGCGCAATCACCGGCATGCCGGTCACCGCGCTCTCGGTAATCTTGTCCTTCTGCACGTAGTGGGCGAACCGCTCGCGGTCGCCGCCGTCGTGCGAGATATCCGGGCGAGTCTCGCTTTCCGGAATGACCTTGGTCATCACGTCCATGGTCATCGTGTCCTCACACCTCCTCGGTCTCTGTCCACGGTATCGGGTGCGCGGCCGATCAGTTCAGTGTCGGGTCGTGGGGGAAGGTGGCCACGAAAGCGAGCTCCCCGCCCTGGCGCCGCAGCACCCGCGACCACAGTCCCCGGGGATCGGCGCAGAACACGTCATCAACGGTCGCTGGGAGAACATACCAGGCTCCCTGGTCAATCTCGGCTCGGAGCTGACCGGCGCTCCACCCCGCGTATCCGGCGAAAACCCGCATCTGGCGCAGCGCGTCAGCGACGAGCTGCGGCGGGGTGTCCAAATCCACCGTGCCCAACCCGTTCGGCCACGTCTTCGCGTCCATCGCGTCCAGCGACTTCCACCCGAGGGGACGCTGCCCGTCGTCCGGTACCGCCAAGGCCAGACCAGCATCCTGACCGACCGGGCCTCCCGCGAACATCACCGCCGGTTGGCTGACGTGCTCCCCCCACTCCGCGAGAACCTCGCCCACCCCTAGTTCGGAAGGACGGTTGAGGATCACCCCGAGCGTCCCCTCATCCGGGGTGTCGTCGATCACAAAAACCACGGAGCGGTAGAAGTTCGGGTCCTCCAGGAGCGGAGTGGCAACGAGCAGCGCCCCGGTCAGACTCAGCCGATCCATGTGTGCTTCCATACCCGGCCCCGTTCGCTACCTCACGCACTGTTGGGCACTGTCTGCTCAACAATGCCCTGATTCGTGCAGTTGTGCTCTAGTTCTCGTGTCTTTCCACGCCGCCCTCCCGGAGCGCCACTTCGCGGACCGCTTCCGCCACCCGCTGCGCCAGTCCCGGGTGGAAGACGCTGGGGATGATGTAGTGCGGGCTCAATTCTTCTTCGGTGACCACCGCAGCGAGCGCACTCGCGGCAGCCAGCATCATGTCCGGGGTCACCCGGTGGCTCTGCGCGTCCAGCAGGCCGCGGAAGAACCCGGGGAAGACCAGCACGTTGTTGATCTGGTTGGGGTAGTCGCTGCGCCCGGTAGCGACGACGGCGGCGTGCAGGGCAGCGATCTCCGGGTCCACCTCCGGCTCCGGGTTGGCTAGCGCGAAGATGATCGCGTCCTCGTTCATCTCCGCGATCTCCTCCCCGGAGAGCAGGTTGGGCGCCGACACCCCGATGAAGACGTCGGCTCCGCGCACCGCGCCCGCCAGGTCGCCCGCATAGCCGTCCGGGTTGGTGTGCTCGGCGATCCACCGCAGGTTGGCGTCGAGGTCGCCCCGCCCCTGGTGGACAGCGCCGTGGACGTCGCAGACGACCACGTCTTTCGCTCCGGCGTGGAGCAGCAGTTTGAGGATCGCGGTCCCTGCCGCACCAGCGCCCGACATCGCGATGCGCACACTGCCGAGCTCCTTGCCGACCACGCGCAGCGCGTTCTTGAGCGCGGCCAGCACCACGATCGCGGTGCCGTGCTGGTCGTCGTGGAACACCGGGATGTCCAGCAGCTCCCGCAGCCGGGCCTCTACTTCAAAGCAGCGGGGAGCAGAAATATCTTCCAGGTTGATACCGCCGAACCCCGGAGCGATGAGCTGCACGGCGCGCACGATCTCATCGGTGTCCTGGGTGTCCAAAGCGATCGGCCAGGCATCGATGTCGGCGAACCGTTTGAATAGGGCTGCTTTGCCTTCCATGACCGGCAGTGCCGCTTCGGGGCCGATATTGCCCAGGCCGAGCACCGCTGAACCGTCGGTGACCACGGCCACGCTGTTGCGTTTGACGGTGAGGCGTCGGGCATCCTCCGGGTTGGCCGCGATTGCCGCGGAGACCCGGGCCACCCCGGGGGTGTAGGCCATGGAGAGCTCGTCGCGGTTGCGCAGCGGCACCTTCGACCGCATCTCGATCTTGCCGCCCAGGTGCATGAGGAACGTGCGGTCGCTGACCTTGTGGACGGTGACGCCCTCGACCGCGTCCAAGGCTTCGACGATCGCCTGGGCGTGGTTGGTGTCGCGGGCCGCGCAGGTGACGTCGATACGCAGCCGCTCGCGCCCAGAGGAGTTCACGTCGAGCGCGGTGACGGCACCGCCCACACGTTCCACGGCATTGGTGAGGCTGCTCACAGCGCTAGCGCGTCCGTCGATCTCCAGACGGACCGTGATCGAATACGAGACGCTGGGAAGGCTGGCCACGGGAAACTCCTCGTTGTGTCTCAGGGTCGACCGTGCGGACAGGTCGCTACCAGGGGGGATCGGCCCGTGCGGAGGGCTGCAGCGACCACTGGCCGAGGCGGGAGGCGAGCACGCGGGACGGAGGACTGGCGTGGGATCCGGATGAGCGTGGTGCGGGCGCCGGATCAGACGGGAGTGTCCGTTCGGCCTCGGTGTGCTTCCGCGCGCTCTCGTGCCAGACGTTCGATGATATCGACACACGTCGAGTGCGCGATCACCGTCGTGTCCAAGACCACCTGGTAGTGCTTGGGGTCAGCAGGGTCGGTCCGATAGAAGCGCCGGACATAGGCGCTGCGCGCCCGGTCGTTGGCGTCGAGGTCGCGCAGTGTAGGGGGACGCCACGGTCCGGGGTCCGCTTCTCCCCGGTGGAGTGCTTCGAACCGTGCCGCCTCGCGCAGTGCGACCGCTTGCCGGAGCCGCCGCTCCCTGGGCCCGTCGAGCCGGACGTGGAGCGCAGTGGGATGGTCGGCGAGGACCAGCGCTCCGGCCCGGCCGAGAATCACCCCGCCGCTCTGCCCGACCGCCGTGATCACCCGTTCCGTGTGCGCCACGAACTCCTGGTCGTAGAGGACTTTGCCTTCGGCGGTGGTGGGACCCAGCAGGACCGGGTCAACGCCGCTGAAGGTGACACTGGGGAACCGTGCCGCGCTGACCAGGAGCCGTTCCAGGCCGACCGGGGCGCGGTCGTCGTATTCGAGAGCCTCCGCCAGGGGACAACCCAGCCGTTCCGCGACCTCCTCAGGGATCGCCCGGTCCAGGAAAGGGACACCCAGCCGTTCCGCTACCGCGGGTCCGATCACACTTCCCGCGGCACCGTAGGTCGCGGAGATCGTCACCACGGGAGCCATCGCAGACCGCCTTCCATTGGATTTATGGGGTTTTTACCCCGTGGAAGGCTGCTTAGCCGGGGACCGTAGCACCGGTCCCCGGAATCCGGGCCGGGCGTGGTTTAAAAGAGCGCGGACGTCAGATTGCGCCGCGCCTTGGCAACCCTCGGGTCTCCTGCCGGAAGCATCTCGAACAGGCCGAGCAGGTGCTTGCGCGCCCGGTCCCGATCGTCGTCACTGGTCCGGCGGACGGTTGCCACCAGCCGGTCGAAAGCGTCCTCGACGTTTCCGGCGTACATGTCGAGGTCGGCGACCGCGCACTGGGCTGCCACGTCAGTGGGATTGTCGGCCGCCTGCTGGCGGACCTTTTTGACGTCGAGGTCACGCACCCGGGCCAGCAGTCGCACCTGGGCGAGGCCCATCGTGTAGTCCGCGTTGCGCGGGTCTTTTTCCAACGCCTCGGTGTAGGCGGCCTCTGCCGCGGCGAAGTCGCCGCGCTGCACTGCCTCAGCGGCCTTCGCCTGCACAGGGTTGTGCTTGGGCTGCTGCTCTGCGGGCTGGGCTGGGCCGACACCGGTGAAGTTCTGCGGCAGCACCCCCTGTTGCCGCAACGCGGAAAAGACTTGGGTGAGCAGGTCACGCGCCTGGTTCTCGTTGATCGCCCCCACCGCGATCGGCTGAATCTGGCCGCCCAGGGCGAGGTAGAGTGCGGGCACCGCCTGGGCACGCAGGGCCTGGGTCAACTGCGGGCTGACCCCGGTGTCGATCTTCGCCAGCAGCCACTGCCCCTGGGATTCGGCAACCAGTTTGTCCAGCGCCTGCTCGGTCTGTTTGGACTCTCCTGACCACCCCGCCAGGAGCACCAGCACAACAGGAACCTGGAGGGACCGTTCCAGGACCTCGCGCTGGAAGTTCTCCTCGGTGACGTCCACGGCGTAAGGATTGGTGTTCCCCGCCTCCGCCGCGGCCTGTCGTTGAGCCTCACGTTCAAGGGCCGCTTTGCGCGCGCCGAGATCGACCGCGCCGTACGTGGAGAATTCCGAAGGCTGCATACCTCCATCCTGCCGTATCCGTGCCGACCGCGGTGAATCTCGCCCCCGTTACCGGTGCGTGCCGTACCTAACTTTCAGCGCGGAAGTCTCCGTAGTTCACCCGCAGTTTCCGGAAAACGGTGTAGATCTCCCACAGCTCTTCGTCGCTGTAGCAGCCCAGGCCGAACTCCATGTCGAGCAGGTCGCGGGTGGCCCGTTCCACGACCTCGCGGCCGGCGTCGGTGATCTCGGCGAGAGTGCCGCGCCCGTCGCGGGGATTGGGTCGGCGCCGGACGAACCCCTGGCGCTCCAGGCGGTCGATGGTGTTGGTGACACTGGTGGGATGCACCATGAGCCGCTCGCCGATCTTGCCGAGCGGCAGCGCGCCAGTGGAGCTGAACGTGAGAAGAACCAGCGCTTCGTAGCGGGCGAAGGTCAGTTCGTACGGCTTCAGCACAGCATCAAGCTGTCCGAGGAGAAGCTGCTGTGCTCGCATGATCGAGGTCACAGCCGCCATGGCTGGGGACTTCCCCCAGCGGGCAGCCCAGTTGTCGTGTGCGCGCTCGATCGGGTCGAACGGGAGGTTCAGCGGGTTTCCCACACGGGACACTCTAGCGACCCCCGTGCTGCGCCCTGGCAGGGGTGCTGCGAGGCCGCTGCCCGGAAGCGCGGGGCAGTCCGGGCAGCGGCAGGAGCCGTCAGGAGGCGGGCACCGACAGCAGGAGGGCGTCGCCCTGCCCGCCGCCGCCGCACAGGCCTGCGGCACCCAGTCCACCGCCGCGGCGGCGCAGCTCGTGGACGAGGTGCAGCACGATCCGTGCCCCCGACATGCCGACCGGGTGGCCTAGCGCGATCGCTCCGCCGTTGACGTTGACGATGTCCTCGCTGACGCCCAGCTCGCGCATGGACTGGATGGCCACGCTGGCGAACGCCTCGTTGATCTCGACGAGGTCGAGGTCAGCGACATCCCGTCCCGCTTTGGCCAGCGCGTGCTTGATCGCGTTCGCCGGCTGGCAGTGCAGGGAGTTGTCCGGGCCTGCGACGTTGCCGTGCGCCTGGATCTCCGCGAGGATCTCGCATCCCAGCTCTTCTGCTTTCGTCCGGCTCATCACCACGACCGCGCACGCGCCATCGGAGATCTGGGAGGAGGATCCAGCGGTGATCGTGCCGTCCGGGTCGAACGCGGGGCGCAGCCGGGCCAGGGCTTCCACAGTGGTGTCGGGGCGCACCCCTTCGTCGGTGTCGACGATCGTGGGGTCGCCTTTCCGCCGCGGTACTTCGACGGGGACGATCTCGTCTTTGAACAGTCCCGCTTCGATAGCGGCGGCGGCCCGCTGGTGGGAGCGCGCCGCGAACGCGTCCTGCTCTTCCCGGGTCATGCCGTGGCGGGCGTTGTACCGCTCCGTGGACAGGCCCATGGACACGTGGTCGAAAGCGTCGGTCAGGGCGTCGTGGGCGGTGGCGTCGAGGACCTCGATGGAGCCGTACTTGTAGCCGTGGCGGGCTTTGGGGAGGACGTGCGGGGCATTCGTCATGGATTCCATTCCGCCGGCCACGACCACGTCGAATTCCCCGGCGGTAATGAGCTGATCAGCCAAGGCGATCGCGTCGAGGCCGGAGAGGCAGACTTTGTTGATGGTGAGCGAAGGCACGCTCATGGGGATTCCGGCTTTGACGGAGGCCTGCCGTGAGGGGATCTGCCCCTGGCCGGCCTGCAGGACCTGGCCCATGATGACGTAGTCCACCTGGTCACCGGAGATCCCTGCCCGCTGCAGGGCAGCTTTGATCGCTATCGCCCCCAGGTCCACGGCGGCGAAACCGGAGAGTGCTCCGAGGAGCTTTCCGATGGGGGTGCGTGCGCCGCCGACAATGACCGATCCAGGCATGTGTCCCAGCCCTCCTTGTTCCGTCCCTCACCTGGTCTGTCACGATACAGACAGCCGCGCCCAACGGGCTGAGGGAGGTAGGACGTTGTTCACTCGCATCGACCACATCGGTATCGCCTGCCGGAATCTCGACGAAGCCATCCGCTTCTACCGGGAGACCTACGGCTTTGAGGTGACCCACGAGGAGGTCAACGAAGAGCAGGGGGTCCGGGAGGCGATGCTGCGGATCAACGGGACGGACGACGGCGGGGCGAGCTACCTGCAGCTCCTGGAGCCGATCCGCGACGACTCTCCGGTCGCGAAGTTCCTGGAGCGCCACGGGGAGGGCGTGCACCACATCGCGTTCGGCACCGCGGACGTGGCGGAGGCCGCTGCGACGGTCCGGGAACGCGGTGTCCGTGTACTCTACGAAACTCCGCGCAACGGCTCGATGGGATCGTTGATCACTTTCTTGCACCCGAAAGACTGTGGCGGGGTGCTCACTGAATTGGTTCAGGCGCGGACGGACGGTGCTCCGTCGGCAGAGTAACCGGCGGTGAAAAACAGCCACCCGGTTCCGCGAGAACAATCACCCTCCGGAACTGGGTGGATACTCAAGCATGCACGGAGTGGCCAAAAACTTCGGTTCTCTCCCAAACCACCTCCCGTGAGCGTCATGACTTGATAAAGTCTCCTAGCCGCCTTTTCATCGTCGGCGGGTGCTGTTCCAACCCAGGCGGTCCATGTCTTCGTTTTCTGGTGGGCACAAAACGCCAGTTCGTTAGACAATCAACACAATCCCATAGCATTGCGGTGAACTCACCGCACTATCCGCTGTCGCGGAGTAGGCTCCGGTCCGGAGAGCTATCTTCGCGCCAGGCAGCGCAGACACGGCTCCAGCCGAACGCTGCGACGTTCGCCTCGCCGAAACGAAGACATCCGTCCGTAATGTAGCCGTCTCGTCACCTGTTCAGGATTCCGCCACATGTCGTCCGATATTGACGCCCAGCTCAGTAATTTTTTCGATGAAAACAACCCGGAGACGGAGTTCGACATTGTCCTGCGCGGCTACGACCGTACCCAGGTCAACGAGTATCTCGCTCAACTCCGTCAGGAAGGCCGCCAGGCCCGTGAAGAGGCTGAGAAGCTTCGCAAGGAGCTAGCTGAAGCGAAGCGCCAGCTCCAGGAGCAGGAGCGGCCCACCTATTCCGGTCTCGGTGCCCGCATCGAGCAGTTGCTGCGTCTGGCCGAGGAGCAGGCCACGGAGCTCGTGCAGGACGCTCGGGCCAAGGCTAACGACATCAAGGTGGCCGCCAAGGTGGAGGCCGCTGAGATGCGCGCCGCGGCCGAGAACGAAGCCACCGAGCTGCGTACCACCGCGCAGCGCGAAGCCGACGAGCTGCGTCAGTCCGCCGAGCGGGAGGCGGAAGAGATCCGCACCTCTGCGCAGCGCGAAGCCGACGAGCTGACCGCCGCCACGGAGCGCGAAGTCCAGAAGAAGCGCGCCGCCGTGGACCACGAGATCGCGGAGAAGCGCGCCACCTTCGAGGGTGAGATCGCCAAGCTGCGCACCACGACCGAGCGGGAGTGCGCCCAGGCCCGTGCCGCTGCCAAGCGGGAGCGGGACGAGATGATCCAGGCCGCGAAGCGCCAGGCCGACGAGATGCGGTCGCAGGCGCAGCGGGCCCTGGAGGAGAGCGAAGCCCGGCGCGCCCAGGAAGAAGCCGAGTTCGAGATCCAGCTTGCTGCCCGCCGGGAGGAAGCCGAGCGGCAGGACGCCGAGCGGCTGGCCGCTGCACAGGCCGCCACGCAGAAGCTGGTCGCCGAGGCTGAAGAGCGGGCCGCGAGCGCCGAGCAGCGGGCCGCCAAGGCCAGCGCGCAGGCCGAGCAGACCCGCCGCGATGCGGAGCAGCACGCCAAGCAGGTGGTGGCCAACGCGAAGAAGCAGGCCGAGCAGATTACCTCGGAGGCCAAGTCCAAGGCCCAGCACATGGTCAGCGACGCCAAGGCCGAGGCCGAGCGGATTCTGACCAAGGCCCGCCAGGAGGTCGACGAGCTGACCCGCCAGCGCGACAGCATCCAGTCGCACCTGCAGCAGCTGCGGCAGCTGCTGGGTGGCGGCGGTGGCGCCTTCCCCGCTCCTGCTCCCCCCGCCCCGGAGCCCGCAGCGATCGAGTCGAACAACGGCCAGGAGTCCGGTCAGAAGCAGCCGGTTGCTGCGTCGAGCAGCAAGGGCAGCGCCGAGGACGAGGACTGGTGGCAGGAGTAGTCTTCGCGGGTAGCGCGAGCAGCCTGCAGTAGTTGGGGCCCGGTCCGCTGGACCGGGCCCTGACGTTTGTGCGGTGTCGACCCCCAGATGCGGCGCGGTCCGTGGCTAAAGCAGGGTGTCTTTCTCGTAGGGGCCGTCCCATTCGGTGGGCAGGGGGTACGCCTGGGGGGCGACCCGTTTGACGATCTCGTTGAGCACAATGCGCACGTACGGCTCCCCCACCCACAGGTGCCTGGCGTTGGGGACGCCGATCACCTCGGCGTGCGGCACGCGGGCGAAGCGCTTACGCGCCTCGTCGGGGCGCAGGTAGTCGTCGTATTCCGGGACAAGCGCGACCAGGGGACGGCCGAACTCCGCCCAGGCGTCCAAGTCGGCGTCGGTAGCGCGGTGCAGGGGCGGGGACAGCAGGATCGCTCCTTGCACGGTGGGGTCGTGCCCCCATTTGAGGGCGAGTTCGGTGCCGAACGACCAGCCCACCAGCCAAGGTTCGGGCAGGTCTTCGAACTCGGTGAATTCGATGGCCGCGGCAACGTCGTAGCGTTCGGCCTCCCCGTCGCCGAACTCTCCTTCACTAGTGCCGTGCCGGGAGGTGGTGCCTCGAGTGTTGAACCGCAGTACCGCGATGTCGGCGAGGGCGGGCAGCCGGTAGGACGCTTTGCGGATCACGTGACTGTCCATCATCCCCTCGGCGGTGGGGAGGGGGTGAAGGAAGATGATGGTCGCTACCGGGTCGTTGTCCTGGGGAAGGGCGAGTTCGCCGACGAGCGCCAGCCCGTCCGCGGTGTGCAGGGTGATGGGGCGCCGCCGGGCGGGGAGCACGCTGCTCGCACGGATCTCCATAGTTCCTCACCAGTGGGTGTGCCTGGAGTCTAAAGTCCTGGATAGTGCCGGGAGTAGCGGACTGTCCGGTGGGTGCGCCGCTCCCAGCAGGAACTGTGCCAGTGTCGGCGGTCCTCCCCGTCACCGAACGCAGCCCACGCCACCACGTGCGGCATGCCCGGCGGTATCTGCTGGGCGCAGCCCGGGCAGCGGTAGGTCTTGACCGCGGCTGAGCCGCTGATCCGGCGGACCGCCCACTCCCCGTCAGGGCCGCTCTCGTATCGCTCTCCGCCGGTGATGCGGTTGATCAGTGCGGACTCGTCGTCGCGGGTCCGGTCGTTCTTTTTTCTGCGACGGGGTCTGTTACGGCGCGGACTCACATGTGACAGCTTAAGAGGTCCGGCGTGGGCAGGAGCGGCGGGACGGCCGGGCAAAGCCCGGCTGTGGTCGCCGAGGGCTTTCCCGCGGGCCGTCCCGGGGTGCGGCCGGTCAGGACCGGAGCGTGTCCTTCCCTTGCTTGGCCAGCATGGTGAGCAGCGGAGCGGTGTCATCGGTGAAGAGTCCTGCCGCGGCCAGCTCCGCCAAGGTCTCGGTGACGTTCTTCACGCCGCGTTCGTCGAGCATGGCGGCGAGACCCTTGGGGTAGCCGCAGCCCAGCCGCATCGCGGTGTCCACGTCGTCGGCGGTAGCGTACCCGTCGCCGATCATGCGGGCCGCGTCGTTGAGGTGCGGGACCAGCAGGAGGTCGGCGAGGCTGATCTGCCCTGGGCCGTCACCGACGAGCTGGGCCAGCGGTGCGGTCGGCTCCGGTTCCGCGGGGTTGTCGGCGCCGGAGTAGTCGTAGAATCCGCGTCCGCTCTTGCGGCCGAGCAGGCCCGCGGCCACCATGCGGCGCAGCAGCGGGGCCGCCGCGTAGCGGGGGCGGCGGAATTCGTCCCACAGGACGTCCATGACGTCGAGGAGCACGTCCAGGCCGACGAGATCCATCAAGGTGAGCGGCCCCATGGGGAATCCTGCCGCGCTGGTGATGGCGGCGTCGATCTGCTCCCGGGTGGCCAGGCCCTGCTCATAGACGGCGACGGCGTGGTTGAGGTACGGCACGAGCAGCGCGTTGGCCACAAACCCGGCCCGGTCGCCGACCGCTACCGGGGTCTTGCCCAGCCGGGTGACGACCTGGGTCGCTGTCTCGCGCACGTGGGGTTCGGTGACGACCGTGGTGACGATTTCGACGAGCCGCATCACCGGTGCAGGGTTGAAGAAGTGCAGCCCGATGACTTTTCCTGGGCGGCTGGTGAGTGCGGCGATTTCGGTGACGGACAGCGAGGACGTGTTGGTCGCCAGGATCGCGGCGGGCGGCAGGATGCGGTCCAGGTCTGCAAAGACAGAGCGTTTGATGTCGAGGCGCTCCGGGACTGCCTCCACAGCGAGGTGCGCGTCGGCGAGGTCGTCGCGGGATGTGGTGAATGTGACGCGTCCGAGGATGGCGCGTTGCTCGTCTTCAGTGAGTTTGCCTTTGGCGACGGCTTTGGCCAGGGATTTCTCCAGGTGTGTCCGGCCGCGTTCCAGGGCGGCGTCGTCGATTTCGACCCCGGTGACGGTGAAGCCCGCACGGGCGAACACTTCGACGATGCCGGCGCCCATCGTGCCGAGCCCGACCACTCCAACCTTGTTGATTTCCTCCACCATGGCCACCACCCTAGACGGGGCGGTTTCCGCTGTTCGCCGGGCCTCCCCGGTTCACGGGAGGCCCGGGTACCGATGCGGGGCGCGGCTCAGCAGTCGACCAGTTCCGGCGACTGGTTGAGGAGTTGGGCACGGGGCGTGATGAAGTCCTGGTAGGCGGTTTCCGCGTCGGGGCGGAACAGGGCGACTTTGTGGCAGTTCTGGAAGGCCAGGCGCAGTCCGAAGTGCCGTTGGACGGCGCCGCGCATCGCGTCGCTGGCGAGCAGCCGCAGGAGTTGCCCGCGTTCTTTTTCGCCTGGCGGCGGGACTTCGTTGGCCGCGTAGTCGAGGCGGTCGGTGGCGATCTGCTCGGCGAGCCGGGTGATGACGTCCCAGGCGTAGGGGAGTGACTCCCGGATGCAGGCGATGAACTCGTCGTCGGTGACCGGGCCGCGGCGGGCCTTGTCGAGGAGTTCGGGTGAGACCGTGAGCGACATGGTGTCCCCTTTCTGACAGGTCCGGGGGTGGTGCTGCGGCGGAGCGTCCTGCTCTGCTCACGTTCCGCTCCCCCAGTGCGACGTTAGGTCTCGTTTCTCCGAGCGTCATGCGGCAGCGGAGTGAGACCTTGCTTACCGTAATTGAAAATGGTTTTCATTATCAACCCGGTTGGGGCATCCCGCGCCACTCGATCCCGCAGAACCGGTAGCGTGCTCTTCGTGCGTCTCGTTATCGCCCGTTGCAGTGTTGACTACGTCGGCAGGCTCACCGCCCACCTGCCTATGGCGCCCCGCCTGATCCTCATAAAGGCAGACGGGTCGGTGTCCATCCACGCCGACGACCGCGCTTACAAACCCCTGAACTGGATGAACCCCCCGTGCACCCTGCGGGAGCAGCCCGGCGAGGACGGCAACCCCACCGTGTGGACGGTCACCCACGCCAAGTCGGGGGAGAAGCTCGTGCTGACCATCGAGGAGATCCTCCACGACAGCACCCACGAGCTCGGCGTAGACCCCGGCCTGCAGAAAGACGGAGTCGAGGCCCACCTCCAAGAACTCCTCGCCGAACACATCACGACCCTCGGCGAGGGCTACACCCTGATCCGCCGCGAATACCCCACCGCGATCGGGCCAGTGGACATCCTGTGCCGCGACGGCAACGGCACGACCGTCGCGGTGGAGATCAAACGGCGCGGCGAGATCGACGGGGTCGAACAGTTGACCCGCTACCTCGAACTCCTCAACCGCGACCCTACGCTCCGCCCGGTGCGCGGCATCTTCGCCGCCCAGGAAATCCGGCCTCAGGCCCGGGTCCTCGCCGCTGACCGTGGCATCACCTGTGTCACCCTGGACTACGACGCGCTCCGCGGGATCGAACCCGACGAGATGCGGCTGTTCTAGCCGTGACCGTCTCCGGGCGGTCCCGCTGGGCCGCCCGGAGAACCCGGGGGAAAATCAGGGCGTTCCCTGAGCGGAACACGGATCCGCCCCGTCCAGCGGGGAACTAAGCTCTCCGCTATGAGCGACTCTTCCCTGCCCGACCGAGGTGACCTTCGCGCCTCTGACGCCGACCGCGACCGGGCCGCGGCGCGGCTGCGCGAGGCACTGGCTGAAGGGCGGCTTACCCCCGACGAGCACTCCGAACGGCTCGATGCGGTCTACCGCGCCAAAACGCTCGGCGACCTCGCCCCGCTCCTCCGAGACCTGCCGGAGACCTCCGAGTCGCCCGACCTCTCCTTCCGCTCGCCTCGCCCGGTCTACGGACGGGAGCGTGTCGTCACCACCAACCCGGACGGCATCTTCTCCTTCGCACTCATGGGGGCGGCGGAACGGAGCGGTCAGTGGACTGTTGCCCGCACCTACCAGGCGCTGGCAGTGATGGGTGGAGTCGAACTGGACCTGCGGGAGGCCCGGTTCACCTCCCCGCACACCACGATCGTCGCCAACGCACTCATGGGCGCGGTCCAGATCATCGTCCCCGACGACATCGAAGTCCGGGTCAACGGTGTAGGGATCATGGGGGCCTACGAAGCCAAAGGCGGTGCCCCCGCCAGCGTCCTGGAACCGGGAGCCCCGGTGGTGCGGATCGTCGGGGTAGCGCTGATGGGCGCCGTCGAAGTAGTCCGCAAACGCCGCAAACACCAGAAAAAGGAAAAGGGCTCTGACCGCGACGACTGAACAGCCCTTTCCTGCTTCCGCCAAGGTCTGACACCGCAGCCGCCCCGTCGTGACCGCAGGCGGCTGCGGACAGCCTCGCACCGCCGCGCCCCGCACGCGGATCCGCCCTCTCCGGCACCCAGTCCGCTTCCCGTCGGGATTCGACAGCGCGACCAGCGCTTTTCTACGCGACACCGGAATGCCCCTTGCTCACCGTCCTCATTCAGTGACAAGCTGCATCCGTCACTGCTTACTTTCTGCGCCTATCCCACTACCCCGGGGATAGGCGCCCGTCAGGAGGATGAGCGTGTCTACACCACCCAGCCCCCCTGTGCACAGACGCACCAGATCGCGCCTGTCCCTCATCGCCGCCGCTACCACGCTCGCGGCGCTGAGCCTCTGCCCTCCCGCCGCTGCATTCCCGATCCCTGTCGCCGACGCGGAACTGCCTGACCTGGTCACGGTCGACGCCATCCGCACCCACCTGCAGAACCTGGAGACCATCGCCGCCTACAATGGCGGAAACCGGGCCACCGGCACCCCCGGCTACGACGTGACTGCACAGTACGTCACCGACCAGCTACGCCGCGCCGGTTACACGGTCACCCGCGACCACTACTCGTTTGAGCAGTGGGTGGAGCACAGCGACCCGGTCCTCACCCAGACCGCACCCCAACACCGGGAGTTCACCCCCGGCGACGACTTCCTGAGCATGGCCTACTCGGGTGCTGGAGACGTGACCGCGCCCGCCGTCCCCGTGGATGCCACCGGAGCCGACAGCGGCTGCGAGGACGCGGACTTCGCCGACTTCCCCGCCGGAGCGATCGCCATCCTCAAACGAGGGACCTGCACCTTCGAAGAGAAGGCGGCCCGCGCCGCCGACGCCGGAGCCGTCGGTGCGGTGATCTTCAACCACGGGGACACCCCCAACGACACCGGCCCCATCAACGGGACGGTGAGCAACCCCGCCGCGATCCCGGTTGTCGGCGCCTCCACCGAGGTCGGTGAAGCACTCCTCGCCGCAGGGGACGGCCTCGAACTGCACCTCAAAGTCGACGCGAGCGTGGAGGAGGCCCACTCCTACAACCTCATCGCGGAAACCCGGGGCGGCGACCGGAACAACGTGGTGGTGGTCGGCGCCCACCTCGACAGCGTGGCCGAAGGGCCGGGAACGAACGACAACGGCAGCGGGGTCGCCGCGGTCCTGGAAATCGCCAAACAGTTGAACCGGCTCGGCACCCCCCGCAACAAGGTGCGCTTCGCCTTCTGGGGCAGCGAAGAATCCGGGCTCATCGGCTCCACCTCGTATGTGGAGCGGCTCTCCGAGAAAGAACGCGAACGGATCGCGCTCTACCTGAACTTCGACATGCTGGGGTCCAGCAACTATGCCCGGCTCATCTACGACGGCCGCAATGAACTGCCCGGCTCTGTCCCTGCACCCTCAGGGTCAGCGGCGATCCAGAAAGTGTTCGAAGACTACTTCACCGCCCGCGGCCTGGCCGCAGAGCCCACCGAGTTCAGCGGTCGCTCCGACTACCGGGCGTTCATGCTGGCCGGAATCCCGTCCGGTGGCTTGTTCAGCGGCGCGGACGGCACCAAGACCGCGGAACAGGCTGCCCGCTACGGCGGTACCGCTGGGGAGCAGTTCGACCCCTACTACCACACTGCCGACGACACCCTCGCCCACATCAACTGGGCGAGCATCGACGAACTCTCCGACGGCGCCGCCTACGCGGTCGAAGTCTTCGCCGACAGCACCCTGCCGGTGAACGGAGTGGCGCCGCTGCGTGCCCGGACCCTGGCCGAGCCCTCCTTCGACCGCTGCGGCGACCGGTGGGAGCGCTGACCCGCACCTCCCCCACTGGCTGAACACCACCCGGGGCCTGCCACGGCGGGCCCCGGGCCGTATCCGTTCCAGACAGGAACGACCGGGGCGGCCGGTGTCCACTCGTCCCCGCGCCGCCGTGCCGGAAAGCCTGGTGGCTAGGGTGAGTCCATGAAAGAACGCGATATCGACACGCCGGTAGTGCTGTCGAAGATCTACACCCGCACCGGTGACGACGGCACCACCGCGCTGGGTGACAGGAGCCGGGTCCGTAAAACCGACGCACGGCTCGTCGCCTACGCCGATGTGGAGGAAGCCAACGCGGCGATCGGGGTCGCGCTCGCGCTCGGGGACGTCCCCGACGAGGTGCGCACGGTGCTGATGCGCATCCAAAACGAACTGTTCGACCTGGGCGCGGACCTCGCCACCCCGGTCGTGCCCAACCCGGAACACCCCCCGCTGCGGGTGGATGCCTCCTATGTGGCCCGGTTGGAAGCGGACTGCGACCGGTTCAACGCGGACCTCCCCGCGCTGCGCAGTTTCGTGCTCCCCGGCGGTTCCCCCGCCGCGGCACTGCTGCACACCGCCCGCGTCGTCACCCGCCGCGCGGAACGGTCCGCGTGGTCGGCGATCGAAACCCACGGGGACTCCGTCAACCCGCTGACCGCCACCTATCTCAACCGGCTCTCCGACCTGCTGTTCATCCTGTGCCGGGTGGTGAACCAAGGCAACGATGTGCTGTGGCGGCCGGGCGGCGACCGCCGCTGACCACCGCACGTTCGTGGCGGTGGCCGAACTCGGCCACCGCCACGAACAAGCACGGCTTACTCGTCGTCGCTGTCCCGCCAGAGGACTCCCGGCGGCAACGATTCCAACCAGGACAGGAAACCCGTCAGGGCGGCGTCGCTCATCGCCAGTTCATAGACCGGCTCCTTGGGGTCGGAGCCGTCCGAGGCGGTCCAGCCCACTTCGACGATCACCAGGTCGTCGGTCAGTTCCCGCAGCTCCTCCCGTTCCGGGGTGCGACGCCCCAGAACGACGAGACCGCGGCGCGGCAGCTCGACTGCCGGCCGCGGCCACAGGGAGAAGATGCGATACCAACGCAGCTCGTCAGTCCCGTACCGGCCGCATCCGATCCGCCACGGGCGGCGTTGGCCGTGCACGGGACGGAGATAGCACTCCACCGCTCCGCCACCGCGTTCCAGGGCGTACCGCCGCACGATGATCGCGACGAGCGCCAGCAGAGCGAGGGCGAGCAGCGAGAAGAACGACCATTCGGCGATGTCGAACCACGTTCCGATGTTCAGCTGCTCCCCCAAGAGTCACCCCCGCATACGCGGGAAGCCCCGTCTCATGTCCGCGCTGGTGCCACCGCTGGACCGGTTAGGCGGCCTCCTCAGCCTTGGCGGCCCGCAGCCGGCCCCGCGCCCGAGCGACACGCGCCCGCATCTCGGCGTCGCCGAGTGCCTCGCGCTCAGCGCTCTTCAGCGCGGCACGGGCCCGCTCCACGTCGATCTCCTCGGCCAGCTCGGCGATCTCCGCGAGAATCGAGACCCGGTCGCTCAGCGTCACAGACATGAAGCCGCCGTGAACCGCGGCACGTACTTCACCGGACTCGCGGGCCCCCAGGACCCGCACGACCGACCCGGGCGCGAGCAGCGCCAGCACTGGAACGTGCCCCGGCTGGATACCGATCTCGCCTTCGACCGTCTTGGCGATCACCATGTCGCCCTCGCCCGCCCACAGTTCCCGTTCGGGCGTGACGAGCTCAACAAAGAGCTTCTTCGACACTGCCATCTCTCCTCAGCCCGAGGGCCGCTCCACCGGGGAGGAGCAGCAGTCCGCCGCTCCTCCCCGTGCTCGCTAGCTCTGCAGCTTCTTCGCCTTCTCGACGGCCATCTCGATGTTGCCGACGTTCAGGAACGCCTGCTCGGGGAGGTGGTCGTACTCACCGTCGCAGATTGCCTTGAAGGAGGCGATGGTCTCCTCCAGCGGCACGAACACGCCCGGGGTACCGGTGAACTTCTCAGCGACGAACATGTTCTGCGACAGGAAGCGCTCCAGCCGCCGCGCCCGGTGGACGATGATCTTGTCCTCTTCGGACAGCTCGTCGATACCGAGGATGGCGATCTGGTCCTGCAGGTCGTGGTTGCGCTGCAGGATCTCCTTGACGCGCTGCGCCACCTCGTAGTGCTCCTGGCCCACGTACTGCGGGTCGAGGATGCGGGAGGTGGAGGTCAGCGGGTCCACCGCCGGGTAGATACCCTTCTGCGAGATCGGGCGGGAGAGCTCGGTCGTCGCGTCCAGGTGGGCGAAGGTAGTCGCCGGAGCCGGGTCGGTGTAGTCGTCCGCGGGCACGTAGATCGCCTGCATCGAGGTAATCGAGTGGCCGCGGGTCGAGGTAATCCGCTCCTGCAGCAGACCCATCTCGTCAGCGAGGTTCGGCTGGTAACCCACCGCCGAGGGCATACGGCCCAGCAGGGTGGAGACCTCCGAACCCGCCTGCGTGAAGCGGAAGATGTTGTCGATGAACAGAAGCACGTCCTGCTTCTGCACGTCGCGGAAGTACTCCGCCATGGTCAGCGCGGACAGCGCGACCCGCAGACGGGTACCCGGGGGCTCGTCCATCTGCCCGAAGACGAGGGCGGTGTCCGGGAGGACGCCCATCTCCTGCATCTCCAGGAAGAGGTCGGTGCCCTCACGGGTACGCTCGCCCACCCCGGCGAACACGGAGACACCACCGAAGTTGCGGGCGATACGGGTGATCATCTCCTGGATGAGCACCGTCTTGCCGACACCCGCACCACCGAAGAGGCCGATCTTACCGCCGCGCACGTACGGGGTGAGCAGGTCGATGACCTTGATACCGGTGACCAGCATCTCGGTCTTCGCCTCGAGCTGGTCGAAGGCCGGGGCCGGCCGGTGGATCGGCCAGTACTCCTTGACCTGCAGTTCCGACTTCGGGATGTCCTGCGGCTCACCCAGGGCGTTGAACACGTGCCCTTTGACGCCGTCGCCCACCGGAACCCTGATCGGCGCACCGGTGTCGCGCACCTCAGCGCCGCGGACCAGGCCGTCCTGCGGGTTGAGGCTGATGGCGCGGACCAGGTTGTCTCCCAGGTGCTGGGCGACTTCGAGCGTGATGGTCCGGGTCTCCCCGCCGAGGGTGACTTCGGTCTTCAGAGCGTTGTAGATCGGAGGCAGGGAGCCGACGGGAAACTCCACGTCGACGACCGGGCCGATGACCCGGGCGATGCGGCCGGTCACCGTTGTGGGTGCGGCCGTCCCTTCAGCAGTCGCAGTCACTTCTCTTACTCACTCCCCGCGCTGGCAGCAGCAAGTGCGTCGGCGCCGCCGACAATCTCGCTGATCTCGTTGGTGATCTCCGCCTGGCGGGCCTGGTTGGCCTGGCGGGTCAGGGTCTTGACAAGCTCCTCGGCGTTGTCGGTGGCCGCCTTCATCGCGGCGCGGCGCGACGCGTGCTGGGATGCGGCCGACTCGAGGAGGGCGAAGTAGATCCGGTTGGTCACGTACTTCGGAAGCAGCTGGTCCAGCACTTCCTCAGCCCCAGGCTCGAACTCGTAGAGGGGCAGCGGCCCCTGCTCGGCTTCGAGCACCTTGGAGTCGACCTCTTCCACCTCCAGCGGCAGGATCCGGGAAGCCCGGGCCCGCTGGTTGATCATGGAGATGAACTCGGTCGACACGATGTGGATCTCGTCGACGCCGCCCTCCGCGGTCTCCTGGATGAACTTCTCCATCAGGGCCGAGGAGATCTCCATGGCGTGCATGTAGGAGGGGCGCTCAGTGAAGCCCTCCCAGGAGTCCGCCAGGGGACGCTCGCGGAACTTGTAGAAGCCGATGCCCTTGCGCCCCACCATGTAGGTGAGCACCTCTTTGCCCTGCTCGTTGAGGAGCGCAGTGAGGCGTTCGGCTTCCTTGATGGCGTTGGCCGTGTAGGCGCCAGCAAGGCCCTTGTCACTGGTGATGACCAGGACGGCGGCCCGAGTGGGGTTCTCCGCCTCGGTCAGCAGCGGGTGGTCGCTGACCCGAGCGGCCACCGCGGACACCGCCCTGGTGATCTCCCGTGCGTAGGGGGCAGCCGCCTCGGCCGCACGCTGCGCCTTGGTAATGCGCGTTGCGGCGATCAGTTCCATCGCACGGGTGATCTTCGCCATCGACTTCGTCGAGCGGATCCTCCGGCGATAGACACGAAGCTGTGCACCCATGGGCTACTTCCCGCTGGTCTTAGCGACCTTGATGGTCTCCTGGCCGACCTCGGACTCGTCCAGCGCCTCGGCAGGCGCCTCGGTGCCGAGGATGGTGCCGTCGCTGGTCTGGAAGGTCTTCTTGAACTCCTTGATCGCGTCAGTGAGCGCCTCAGCGGTGTCGTCCCCGAAGTCCTCCGTCTCCCGGATAACGTCGAGGATCTTGCTGTGCTCACGGCGCAGGTAGGTGAGGAACTCCGACTCGAAGCGCCGGATGTCCTCGACCGGAACGTCGTCCAAGTGCCCGGTGGTACCAGCCCAGATGGAGACGACCTCCTCCTCCATCGGGAAGGGGGAGTACTGGCCCTGCTTGAGCAGCTCCATGAGGCGGGCACCCCGCTCCAGCTGCGCCTTGGAGGCCGCGTCCAGGTCCGAACCGAAGGCGGCGAACGCCTCCAGGTCGCGGTACTGGGCCAGACCCACGCGCAGGGAGCCGACCACCTTCTTCATGGCCTTGGTCTGCGCGGCGCCACCGACACGGGACACCGAGATACCGACGTTGATCGCCGGCCGCTGTCCCTGGTTGAACAGGTCGGACTCCAGGAAGACCTGACCGTCGGTAATGGAGATGACGTTGGTCGGAATGTAGGCCGACACGTCGTTGGCCTTGGTCTCGATGATCGGCAGACCCGTCAGCGAGCCGGCGCCCATCTCGTCGGAGAGCTTCGCGCAGCGCTCCAGCAGCCGCGAGTGCAGGTAGAAGACGTCACCGGGGTAGGCCTCACGGCCCGGCGGGCGGCGCAGCAGCAGCGAGACCGCGCGGTAGGCCTCGGCCTGCTTGGTCAGGTCGTCGAAGACGATGAGGACGTGCTTGCCCTGGTACATCCAGTGCTGGCCGATGGCCGAGCCGGTGTAGGGCGCGATGTACTTGAAGCCCGCGGGGTCGGAGGCGGGCGAGGCCACGATGGTGGTGTACTCCATCGCTCCGGCCTCTTCCAGCGCGGCGCGCACACCGGCGATGGTGGAGCCCTTCTGGCCCACCGCGACGTAGATGCAGCGCACCTGCTTGTTGGGGTCGCCCGACTCCCAGTTGGCCTTCTGGTTGATGATCGTGTCGATGCAGACCGCGGTCTTTCCGGTCTGCCGGTCACCAATGATCAACTGGCGCTGGCCGCGACCGATCGGGGTCAGGGCGTCGATCGCCTTGATACCGGTCTGCAGCGGCTCGTGAACCGGCTTGCGCTGCATGACCGTGGCAGCCTGGAGTTCGAGCTCGCGACGCTCGGTCGTCTCGATTTCGCCCTTGCCGTCGATCGGCCGGCCCAGGGGGTCGACTACTCGGCCCAGGTAGGCGTCGCCTACCGGGACGGACAAGACCTGTCCGGTCCGCCGCACTGTCTGGCCTTCTGCGATGTTGGTGAAGTCACCGAGGACGACGACACCGATCTCGCCGATCTCCAGGTTCTGCGCAATGCCCTGGGTGCCGTCCTCGAACTCCAGCAGCTCGTTCGCCATCGCAGAGGGAAGGCCACTGACGCGGGCGATGCCGTCACCGGAGTAGGTGACGGTTCCGATCTCCTCGCGTGCGGCGGCGTCAGGCTCGTACGACTGGACGAAGCGCTGCAGCGCGTCCCGGATCTCCTCCGGTCGGATCGTCAGCTCCGCCATCTCACGTATGTCCTTGCTCTCGTTGGCGCCGCAGGTGCGGCGCCGTGCGTCTTGCGTTCGTGCGTCGTCGCGTCAGCCGGCCAGGCGTCGCCGAACTTCGGCGATACGCCCCGCGATGGTGCCGTCGATGACCTCGTCGCCCACGCGGATGGAGAGTCCACCCACGATCTCCGGCGTGATCTCGATGTTCAGGTGGATGTCCCGCCCATAGATTCGGGTGAGCGCGGCCTGCAGTCGAGACTGCTGTGCTTCGCTCAGCGGAACCGCGGCCCGTACCACGGCGATGTAGTGCTTGGCCCGCTCGGCCACCAGCTGACTGAAATGCTCGAGACCCTGTTCCAGGGTACGTCCTCGAGGCCGGGTGACAGCCTCGGTGACCAAGGTCAGCGTCGCTGTGCTGACCTTGCCCGAGAGCAGGTTCTCCACCAGGGTGCGCTTGTGCTCGATAGAGGCGCCGTCCGTGGTCAGCGCGGCGCGGAGTTCGGGCTGACCCGCGACGATCCGGCCAAACCGGAACAGCTCGTCCTCGACGCCCTCGAGTTCGCGGGCGCTGGCGTGCTCAGCGACCGTCGCCAGTACAGCGGCCTGTTCGACCGCGTCGACCAGGTCGCGCGGCCGGGACCACTGCGCCCGGACGACGTCGCTGACCACGAGGAGGGTTGCCGGGGACACCTTCGTCTCGAGAAGGCTGTTGACCAGCTCGGACTTGCTGTCCGGGGAGCCGGCGGGGTCCGCCAGCCAGCGGCGCAGGGAGTGCTCCTGGTCCAGCAGGGCCACGACCTCGAAGAGCTCGTGGCCCAACGTGGCTGTGTTGGCGGACGGCAGGATGTCGTCGAGGCGCCGGATCACCTCAGTCAAAGAGGTACGGCTGACACCTTGCATCAACGCACCTCTGCCTGCTGATTAGCCCCGCTTTCCAGTTCAGCGAGGAACCGGTCGATGACCCGGCTCTGCGCGGCGGGGTCAGAGAGGGTTTCTCCGACGATCCGAGCTGCCAGGTCCGCGGAGAGCGCCCCGATCTCGGCCCGCAACTGCGCCATGGCCTGCTGCCGGTCGGCCTCGATCTGAGCGTGAGCCGCCTCGATGATGCGTCGCGCCTCGGCCTGGGCCTCCTCGCGCGCCTCAGCGATGATGGCGGCGCTCTGCTCGCTGGCCTTCTGCAGCTCGGCCGCGTAGGACCGGTGTGCTTCCTCCAGCTTCTCCTGGAACTGCTGACGCAGCTCCTCGGCTTCCGCCTCTGCCTTCTTCGCCCGTTCGATGCCGCCTTCAATGGCGTCGGCGCGCTCGTCGAGCATCTTCGTGACCCGCGGCACCGCGTAGCGGTACACCAGTGCGAAGATCACGGCGAAGGCGATGAGGCCGAAGACGAGTTCGTCGATGTGAATGCGTAGAACGTTCTCTTCGGCGGCCAGGCCCAACATGGTCAGCGCCCCTTCACGCTTGGTTGCCTACTTCCTTCGCCGGTTCGCTTTAGCCAAGGGCGAAAGCGAGAACGAAGCCCAGCAGGGCGAGCGCCTCGATCAGGGCGAAGCCGATGTAAATGTTGGTCTGCAGCGGACCACGGGCCTCGGGCTGGCGGGCGATGGCCTGCATGCCCAGACCGAAGACGATACCCACACCGATACCGGCACCGATGACGCTGATGCCGTAACCGATGACGTTCAGGCTGCCTTCCATTTTTTTCTCCTTGTTGAGGATCGTGACCACAGGGCCAGATGGGTTGTCGTGTCCTCCGGGCGGAGGCACGAAAACTGTCGAGTCAGGGATCCGGACCGCTCCCACCGGTCCTAGTGCGCTTCCTGAGCCTGGCCGATGTAGAGGGCGGCCAGCAGGGTGAACACAAAGGCCTGCAGGAACATGATCACCAGCTCGAAAGCGGTGAAGATGATGAACGCGAGCAGCGCCGATCCCGAGAACAGCACCGAGATCGTGCCGTAGAGCGGTCCTGCCGACGGGTTGAACATGTACCAGCCGCCCGCGGCGAACGTCGCCAGCAGGAGGTGACCGGCGAACATCGTCGCAAACAGTCGGATGGCGTGCGTCGCGGGGCGGATGATGAAGTTCGAGAGGATCTCAATGGGTACCAGCAACGGAAGGATCCACGCCGGCGCTCCTGAGGGGACCACGGCGCTCTTGAAGTAGCGGCCGAAGCCGTGGGTGCGGATACCCACTGCGATGAAGGTGATGTAGACGACCGCGGCAAGGCCGACCGGGTAGGACAGGTTACTGGTGACCGGCAACTGCAGGAAGGGAATGAGCCCCATGATGTTCATCGCGAAGATGAACAGGAAGAGGGAGACCAGCAGCGGCAGGTACCGGTCGCCCTTCACTCCGATCATGGGCCGCGAGATCTGGTCCCGGATGAAGAGGACGACGATCTCGAAGATGCTCTGCTTCCGGCTGGGGACGATGGCCAGCTTGCGCGTGGTCCACCACAGGAAGAACGCCACTAGGGCCGTGGCGACGACGAGCAGCACCGCGTACTTGGTGATGCCGCTCGTGTAGGGAAGCGCCTCGCTGTAGTCGCCCCAGGACCAGGGGGAGGGAAAGAAGATCCCGACGGAGGGGGCCTCAAAGCCGGGTCCTCCCGGCGTGAACAGACCACCACCGCCCTCGGCAGCGAGGTTGAGCGTGTCAGCACTCACGGCGAACCCTTCCGTCGTGAATCAAGAGGTTCTGTTCAGTCTTGAGCGGACCGGTAATGGCGGTCAGCACGGGTTCTTCCGCCCGTTGCGGTCGGTTCCGTGAACGGAGGGTGAACCCGGTGGAGTGGATCGTTATTTGGAACGAGCGTGAAGCCTGACGAAAACCATGTACAACGCCAGCCCCAGGCCGAGCAGGATACCGATGGGCAGGAAGAGCGCATCGTGATCCGTTAATCGGTCCAGCAGCCACCCCGCCCCGCCCCACACGACCATGCCGGATATGAGCAGGGAGACGATGGTGACTCCGTCGACCGAGGTCTCGGAGGGTTCCGGGGAGCTTTCGTCCGGTTTCCGCGGCTCGCTCATCCCGTCGCTCCGGAACATAGCAGGTTGTCGTGGTCATCCGCACAACAGGGGGCGAGTACTGGGATCCGTGCCGTGCCACACGCATCACGTGCTCTCATGCCGGGACTCCAGGCCGGAGGCGACGCTCGGCTCCGGATCGACGTGCAAGGTCTTGGATGTGGCCAGCACCCGGACGTGACCACCCAGCCAGGCGATCACGCACAGCAGCGAAGTCACGGCGAAGGCGGTGGTATCGATCCAGGCAGGGTCGATGGTGCGCAGCGCCAGGAGTGCCGCCGCCAGGATCAGCGCCTTGATCAGGAAGGCGCCCAGAGTGGCCGGCATGAACAGGTTCGGGTCGCGGCGGCTGAGCCGGGCCACCGCCCATCCCGAAACCCCGAAGAAGGCAAGGACCAGTAGCAGCGCACAGAGTGCGCCGAGCACACCAACCGTGCCTGAGAACACGAGGAAGGCAGCGGTGCTGCCGCCTCCGACCACCAGGGTGGGAATCGCGGCGCCGCGGAGAACCTTGGCGTCGTGTTCCAGCATGCGTGAACTCCGGTGTTGGCTGTGGGTGCTTGCTCGTGAAAGCTATCACAAGGTTTCACCACGCTTTTCCATGGGCACCTTGAGATGCCGCCCGCCGTTGCCGGAAACACTCGCGACACGACACTCTGCTCTCGAAAACCGGGCTCCTTCTCCCAGCCCTTTCCTCCAGGGTTCAATCCCGGTTCACGGCCCCTTACCGGACGCCCCGCTGGTCAAGTGCAGTGCGTCACTTTTTTTCGGCGGAGTTGCTGCCGTCCGTGGCGGTCGCAAGGCGGGTTTTGGCGCGCAGCAGAGCCCGCCGACGCAGCCGCGGCAGTGTGATGAGCCCCACCGCACAAATTGCTACCAATGTGGTAACGCTCAGGACAATCGCGGGGGCGTCGAAGATCGACAGCGATACGGCGGCAAACGAGATGATCGCCGCCCACAGGTACATCAGCAGCACGGCGCGGGCATGCGAGTGGCCGAGCTCCAGCAACCGGTGGTGCAGGTGCTTCTTGTCCGGGGCGAACGGAGACTTGCCGGCCAGGGTGCGCCGCACCACCGCGAGCACCAGGTCGGCCAGGGGAAGGGCGAGGGCCAGCAGCGGCAGCAGGATCGGCAGGAAGGACACGAGGCCGCTGGAGTCGAAGTGGACGACCGCGTTGGCCTGGAATTCGCCGGTCACAGTGATGGTGATTGACGCCAGCAGCAGGCCGATCAGCATCGACCCGGTGTCGCCCATGAACACGCGCGCGGGGTTGAAGTTGTGGATGAGGAACCCCGTGCAGACCCCCACCAGGATGATCGCGATCATGGCGGGATAGGACTGGCGGTCGAACCCCTGGTCGACCGCGACCACGTAGTAGTAGGTGAAGAAGGCCGCGGCCGCGATCGCGACAATGCCCGAGGCCAAGCCGTCGAGGCCGTCAGCGAAGTTGATCGCGTTGATCGTGACCACGATCAGCAGCACGGACAGGAGGGTGCCCAGCTCCGGTCCGAGGACCAGCGTGGTCCCGGGCAACGGCAGCCACAGCAGCTGGACCCCTTGGGAGACGAGGATGCCCGCGGCCACGATCTGGCCGGCGAGTTTCGGCACCGGGGCCATCCCCCACCGGTCGTCGATGATTCCGATCACGACGATCAACGCGCCCGCCACCAGCAGGCCGCGCCACCACGTCTGGTCGAAGAACACTTCACGCAGGTGGGGCAGTTGCGCTGAGATCAGCAGTGCGGCAGCGAAACCGCCGTACATGGCGAGACCGCCCATGCGCGGAATGGGCTCGGTGTGCACGTCCCGGTCGCGGATCGGCGGGACTGCTCCGAAAGCGATTGCGGCACTGCGGACGAGTGGGGTCAGCAGGTGGGTGACCGCCACAGCGATAACGAAGGTGAGCGCGTACTCACGCACGGCGTTGCGGGGCCTTCCGTGGACCGGCCGTGCCCTCCCAGCGGCACGGCACGTGTTCTGTGAGGGGTGACATTGACGCTAGCATCGACCGGCCGCAGCGCGGACTGCTGTTCGGCATGGCCCCGTCCCTTCGGTCAGGGCGCGTCCGAGTCGTCCTTCTGTGCCGGGGGAATCCCGCTGTCTCCCTCGTCTGAGGCGCTGGTCGCCTCCGGTTCCGCGGTGCGGGGGGTTTCGCGGTTCGAGGTCTTGGGCTCCCGTTCGGGGCGCTTCAGTTCAGCGATGACTGTGCCGCACACGGAACGCAGCTGCTCGAGAGTGATCGCTCCGGAGCGGAGGACGCGCGGGACCGCGTAGGTGAGGTCGACGATCGTGGACGGCGGGGTGCTGGTGCAGGGGCCGGCGTCGAGGTAGACACTGACCGCATCGCCGAACTGCGTTTCGGCTTCCTCGACCGTGGTCGCTGCCGGCTTGCCGGTGACGTTCGCACCGCTCACAGCCATGGGGCCGACCTCTTTGAGGAGTTCCAGCGCCACCGGGTGCATGGGCATGCGGACCGCCACGGTTCCCTTGGTGTCCCCCAGGTCCCACGACAGGCTGGGGGTGGCCGCGCACACGAGTGTGAGCGGGCCCGGCCAGAACTCCTCGATCAGGTCTTGGCCGTATTTGCCGAGGTCGTCGATGAGCGCCTGCGCTGCGCGGACCGTGCCGACCAGGACTGCCGGGGGATGCTCCCGGCCGCGCTGCTTGGCGTTGCGGAGCGCGGTCACGGCCGCCGGGTTGAACGCGTCTGCGCCCACCCCGTACACGGTGTCGGTGGGCAGGACAACCAGTTCCCCCCGACGCACTGTGGAGGCCGCATCCGCGATCCCGGCCTTGCGCTGTTCGTCGTCCGCGCAGTTGTACCTGCGGCTCACACCCTCACCTCAGTCTGTCCAGGGTTGTCGATGCGGTTGACTCAGTCCACGGCACGGCGAGCGACCACGAACCGGTCCCGGTGGGCGAGGTCTTTCCGGTTGCGCACCTCGCACCAGCCGAGTTCTTCAGGGAACAGCGGCGGGATGTCGATGCCCTGTCCGTCGCCGTGCTCGATAGCGATGTATCCGCCGGGGCGCAGCAGGCGGCGGCCGACCGCTTCCAACTGGCGGATCATGTCGAGCCCGTCCGGGCCTGCCCACAGCGCGATGGCGGGATCGTAGTCGCGGACTTCCGGGGGGATCTCGTCGGCGCTGTCCAGCGGCACATACGGGGGGTTGGTGATGACCAGGTCCACCCGGCCGTGGTATTCGGGCAGGCAGGTGCGCATATCGGCGTGGTGGGCGGTGATCCGCTCCCCCAGTCCGCTGCGGGCGATGTTGCGTTTCGCCCAGGACAGCGCTGTCGCGTCCACTTCCACCGCGTGGACTCGGGAGCGGGGCACCTCTTGGGCGATGGAGATCGCGATCGCGCCCGACCCGGTGCCCAGGTCCACGACCAGGGGATCGGCGACGTCCATGGCCCGCAGGGTGTCGATCGCCCAGGAGACCATCATCTCGGTCTCGGGACGGGGGATGAAAACGCCGGGGCCTACTTCCAACTCGAGATAGCGGAAGTAGGCGCGGCCGGTGATGTGCTGCAAGGGTTCCCGTGCCGCCCTGCGGGCTACACACTCCCAGTAGCGGGCGTCGAAGTCGCTGTCCGCGACCGTGTGCAACTCTCCTCGACGGACGCCGTGCACGAACGCCGCGAGTTCCTCGGCGTCCGCCCGGGGCGAGGCAACCCCGGCTTCCGCGAGCCGAAGCGTCGCCCGCGCGACCTCGTCGAGCAGGAGGTTCACTGCTGAGCGGCCTCCAACCGCTCCTTGGTGTCGGCGTCGACGAGCGCCTGGATCACGCCGTCCAACTCCCCGTCGAGCACCTGGTCGAGGTTGTACGCCTTGTAGCCCACCCGGTGGTCGGAGATGCGGTTCTCCGGGAAGTTGTAGGTGCGCACCCGCTCGGAGCGGTCCACGGTGCGGACCTGGCTGCGCCGTTCCGCGGCGGCCTCTGCTTCGGCCGCGGCCTGCGCTTCGGCCAGCAGGCGGGCCCGCAGCACCCGAAGCGCCTGCTCTTTGTTCTGCAACTGGCTCTTCTCGTTCTGGCAGGACACCACGATCCCCGTGGGCAGGTGGGTGATCCGCACCGCGGAGTCGGTGGTGTTCACGCTCTGCCCGCCGGGGCCCGAGGAACGGTAGACATCGATGCGCAGATCGCTCTCGTTGATCTCCACCTCGATCTCTTCAGCCTCGGGCAGCACCAGCACGCCAACGGCCGAGGTGTGGATCCGTCCTTGCGACTCGGTGACGGGGACCCGCTGGACGCGGTGGACTCCGCCTTCGAACTTGAGCCGGTGCCACACGCCTTGCCCGGGTTCCACCGTGCCGCGGTTCTTGATCGCGATGGTGATGTCCTTGTAGCCGCCCAGGTCGGAGTGGGTGGCGCTGATGATCTCGGTCTTCCAGCCCTGACGCTCGGCGTACCGCAGGTACATCCGCACCAGGTCGCTGGCGAACAGCGCGGACTCCTCACCGCCCTCTCCCGCCTTGACCTCCAGGATGACGTCTTTGTCGTCGTTGGGGTCGCGGGGGATGAGCAGGGTGCGGAGCCGTTGAACCAGTTCTTCGCGCTGGGCGGCAAGCTGCTTCGCCTCGTCAGCGAAGCTCGGGTCCTCGGCGGCCAGCTCCTGGGCGGTCTCGATGTCGCTTTCGACCCGGTTCAGTTCCCGGTAGGTGGCGACGATGGGGGTGAGCTGGGAGTAGCGCTTGGCCAGGGTGCGTGCCTGAGCCTGGTCGGCGTGCACTGCTGGGTCGGCGAGCTGCTGCTCCAGCTCGTAGTACTCGCCGAGTAGGTCGTCCAGCTTCACTTCTTTTCCATCCCCCACAAGGGTCGGATCGGACTGGCAGTCGCTGCGGTGGTGCGCCCCGGGACACGGGACGCACCGCCACGGACGCTACTTGCGCTTCCCGAAACGCTTCTCGAAGCGGGCGACCCGACCGCCGGTGTCCAGGATCTTCTGCTTCCCCGTGTAGAAGGGGTGGCAGGAGGAGCAGATCTCAGCCCGGATCACTCCATTGGGCGCTGTGCTCCGGGTGACAAAGCTGTTGCCGCACGTGCAGGTCACCTGCGTGACGTGGTAATCGGGGTGAATACCGGGTTTCATGGTGGTTCTCCTCGCTAGTGGCGGTCGCCGGACGCACGCAGCCGTCACCGTTTCACTGCTGAGGCATGCGTGCGCGAACCGGTACCGCGGCGGTCGTCGTACCAGTCTGCCAGACCGTGGAACCGTGGTCGTCCGGATCGTATTCCCGTGCATAGTCGACGGGCAGGACGATGAGCACACGTCACCGCCGAACGATGCTCGGACTCACCCGTTCCGCCGGTGCAGGCCTGCACCGGCGGAACGCTAGTCGTTCGGCCCGATCGTGGTCTTCTGGACCTGCAACAGGAATTCAGCGTTGCTCTTGGTCTTCTTGAGTTTACTCAGGACCAGTTCCAACGCCTGCTGCGTGTCCAGGGCGTGCAGCACCCGGCGGAGCTTCCAGATGATGTTGAGCTCCTCGGGCGACAGCAGGATCTCCTCCTTGCGCGTGCTGGACGCTTCGATGTCCACCGCGGGGAAGAGCCGCTTGTCGGCGAGGCTCCGGCTGAGCTTGAGCTCCATGTTGCCGGTGCCCTTGAACTCCTCGAAGATCACCTCGTCCATCCGCGAACCGGTCTCGACCAGCGCGGTAGCCAGGATCGTCAAGGAGCCGCCGTTCTCGATGTTGCGGGCGGCGCCGAAGAACCGCTTCGGCGGGTAGAGCGCGGTGGAGTCGACACCACCGGACAGGATGCGCCCGCTCGCCGGTGCGGAGAGGTTGTAGGCGCGTCCCAGCCGGGTGATGGAGTCGAGCAGCACCACGACGTCCAGTCCCATTTCGACCAGACGCTTCGCCCGTTCGATAGCGAGCTCGGCAACGGTCGTGTGGTCTTCGGCGGGACGGTCGAAGGTCGAGTGGATGACCTCGCCCTTGACCGTGCGCTGCATGTCGGTGACCTCCTCAGGCCGCTCGTCGACGAGGACGACCATGAGGTGGCACTCGGGGTTGTTCTGGGTGATCGCGTTGGCGATCGCCTGCAGCACCGTCGTCTTACCCGCCTTGGGCGGGGAGACGATGAGGCCGCGCTGCCCCTTGCCGATGGGCGAGATGAGGTCGATGATCCGCGTGGTGAGGATGTGCGGCTCGGTTTCGAGGCGCAGCCGCTCCTGCGGGTACAGCGGGACCAGCTTGGAGAACTCGGGCCGGTTGCGCGCCCGCTCGGGCGGCATGCCGTTCACGCTGTCCAGCCGGACCAGCGCGTTGAACTTCTCCCGACGCTCGCCTTCGCGCGGCTGGCGCACCGCTCCGGTGATGGCGTCACCCTTGCGCAGGCCGTACTTGCGGACCTGGGCCAGCGAAACGTAGACGTCGTTGGGACCGGGCAGGTAGCCGGTGGTCCGCACGAACGCGTAGTTGTCGAGGATGTCCAGGATGCCCGCGACCGGCAGGAGGACGTCGTCCTCGCTGATCACCGGCTCTTGGTCAGCACGCTCCCGGTTGCGGCGGTCACGGCGGTCACGGCGGCGTCCCCGGCGGCGGGACCCTCCGCTGTACTCCTCGTCGTCGCTGTCGCTCTTGGTGCCGTTCTGCTGCTGGGAGGCCTGCTGGTCGCTGCCTCCGTCGCGGTTACGGCTGCGACGGCGCCGCTCCCTGGTGCCGTTCTGGCCGTTCTGGGCGGGCTGTGCGGTTGTGGTCTTCTCAGTTTCTGCGGGAGCCGACGCCGTGGCGTCCTCCTTGGCGCTCTCAGTGGTGTCGCTGCTCTCGGCCGCCGGGGTCTCCGCGGTTTCTTCACCGCTGCGGCGGCGGGAACGGCGACGGGTCCGTTCCGGCTTTTCAGCCGACTCTGTTGCAGTTTTCTCGGTGGTCTTGTCCGCCTTTTCTGCCGCCGGTTCGGTGGCGGGAGCCTCAGTCGTGGCGGCGGACTCCTTCTTTTTCGCGGCTGTGGTGCTCGCGGTTTCGGCGGTCTTCGCCGTTGTGGTCTCGGGCGCGCTGACCGGCCCACCCTGCTTGGCTTCGATCGCAGCGATGATCTCGCTCTTGCGCATCCGGCCGGTGCCCGTGATTCCGAGGTCGGACGCCAGACGCTGCAGCTCCGTGAGCTTCAGCGCGGCCAGCCCGGTACCTCCGGAGCGGCTACGGGACCGCGTTGACGCGCTCTTGCCAGCAGGGGGCGCGGCGTCGCCGACGTCCACTTTGGACGAGGTCGTGTCCTGCGTACCGACCGCCGCGTCCTGGTGGAGTTCGGTGGTGTCGCTCACTAAGGGTCCTTCCCAAGGAGCGGGCTGGTGCCGTCATGACGAAGTGATCGGCCAGCCCGGTGGTGCGAACCGGCTAGGGCCGGGTCAGGCGTGCCCAGTGTGGCTGCCGGAACCGCTACTGGACAACGAGTTTTACCCGATCGCGGCAGGCGCTGGACACATCCAGGCACTGGGACGATGGGCTGCATGAAACTGCCCTCGGGCCATCCTGTTGTTCCTGTGCCAGGAAACTAGGGACTTCAATGGAGTGGGCAGAGCCACGGACACGCCGCGGATTCGACACAGTGGCAACCGTGTGAAGCGCTTGCGGAACGGGAACCGCTTGCGCGGTTGACGCGGAAAACACTGCGGCGGATAAGCACAGGCCCCGTGGCGGGGCACCTGGTGCTTCACCTACCCTAACATCACCGGAGCCCACAGCTATTCCTCGGCACAAGTCTATGAACGGGGAGAAGTGACACGTACCCCTACCAGATCAATCGCTAAGGGGCGTATGTGCCATTCAGTACCCGCTCGCCGCCGGATTGAATCAACTATGGCGCTGTTCTTTTGTGGAGATTCGCCGTGGGGATCGCCCGCGGCACCGTGGTAGAGCACTAAGACGGTAGGTCCGGCTCCGGAGATCACCGCCGCCAGGCCGTCGCCGCGCAGGGATTCGACCAGCGCAGCGCTTTCCGGCATGGCTTCGGCCCGATACGACTGGTGCAGCCGGTCCTCGGTCGCCTCGAACAGCAGCTCGGGGCATTCGCGGACGGCCGCGACGAGCAGGGCCGCGCGTCCCGCGGAGAACGCGGCGTCGGAGTGCGGCACCGTCTCAGGCAGCAGCCCCCGGGCCCGCTGGGTGGACAGGCTCCGACGGGGCACGCAGACGATCGGCAGCACCCCGGGTGCGGGAGCTGCCGTCCAGGCACGCCAGGTCTTGGCACCGTGCCAGGAGATGGTGAACCCGCCATAGACACACGGGGCCACGTTGTCCGGGTGGCCTTCGATATCGGCCGCGGTCTGGAACACCCAGTCCCGGTCGAGCCGGCCGCCGCCGACCAGGGCCGCGGTCGCGGCCACGCCCGCCACGATCGCCGAGGCGGACGACCCCAGTCCTCGGCCGTGCGGGATGGCGTTGCGGCAGCGCAGGTCGACACCGGGCATGGTCTGACCGACGGCATCGAATGCGGCGCGCATGGCGCGTACCACCAGATGCGACTCGTCGAGAGGAACGCTGTCCGCTCCTTCCCCCTCGACAGCCACCGTAACATTGCGGTCCTCGCGGACGCGGACTTCGACCTCGTCGGACAGGTCCAATGCGAGTCCAAGAGAGTCGAATCCCGGTCCGAGGTTCGCGCTCGTAGCAGGGGTACGCACAGTAACCGCGGTGCGCTGCGGCTGAGGCATTCAGTGGCTCCGAATGAGGAGGGTCTGGGCTAGGCCAGGCCGAGCGCCGCCGCAGCGGCCTGGGCATCGACAGGAATCGTGGTGGCAGAGGAGGCGCCGGCCAGAGCCCAGTCGGGGTCTTTGAGGCCGTTGCCGGTGACCGTGCAGACGACGCGGCTGCCCCGCTCGATCTGCCCGGCTTCCACTGCCTGCAGTAGGCCCGCCACACTGGCCGCGGAGGCCAGTTCCACGAAAACCCCTTCCTGGCCGGCAAGCAGCCGGTAGGCGGCGAGAATCTGCCGGTCGGTGACCGCATCGATGCGACCGCCGGACTCGTCGCGGGCCTTTTCCGCAAACCGCCAGGAAGCAGGGTTGCCGATCCGGATGGCAGTAGCAATAGTACGCGGCTGGGTCACCGGTGCGCCATCGACGATCGGTGAGGCCCCGCTGGCTTGGAAGCCGAACATGCGCGGCAGGCGGGTGGCCAGTCCGTCTGAGTGGTACTCCTGGTAGCCCATCCAGTAGGCGGTGATGTTGCCCGCGTTGCCCACCGGCAGGCAGTGGACGTCGGGAGCGTCGCCGAGGGCGTCCACGATCTCGAACGAGGCGGTCTTCTGGCCCTGGAGGCGGAACGGGTTGACCGAGTTGACCAGCGCCACCGGGTAGTCGGTGGAGAGCTGGCGGGCCAGTTCCAGACAGTCGTCGAAGTTGCCGTCGACTTGGAGCAGGCGGGCGCCGTGGACGAGGGCTTGCGCCAGTTTGCCCATGGCGATCTTGCCCCGGGGCACGAGGACCGCGCAGGTCATCCCGGCGCGTACCGCGTAGGCGGCGGCGCTGGCGCTGGTGTTCCCCGTGGACGCGCAGATGACCGCTTTGGCTCCTTCCTCAGCGGCTTTGGAGATGGCCATGGTCATCCCGCGGTCTTTGAAGGAGCCCGTGGGATTGAGCCCTTCAACCTTGAGGTAGACCTCGCATCCGGTCAGTTCCGAAACCCGCGTGGCGGGAACCAGCGGTGTACCCCCCTCAAGCAGGGTGACGACCGGGGTGTTCGCCGTGACGGGAAGGCGATCGCGATATTCCTCGACGATTCCTCGCCACGCCCGTGCCATGCTCATGACAGGGCCCTTTCGAATGGTGGACTGGTTGGACGACCGGACGCCGTCGCCGCGCCCGGATGGGATGCTCCAGTGGGGCGACCACGCGTGAGCTCGTAGTCTGCCCCTGATTCTAGAGCCCTTCGGAACGCGGCACTTCCGCGGCATCTGCCCCTTGGGGCTGCTGCGGCGGCCGCCGCGGGAGGCGAGGGACGGGTCCGGGCGCTGCTCATCGTTCGTTGTCGAAGGTTTCGACCCGCATCACGCTGGCGACCGCGCGGACGTCCTCGTGGTTGCGCAGTTGCTCCACGGTCCGGGCCAGGGCGGCATCCGGCGCGGTGTGGCTGACCAGGACGAGCTGGGCGTCGTCCCCGCGGCCTTCCTGGCGGACGTGCTTGATCGACACGCCGTTGGCCGCGAAGACTTTGGCGACCCCGGCGAGCACGCCGGGCCGGTCGGCAACGTCCAGCGCCACGTGGTAGCTGGTGATGGTCTCCCCCATGGGGTGGACGGGCAGTTTCGCGTCGGCCCGGCCGTCGGCCACGAAAGTGCGGGCCAGGCGGTTCCGTGCCACCGCGACCAGGTCGCCGAGGACTGCGCTGGCGGTGGGGACGCCTCCCGCGCCCGCGCCGTAGAACATGAGCTGCCCGGCGGACTCGGCTTCCACGAACACCGCGTTGTAGGCGCCTTTGACGCTGGCGAGCGGGTGTTCGCGGGGCAGCATCACCGGGTGGACGCGCACGCCGATGCTGGAGCCGTCGTCGGAGCGCTGGCAGATCGCGAGGAGTTTCACCACGCAGCCCATGGCCTTGGCGCTGGCGATGTCGGCCGCGGAGACCTCGGTGATGCCTTCGCGGTGCACATCGGCAGCGGTCACCGGTGTGTGGAAGGCGAGCCGGGCCAGGATCGCGGCTTTAGCGGCGGCGTCGAAGCCCTCCACGTCGGCGGTCGGGTCGGCTTCGGCGTATCCCAGGGCCTGGGCTTCCTCCAGTGACTCGGTGAAGCCGGCGCCCAGGCTGTCCATCCGGTCCAGGATGTAGTTGGTGGTGCCGTTGACGATGCCCAAGACCCGGTTGACGCGGTCCCCGGCCAGGGAGTCACGCAGCGGCCGCAGCAGCGGGATGGCCCCGGCGACGCTGGCCTCGTAGTACACGTCAACTCCCGCTTCCCGGGCAGCGGCGTGGATGGTCGCGCCGTCCTCGGCGAGCAGCGCCTTGTTGGCGGTCACCACAGACTTGCCCTTCTGGATCGCGGCCAGGATGAGCGACCGGGCGGGCTCGATGCCGCCGATGACCTCCACCACGAGGTCGATGTCGTCTCTGGTCACAAGACCCATGGCGTCGGTGGTGAGGAGGTCGGGGTCCACGCCCGTCCCCCGGGCGCGGTCCAGGCGGCGCACCGCGATGCCTCCGATCTCCAGGGGCGTTCCGATGCGCTCCGCAAGTTCACGCGACTGCTCGTTGAGCAGCCGGACCACCTGAGAACCCACAACGCCGCAACCCAGCAGCGCCACCTTCAGTGCCATGAGGGGGTGACTCCCGTTTCGTCGTTCATTGTCCGTATCCAGAACCTCGTCGTGGTGGCCAGAGCGTCGTCGGCCACTGCTCAGCCTACGTCCAGCCGCAACAGGTCTTCTTCGGTTTCCCGTCGCACCAGGACGCGGGCGTTCTTCTCGCGGACCGCGACCACGGCGGGCCGGGGCACGTGGTTGTAGTTGCTGGCCATGGAGTAGCAGTAGGCGCCGGTGGCGGCCACTGCTACCAGGTCGCCGGGACGCAGGTCGGCAGGGAGGTAGAGGTCGCGCACGACGATGTCGCCGCTCTCGCAGTGCTTGCCGACCAGGCGGGACAGCATCGGCTCGGCGTCGCTGTGCCGCGAGGCCAGCACACAGGTGTACTCCGCACCGTACAGCGCGGTGCGGATGTTGTCGCTCATACCGCCGTCGACACTGACATAGGTGCGGATCCCCTCCACGTCCTTGACCGTGCCGACCTCGTAGAGGGTGATGCCCGCCGGTCCGGCGATGGCGCGGCCGGGTTCGACCGCGATCCGCGGCACCGGCAGGTTCTGGGCGGCGCATTCGTGTTCGACGATCGACCGCAGGCTGTCCGCGATGCTCTTGGGGTCCAGCGGGTCGTCGTCGGGGAGGTAAGCGATCCCCAGCCCGCCCCCGAGGTCGAGTTCGGGGAGGGAGATCCCGTGTTCAGCGTAGATCTGGGTGAGGAAGGTGCTGAGACGGCGCGCGGCGACTTCGAAGCCTGCGGTGTCGAAGATCTGCGATCCGATGTGGGAGTGGAGCCCGACGAGGCGCAGGTGCGGGGAGGTGAGCAGGCGGCGCACCGCCTCGGCAGCCGCCCCGTTGCTGAGGGACAGCCCGAACTTCTGGTCGTCGTGGGCGGTGGCGACGAACTCGTGGGTGTGTGCCTCCACGCCGGTGGTGACACGGATCAGCACTTCGGGGACACGGCCTCGCTCCGCGGCGATCCGCTCCAGCCGGTCGATCTCGTCGAAGGAGTCGATGATGATCCGTCCGACGCCGACTTCGACGGCCCGGGCCAGTTCGGCCGCGGACTTGTTGTTGCCGTGCATGCCGATCCGCTCGGGCGGGAACCCCGCGGCCAGGGCGACAGCGAGCTCGCCGCCGGTGCACACGTCGAGTTTGAGCCCTTCCTCGGCCACCCAGCGGGCCACCGCCTTGGTGAGCAGGGCCTTGCCCGCGTAGTAGACGTCGGCGTCCTCGAAGGCGAGACGGTAGTCGCGGGCGCGGGCCCGGAAGTCTGCTTCGTCGATGACGTAGAGCGGGGTGCCGAATTTCCGGGCGAGTTCGGTGACGCCGACACCGCCGATGGTGATCTCGCCGTCGACTCGGGTGGCTGTGCTCGGCCAGACGCGGGGGTGGAGCTCGAGGAGGTCCGCCGGAGGGCTGGGTGGGTGTTCCTCAGGCAGCACGTCCGCGTGGCGCGGTCCGGCGGGATGGGCGTAACGGCTCATGGATAAGACTCTCGGCTGGGTTGTGCTAGGGGCGGAGATGTGGTCGCGCGCCGGCCCGTACTGATCGCGGCGCGGTTGACGAGCGTCTACAGCCTTGTGGGCGCGGACACACCGATGAGGAGGAGTCCCGCGCGTAGGACACCGGCGGCGGCTGCACAGAGGTCGAGCCGGGCTGCCACGGTTGTGGTGTGGGTGTCGGCCGTGCCCTCGTGTCCGGGCAGGACACTGTGGGACTCCCACCACTCATGGTAGGCAGCGGCAAGGGACTCAAGGTAACGCACCAGGATATGAGGTTGGTGACGCCGGGCTGCAGCGCGGAGCGCAGCCGGGCCGTCGAAAAGCGTACCGAGGAGGGCCTCGGCTGCGGGAGTGGTGAGGGCCGCTACTTCGTCGGCGGTGTGGCGGCGGCGGGTGCCGAGCCGCCGCAGCCCGAGCTGGGCCGCCCAGTGGTGGACCGCGGTGTGCGCGTGGGCGTGGGCGTAGCGCAGAGCGAAAGCCGGGTTGGCGGCGGTGGCGCGGGCCCAGGCGCCCGGCGCGTGCGGGCTGGGGCGCGCGGGCAGGTCGGGGCCGGTGGTTTCCTGCGGCCGCACCTGGTCGGCGGCGCTCCGGCAGGCGGCGACGCGGGCGGCAGCCTCTCCGATCACCGTGAGCAGTTGGGCGGCCTCGGTTGCGGTGTTGTCCTGGGGCACGTCGCGCCAGTCCGCTGGGGGTTGCCGGGTGAGGGCGGCCGCGGCAGCGGGCGCGGTCGCGGGGTCGGCGGCCGCAGCGATCCGGCGGCGCGCATCAGCACGGGCCCAGTCCCGTAGCTGTCCGGAGTCGCGGGCGTGGGCCAGGTCGGAGAGGGCCCAGCCGTCGGGGGGCGGCCCGGGTTGGTGTGCCACGCCCGGGACGGCCAGGTCGAGCAGAAAGGCCGCGGGCGCGTCGGCGACGAGTTGAGCGAGCGCGGCCCGCATGCTCGGCACGGGGGTGACGGCAACGAATCCGGGTCCGGTGACCTGGACGTCGGTGAGGTGCGGCTGGTTGCGGAGCACCGCGGTGATGTCGGCTGCCAGGTCGCGGGCAGCCCGGCCAAGGCGTCCGGCGAGCCGCGACGGCAGGGGGGAGAGGTACTGTCCGGGCTGGTCGGTCGACCGTCGGAGGGGGGCGTCGGGAAGGTGGGCCGCGGGGATTCCCGTGGCTTCTGTACAGGCGTGGCGGATGAGGTCGCTGAGATAGCGGGGGGTCGCCGCAGCGAACGACAGTGCTGTCATGGCCATGTGGGCTCCGGTGCAGGGCCGGATGTGTGGGGTGCCGGGCAGGACGGCGAAGGTGTCTCTGCCACGGTCCGCTTCTGGCATGCGTGGTGTGATGAGTGCCACTACACGGTGGCGGACCGGGAGGTCTGCGCCTGGTTCGGCAGCCTAGTGCCCCGGGAGGACGGGCAGCTGGATTGGGTGTTGCAGTGTCCTCGGAACCGCGGTGGTCCGGTGTCTTTGCTCTGGTGTGACCTGTGGCTCTGTCCCGCTTCTCGCTTTGCGGTGCGGCTCGCGGGGCGCGCCGAGCGGTGCCCGGTGTGGGGGTTGTGGGCGTGACCGCAGCGCTCGGGGGTGGCTGCGGGCGGCAACAATGATCGTGCAACCTACTCAGCGGCCCTGCTACAGTTGAGGAAGCAGAGCGCCCCCTTAGCTCAGGGGATAGAGCAACGGCCTCCGGAGCCGTGTGCGCAGGTTCGAATCCTGCAGGGGGCACCCAGAAGACAGCAAACCCCAGCGGCTTTCAGTCCCGGGGTTGTGTTGTTGACAGGCTTTTCGGTGCTGTTTCGGGCTTACTTGCGAGCGTACCGCCGCGTCTTTTTCCGCTCTCTGCGCGGACTCTTCTTCGTGGGACAGCCATAAGGTGCGTGCGGTGCCCCGCGGGCCGTTCCCCTGCCGAGTGGGCCAGCACACATGTCACCAGGGTGCTCCCGGTGTCTTCGGGCAGCGAGGCGAGGCTGTCTGCCTGCGCAGGCGGCGGGCACGGCCTGTTCTTCGCCTTCTCTCCTCCCCTTTGTCTCAGACAGGTGATCCGCCCGCCGCATCCGCACGGGTGCGGCGGGCGGATTTTTCTTTGCCAGGACTCACCGCGGCCCGGGCTACAGCGGCACCCCGTCCCACAGGGCGCGGGTGGCGGGGTACGGGTCCGTGACCATCTCCGAGACGGGGTGGTCGAAGCGCATGACCGACCGGGTTTCGGGGTTCCATGCGGGCCAGCCCGGGTCGCCGGAGGTAGCGAAACGCACCCAGGCGTTGTGGACGGTCTCGGCGAGCTCTTCCGGGGGGTTGGTGCCGACGAGGGAGGCGGCCCGGTCCAGGGTGCGGAACACGAAGGGGAGCTCGACCGCGTGGCAGGCACCCAGGATTCCGTCGAGCTGCGGAGTGCGCCAGGCGAATTCGTAGCCGAAGGTGCGGGCGGGCGCGTCGACGCGGGATTCGGCGATGCGGAGGGCGGGGATGCGGAACACCTGGTCGGTGATGATCGAGGCGAGGATGTCGCCGGGTTCTTCGCCGCGTCCTTCCGCGGTGTAGGCCTTGGCGGCGTCCGCGTCCAGCCCGGACTTGGCGAGGTGGGCGGTCACGTAGTCGCTGGTGATGAAGGGCAGCAGCCCGGTGGGGGCGAGGAACAGCCGGTATTCGTCGGTGGTGGTGCCGAACAGCAGGTCGACGTCGTGTCCGGCGCCGCCGGCGATGGCCTCCGCGGGGCGCTGGGAGAGGAGTTCTCCGTCGATGACGGGGGCAAAGGGCAACAGGACACTGCCGCCGGCGATCCGTTCCCCCCACACTGCAGGGGCGGGGGCTCCCTGGATTTCTTGGGCGACCTGTTGTTGGACGTCGAGGAGCTGGGCGACGGGAACGTGGGCGAGGGCTGCCGCGGTGGGTTCGACCCCCAGCCGGTGGGCGATCACTGCGGCGATGGTGGTGGCGTCTTCGGCTGCCACTGCCATGTTGCCTGCGCCTGACTGGAGGATGGCGCGGCGGAACAGGCCGCGGGCTCGCGGGGTGGCCATGAGGGTGCACACGCTCATGGCGCCCGCGGATTCCCCGAACACGGTGACGTTGCCGGGGTCGCCGCCGAAGCGGGCGATGTTGTCGCGCACCCATTCCAGGGCAGCGATCTGGTCAAGCAGGCCCCGGTTGGAAGGAGCGTCGGGCAGGTCGGCGAAGCCGATGATGCCGAGCCGGTAGTTGAAGCTCACGAAGACGACGCCGTCGCGGGCGAAAGCAGCGCCGTCGTAGACGGGTTCTGAGCCGGAGCCGTTGGTGAACGCCCCGCCGTGGATCCACACCATGACCGGCAGGCCGACGGCGTTGGGGTCCGGGGTCCACACGTTGAGCGTGAGGTAGTCGTCCCCCGGGATGAACCGTTCGATGAGCAGCGCGCCGATGGCTTCGGGGTAGGGCGGGCGGGGCGCGGTGGCGCTGAATTCGGTGGCGTCCCGTACCCCGTCCCAGGGGCGGGGCGGGCGGGGTGCGGTAAAGCGGTGGGCGCCGACAGGCGGCTCAGCGTAGGGAATTCCGCGGAAGACCGCGATCCCGTTCTCTTTGCTTCCTCGCACGTCGCCCGAGCCGGTTCTGATCACGATCTCCACGCATTTACCCCTTTCTTTACCGACTAGTCGGTTTCTTCCTAGTAATGCGGGATGAGTGATGTCAAGGGGCACACGTGAAGATTTCTCATTCGCCACCCATTTTCCGTTTTTAGGCAGCGTGTCAGGCTACTTGCGTCGCCCTCACCGCCCAGCCGCACAAACACAGCCACCTGGCCGAATTACCGCAAACCGATTCCGACCGTCCGCGGAATCGTCCGTTTGCGCACCGCATTACCGGCGCGTCGGCACCGCCGCGCGCCTCACCGCTGCTTGTCTATCCCCCACGCCGCTACCGCTGCGTCACCGTCGCGACCTTCCGCCCGCGGGCCGTCCCGTCCCACTGATCCGGCCCTCGGAAAGCTCATTCCCAACCAAAACCACCCAAACGGCGTAAGTGGGGCGCCGACCCGCGGCGCCCCCGCCACGGACTGTGAAAGAGGGGCTCATGCGAATCAGGCAGGCCAGCCGCCGCGGTGTTGGAGCGAACAACGAAGACCGGCTCGGCAGCGGAGCTGACTGGGCGTTCGTCTTGGACGGAGCCACCGCCCCCGCCGGAGTGGACAGCGGCTGCATCCACGATGTGTGCTGGCTCGTCGACCGGCTAGCGGAAGCGCTCAGCGTCACCCTCAACACCCCGATGCCGCTGACCGACGCGCTCGCCGTCGCAATCGAACGGGTCTGCTATGCCCACGGCGGCCAGTGCGACCTGAACAACCCAGACAGCCCGTCGGCGACCGTGGCCCTGGCTCGGCGCTGCGACGACGGCTTCGACTACCTGGTGCTGGCGGACACCGCGGTGGTATTCGCCCAGGGCGACGGAACAGTCCAGGCAGTCAGCGACGACCGGGTAGACCGCCTGCCGGGAGGCCGCCCCTACAGCAGGCAGCTCGTCCGGGAATCCCGCAACGCCCCCGGAGGGTTCTGGGTCGCCAGCACGGTCCCCGAAGCCGCCTACGAGGCGCTGACCGGGACCGTGCGCGGCAACGAGTTCGCGCTGATGTCCGACGGCTGCTCTCGCCTAGTGGACTACTACGGGTATAGCTGGGCAGACGTCTGGAACCACCTCCGGGCCTACGGCCCGCACTCCCTGGTCGACTGGGTGCGTCGCGAGGAACGCCGCCACGGTGTGAAACTCGGCAAACTCCACGACGACGCCACCGTGCTGCACGCGGTCTTCGCCCCCGACCAGGCCCGCAGGCTGGCCCGAGCCTCCCATTGACTGCCCTACCCGGGGCGGGGCACCGGTGTGTCAGTCCTGCTGCAGGACTGACACACCGGTCGTCCAGATCGTTTCGGCCCCGTGCGGCACGGGACGTCGATCACGGATGGGGAGGGAGGACTGCAGTCGGACTCCGGCGGTCCGCAGCACGGGAATACGGCTGGTCGCACCATGAGGCTGGGGATGGCCACGGCGCTAGGGACCGTCAGCCGAAGCACTTTCCAAGGTCTCGCTCTTCTCCTCGTCCCGACTGATGGCCTAGTTCGGGCGGTGCTGAGCGGTACGAACCGGACGGGGAAAGTCGCTGCGGGCTCAGGCTGCGCAGAGCTCCATTGCCACTTTGAACGCCACGGTGTCCGCGCGTCCACGGTTCGCCAGTGCGGTAGCGAAGATGGGGGCGAAGGCGACACACCACCGGAACAACCGCTGGTGGGGAACGCCGATACCAGCGGCGAGGACCATGCAGCGTTCCTCGATCTCGGCGAGGGACTCGGTCTGCCACACCGCCCAATCGATCGCGTCATAAGCGGGGTCCCCCAGGCAGCCGCGGGGGTCGATGGCGACCAGTCCGCGTCTCACTCCCCCGTCGAGAATGTTGCCCGGGTGGAGCTCCCCGTGGAGCGGCACCGCGTTCTCCTCCTCCCACGCCAGGGTGCGGGCCAGCGCGTGGCCGTGGTGCATGAACGGGGCGGGGACGAGGTCGGCGGCCGGGCCCTCGACCCGAGCGCGCTCCCACAGGTCGAACAGGAAGTTGACTCGGCTGATCAGCGGGTGCAGTTCCTGTCGTTGGGCGTCGCTGAGCGGAATGGAGTGCAGCTCGGTGATGAGGGAGCTGATCTGTTCCATCGGGGGGACCGTGCCGAGCTCGGCAATAGTGAACCCCGGTTCGATCGCTTCCAAGAGGATTCCGCCGCGTTCCGTGTCCACCGCATAGACCTTCGGCACCCGGTCGGTGGACGCCCACAAGGCAAGGACGCGCCCCTCGGCACCGATCAGCGCTGGATCAGGGCTGATCTTGAGGATCGCTGGGGTCCCGTCGGCGCGGCGGCACCGGAAGACGACCGATGTCTGTCCGTGCGGTCCGCGTCCTTCCACCGTGCAGCCCCACTCGTCCATGAGCTCGGTGACAAGGCGGGGAAGCCCGTCCAGCCAGTGCAGCGCCCCGGCCCCGAAACGTCGCACCAAGCGCTCTTGTTGTTTGTCATCGATGGGCTGCGTAACGACATTATTCATGGGAACCACCCTCAGAAGATCGGTTTCCTCTATCCGTGCTTCCCCCTTACGCCCCTGTCACTCCTCTTTCCTCTGTATTCTGCGGCGCACTGCGTCCGCATGCCGGGAGGGGCGTGTGTTTCTGATCGGTTCCGCGGGGAAAAGCAGTCCCCGGTCAGTGGACTCGGGGCCGGATCGGGTAACCGGTTGTTTTCTCTACGCAAGGAGAACGTCGAGGCGACGGCTTCCCAAACAGAGAGCCACCGCGTCGATACTGAACTGTCAAGGATTTGTCGGCTGGCTTCATCCCGGGTATTAGCGGCGCTTGGCAGCCGAATCCGCGGCGCTCTCTCACCGAATCGGGGTATTCCGCCTCGGCTCTCCGTTCCATAGCGCCCCAGAGGGCTCGCGGATCGCCGTGTCCCGCCGCCGGTTGCGGAGCTTGGATACCGTCTCACTCCTCCGCGCTGCCGCGGGATTTTCCTTTCTTTGCGGCGCCGCCCAGCCGCGGCCCGGATTCTTTCGGCGTATTCACAGCGGGAAGGAGCACCCGTCTTACGACGTGTTTCGCCAGCCGCGGCCCGTGCGGGGCCGGGAGATGCAGATATGCGGATCAGCCCCCTGACTCTTCCTGCTCGGACGGTCCTGGCCGACGCCGGTGCGGTCGGCCAGGACCGTGCTGGATGGAGACTTCCGGTTCGTGGAGTTCCCCTCCAGGCTTTCCGTTCTGCTCGTCACGCTGCCAGCCGTGCGGTGGCGGCCCGGTGCTGGGCCAGCAGTGTTTCGACCACGACGGGTGAAGGGCCGAGCGGGGCGGTGACAGTGGTGGCACCGCTGTCCTGGAGTTCGGCCAGCTCTGCCCCGTCCACGAGCTGCCAGGCGGCCACAGCCACCCTCTCGTGCCCGTTGCGGCGCAGGCGAGCCACCGCGTCGGTCACGGAAGGAGCCCATTCCCGCAGGTAGCCGATCTGAACCGGGGTCTGCAGCCGACGGCTCAGCATTCGCGCCACGTCGAGGACCTGGCGGTGCTCCGTGTCGTTGGACAGCTCCAATCCGCCGTCCACAGCGAGGACGATGCCGTCCCCGGGACGCCAGTCGGCGGCGTGGAGCCGAGCGATGAGCTGCCCGACGATCGAGGGCACCGCTCCCAGCGGGGCCGTCATGCAGGCGTCGAAGCGGCCACCCAGGTCGAGCCCGGCCAGCAGTTCAGTGCTCGCGGTATCGCTGCCCGCGAGGAACGCCGGGACGACTACGAGCGGTCCCGCCGTGGACTGCACGATGTCGCGGAGTTCAGCTCGGGTGCCGAACGCCGTGCATACCGGGACCTCTCGGCGGTCGGACACCGCTTCGGCCAGGCCATGCAGGGCGTCTCGGCGCCGGGCGTCACGTGTTCCGTCCGCCACGAGAACCATAGTCGGGACCATAACCACTGCCTCCAAAAGACCCGAGAACCCTGCCTGTTAACCCCGGAGCCTAATAAGCACGGGTTTCACACGAATGAATCTGTGTTACACGTGAGCTAACAGCGCCCAATAGTCGCCCACCCGACCGAAGTCAGAACAAAGACCAAGCTGGTTGACTCCGGGAGGAACACTGGAGGATTACCCCTCCGTGGACCACTACCGGTAGCCACGCACTACAGAGGATAATCGAAGGGAATTTTCTTCTCCATATCACAACAATGTTGCGCCTATCACTTAGGATGTCGCTCTGCAGCGCATGGGCGGTGCGGACCCGCGGAGTTCTCGGGGTAGCGGATTCCGGTCAAGAGTCAGCCTTCCAGGAGATTCATTGGGGGGCGTCCGGTCCATTCGGAGGGCGCGGTGTTCAAGAAATACCCAGTTCCGAACCCGCCTTAACATAATTTCCCAAGCGGCTTCTCCCCGCCAGCAGAGCAGAATGAGAAAATTGAAAAGAACGTGTTCTAACAGGCGAATTGCGGACCGGTTCGCCGCCTGTCTGGATCGCCATGGAGGTGGCGGTGCCGCAAGGAAGCACATTCCCCAGCGCTGACGAGGAACTCATCCGTACCGATCCCCGGCTCCCCGGGCTCCGCTCGCTCCTCACCGGGGACGCGGCCGCAGCACTCCTCGACACACTGCTCCCCGAAAGCCAGGAACGACCGTCCCGCATCACCGTGGTGCGCGGCCGCTACCGCCGCGGCACCAGCTTTACCGCCACCCTGGTCCTGCACTCTGCAGACGGCCCGCAGTACGCCTTTGCCCGGGCTTTCCCCCCGGACGCCGCGGCCGAGCTCGCCGCGGAGCTCGACTATGCCCGCCGGTGGCATCCCCCCGCTGCGCGGAGTGCTGGTCTGCGCGCCCTCGCCGCCCCAAGGCTGCATGGACTCTGTTCCAGCCCCGACCTCGGCATCGTGCTGGGACCGCCCGCGGACGACCGTGCCCTGCCCGCCCTGCGGTGGCTCGTCGACGAACCGCACCGCTCGACCGGGCTTGCTGAACTGTCGCCGCGCACTCGCTCCTACCTGGCCGGACACCACTGGACCGGGCAGACCAGCGACGCTTCAGGCGCTCCACGACTCGTGCTCCATGCCCGCTCCGCTGGGGTGAACGCGGCCTGCTACCTCGGCCCGGCGCTTGCCGGAATCCCCGTGCCCGGGCTGGTCAAAGTGAGCCGGTACGGGCTGGTGGTCACCGAGTGGCTCCCCGGAACACCCGTGAACCGCCTTGCAGCATCGGCTCAGGAAGAGGCCCTGGCCCAGGCTGGTCGGCTGCTTGCCCGCCTGCATGCGGCGCCGCCACCGCGGGAACTCCCCCGCCGCGATCTGGACACCGCACTGTCCTGCGCCGCTGCAGACCTCTCCGCGCTCCTCCCCCGCCTGGCGTCCCGCGCCGCGGCCGTGGCGCAGGACGTCAGCGCCACCCTCGCCCGTACCGAGACGCCTTCGGTGTTCGTCCACGGCCGTCTGGCACCGACGCGCATCATCGTGGGCGAGCACGGTCCGGCGTTCGTGGACTTGACGGAGGCGCACCGCGGCCATCCCGCCGTCGACCTGGCCTGGTATGCCGCATCCTGTGCTGCAGCCCAGCCGCGCCCTGGCCGCCCGGTCATCCCGCCCGAACCGCTCCTAGCGGGCTACCTGGACGCGCTTCCCCCGCCGCTGGCCGCGCACGTCCACCGCGACCTGGGTGCCGTGACGGCTGCCGCGCTCCTGCACCAGGCGACCGTTCCGTTCCGCCGCGGTGCCCCCGACTGGGGCATCCGCGCGGCCGCGCTTCTCGCCGCTGCCGAAGCCGCGCTGGCGGAGCAGTGACCTGCGCGGGGCGCCGCACCGCCACCGCCGTTTGCCGAAGTGCTCTGCGGGGCATGCCGTATCAGCCGGTCTCGGATGCCGGACCACGGCCTCCCATGCGACTATGGACCTGTCCGATACACCGGAGGGCGCGGCTGCCCCGCGCACTGTGCGCTCGAGGCCGTCCCAGGGCCGCCCCGGCAGCGGCCTCCCGGCGTGTCGGCATGGCAGGACGAACCTCCACCGGGGCGGTCGCAAGCCGCGGTGGACACTCCCGCCCTTGAAGCACGAATATCGACCCTTAAACCGGGAAATGCAGGCTTTCGATACCGTCTGCGTCCCGGACGGGCGGGCGCCGCGGATACCCCCCGCCGGAGTGTGCGCACTCCGTCCGGTGTCACGGCCCGACCGGAACAACTGGACTGGAGTAGTGACTGATGGCTGTCCACCCGCTGGTACGAACCGTGGCTGAGGCGTTCCTGCGGGACGTCGACAATGAGCTCCCAGGTCTCGTGGAAGGCCTCTACCTGACCGGATCCGTGGCGTTGGGAGACTTCCGTCCACACACCAGCGACATCAACTTTGTCGTGGTCACTACAGAGCGGCTCACTGCCGCCCAGCACGACGCGCTCCGGCGGACGCATGCCCGGATCCGCAGCAGTTTTCCCCGTCCCCACTTCAACGGCATCTATGTCACCTGGGAGGACCTCGCTACCAACCCGCAGCAGTGCGGCCCGGTGGCTTCCGTCCTCGCCGGACGGCTGCGGTTGCGCGCCAGCGCCGAGGTCAACCCGGTCACCTGGCGGGTACTGGCCGAGCGTGGGATTGCCGTCCGCGGCCCGCACCCGGACCACGTGGACATCTGGGACGAACCGACCATGCTGCGGACGTGGTCGTTCGGCAACCTCGAAGAGCAGTGGCGACGGTGGCGTGCCAAAGCAGGCCGCCTCATCACCCCGCGCGGCCTGGCAGTGCTGGGTTCCCTAGTGCCCTCGTGGAGTGTGCTCAGCGTCAGCCGCCTCCACTTCACCCTGCGCACCGGGGAAGTCACCTCCAAGTCGGGGGCGGGTTTCTACGCCCTGCACGCCTTCCCGGAGCGCTGGGAGCGCATCGTCAACGAGTGCCTGCGGATCCGCCGCAACTCCACGCTGCCGTCGCTCTACCGGAGCGCGTTGGAGCGGCGCCGGGCAGCGCTCGACTACATCGAAATGGTGGTGGACGACGCGCTCTCGCTGCAGCCGGCCTGAGCCCGCGTCAGAGCGGTTCCCTCTTCTCTGCGCCTCCCTGGAAGGTCAAAAGCCCTGCGGGCAAGGCTCTACTCTGGGGGCATGACCAAGCGCCCCATCGTCCTCTTCGGGGACCCGGTGCTGTCGACACCCGCCGCCCCGATCACCACGTTCAACCGGCACACTGAGGCTCTGATCCGCGACCTGATGGACACGGTGGACGCCCCTGGCCGGGCCGGGGTCGCCGCCCCCCAGATCGGGGTGGGGCTGCGGGCGTTCAGCTACCGCGTGGACGGCCAGATCGGCTATGTCATCAACCCGGAGATCGTGGAGCTGTCCGAGGAGATCCAGGAGGACGGCAATGAAGGCTGCCTGTCCGTGCCCGGACTGTGGTATCCGACCCCGCGGGCCCGTCGGGCCGTCGTCAAAGGAGTGGACCTCCGCAACGAGCCGGTGGTCGTGGCAGGCACCGGGGTGATGGCGCGCTGCCTGCAGCATGAGACTGATCACTTGGCGGGGAAGCTCTACCTGGACCGGCTGCCTCCCGAGACGCGCCGTGCCGCTATGCGGGAGATCCGCCGTTCCCCGTGGTTCCTGGGCGCTCGGGAGACGCCGCCGTCCACCCCCTCCCTTCCGTCTGCTTTTGGCGGAAAGTTCTGATCTGTGCCTCTCTTCCGATTAACGAGCGGTATCGACTAGTCAGATCACGAGAAGATCTCATAAGGTCTGCTCCAGCACCACGTGGCCCGGGTGACCCCCGCCTCACTTCTGTGGTACGGCCACAGGTCCCTCCCATGGAGCTAGTCAAGTGAGCAAATCCGTCGATCCTTCCACTGTGTCCATCCGCCGCCGCAGCGCTGTCCTCCTCTCCTCCGCTGCGGCGCTCTTCCTAGCCTTGTCCTCCTCCACGGCCCACGCTGACCCCGACGAGCCGTCCCTGGAGGAGCTGAACGAGCGCATCGCGGCGCTGGAGGAGGAGTACGACGCTGAGCTCGTCCAGTACACCAGCGCCAAGGAAGAGGTGGAGCGGGCCACCGAGGAGCTCGAAGAGATCGAAGAGAAGCTGGAGGCCGCGCGCGACGATGTGGCGCTGATCGCGGCCAGCCAGTACAAGAGCAGCGGGTTCGACCCCGTCATCGAGGTCATGGTGAGCCGCTCCCCCGACGAGGTGCTCTCCGACGTGGCTCTGATCACCCAGGTCTCCCATATCAACGGGGAGCGGGTGTCCCACCTGTCCGAGCTGAAGGAGGAGGCGGAGCAGGCCAAGGAGGAGGCCGAAGCGAAACTGGCAGAAGCCGAAGAGCTCGTTGAGGAGCTTGAAGCGCAACGCGACGAAGTGCTCGCCAAGATCGAGGAGTACGAGTCGGAACAGGTGCCGGTCACCACCGGAACCGGCAGCATTCCCGAGAGCGCCCGCGGCTGGGGCTTCGACGGTGCTACCCCGCGGATGGCGGCGATCCGAGACGAGATCATCCGGAAGTTCGGCGCCCCCTACCCGGTGGGGTGCCTGCGCCCCGGCGACCCCGGAGAGCACGGTTCGGGGCGTGCCTGCGACTTCATGATGAGCGCGGGGGGTGCGATGCCTTCTGCGGCCAACCGGGAGCTGGGCTGGCAGATCGCCGAATACGCCAAGGCCAACGCCGACCGGCTCGGGGTCATGTATGTGATCTGGGAGCAGAAGATCTGGGACTCCCGGAACCCGGGCGCCGGGTGGAAGCCGATGGCGGACCGGGGAAGCATCACCCAGAACCACTACGACCACGTGCACATCTCGTCGTGGTGACCGCGCTTTCCTCCGCGGCTCCGCCGCAGGGGTGTCCGCGGCCGCGGTTCACAGCGTGGCAGCCAGGTACAGGCTGAGCCAGGAGGCGAGGCGGTCGACGAGATCCGGTCGGACGGCCACGGCCCGTTCGGCATGCCCCATTCCCGGTTCAATCCACAGTTCCCTGGGGTCTTGTGCCGCCTCGTGGATCCGCCGAGCGTGCTCGACCGGAAAGTAGGGGTCGGCGTCGCCGTGGACGACGAGTAGTCCGGCGGGGGCTACGGCCCCGGCCAGTTCCGTCGGGTCCAGGGGGACCGGGTCCCATGGGCGGTCGAGGACCCTGACGTTGCGGGTCAGGCGGAGCAGAAGCCGGCCTGCCGGGCGGGTCACTCCGAAGGTGAGCAGCCGCATCCGCGTCGTGCCCTGGTAGAACCAGCGGCTGGGGCCGCTGACCGCCACCACGGCGTTGACGCCGCCGAAAAGGCCGGCGTGGCGGACCGCGACGGCCGCCCCCATGGAGAACCCCAGAGTCGCGATCTGGGTGTACCCCTGGGCGCGGAGATGGTCCACGGCGGTCTGCAGGTCGATGACCTCCCGGTCTCCGACAGTGGAGAATCCGGTGGAGGCGTGGTGGCCGCGGAAGTCGAAGAGCAGGACGTCCCCTACGGCCAGCAGGCGGGCGGCGATCGCTCTCGTGTGCGGGCTGCGCCATGTTCCCGTGAAACCGTTGGCGAGTACGACGGCGCTGGTCCGGGTGCGGGTGCCGCGGAGCAGCACCGAGTCGATTCGGACCCCGTCGGGGGTGGTGAGCCAGCGGCGTGCCTGCCGGGGGTGCTGGGCGTCGCGGTCGCGCACGGGATAGGTCATGGCTCCATCGTGCCGGAGGGGGCGGGGAAGGCGGGGGAAGGCACCGCGGTACGGCGTGCGGGTGTCAGAAGACCCGTCCCGGCTTGCTGCGGTCGCGGAGCGCAGCAAAACGCCACGTGTTGATCGGATGGGTGGCCAGCAGGTTCACCAGCATCACGAAGAATCCTTGGTCGGTGCGGGCCCGGTCGGCGATGGCGGCGAAGTCCACCCGGGGGTACAGGTATTTGCCTGCGGCTAGGACGCACAGACCGTGAACGCCTTCGGGGCAGAAACGGTAGGCGTGGTTGTCGGCGGTGTATTCCTGGGCCCGGCTCAGCGAGCTGCCGAGTCCGGGGATGAGGTTGGCGATGGAGATGCCGAACTGCCGCCAGAAGGAGGCGTGGCCTGCGGCGATGTGCCCGACTTCGTGTCCGATGACGAAGCGGAGTGCCGCGAGGTCCCCGTTGCGGACCCCGATTTCGAACAGGTCGCTGGTGATCGCCACATAGCGGCGGAACCCGTGCCCGGAGGCAAAGGCGTTGATCTGGCCGTGGCCGGCGACAAGGTAGGCGTCCGGGGGATGCGGCAGCCCGAAGGCGCGGGCGGCGTCGAGCACGATCTGGTGGATTTCCGGGAATTGGTGTTCGGTGATACGGACACCGTTGACGCGCTGCCGGGCGTACAACTGTCCGCGGGTGAAGAACACGAGGGCCGGGACGAGGAGCACCAGCAGCGGCTGGGTGCTGTGTTCGGTGATGGCCCGGTCAAAAGTGCCGATGACCGTGAGTGTGGTGACAGCCACACAGATCCACAGCAGACGGTTCTCCTGTGGATGGCGTAGCGACCGGTCCAGCCGTCGGCCCTCCCGGCCCCAGGGTGTCATGTGCGTCCGTCCGCTCTGCGGGGTCGCCCCCGATGGTCGACCAGGTGTGCGTGGTGGTGGCCTCGCTGGTCAGGAGGCGCACCACCCGGGGTCAGTAGCGGTACGGAGGTTCGTCTGAGTGGGGCGGGGTCTCCGGCGGGGGCGGGGCATCAACCGGCGGCCCCATGGGGGGCGGAGCGGCGAGCGGGGGACCGGAGGGCGGGCGGAAGGAAGGTGCGGGGCCGGTCTGGGGTCCCTGCGTGGGGCCTCGTGGGGGCGGGGGAGGATCGTTCAGGAGTTCCGCCATGTTGGCCCGTTGCGTGGTCTCCCCTTCATCGTCGGCGAGCAGCGCTTCCATGTCCGCGCTCTGCGTCGACTCCCCCTCATCATCGTCCGCGAGCAGCGCCTCCATGTCCGCGCTCTGCGTCGACTCCCCCTCATCATCGTCCGCGAGCAGCGCCTCCATGTCCGCGCTCTGCGTCGACTCCCCCTCATCATCGTCCGCGAGCAGCGCCTCCATGTCCGCGCTCTGCGTCGACTCGTCCTCCGTGATCCGGGAACTGGCGATCTGCGCCAGGCCGGAGGTGGCCCGTCCCGGTCCAGAGGTGCGGCCCAGATAGGTGAGGGCACCGATCGTGAGTGCGGCGATTCCGGCGCGCAGGGTGGCTTCGCGATCGGGGGCGAATTGGGAGGAGTGGGAGCCCGGCACTGACGCGAGTTTGTCGAAGGGGGTGGCTCCGGGGGCGGCGGACCACACGTCGTGCGGGGTGGAGCCGAGGAGCCACATGACGTATGGCACGGGTTCAGGGTCATCAGGGAGCCCGAACGCACCGAAGTCGTCGCCAACCGCGAAAGGTTCCGGCAGGTCGATCACATAGGCGTCGCCGAAGTAGGCCCGGTGGGCGGAGGACACCGCGCGGGTGTGCTGCGCGTGGTTGCGGATCAGGCTGGTCCTGCGGATCTCGGTGACCTCGGGTTCGCGGGGGGCTGCCGAGGCAGCGGCTTCGGCTTTGACTACGCGTTCGATGGCCGCGTAAATCCGGTCGGCTACCCGCTCGTTGAGGCAGCGCGTGTTGATTTCCAGGTACGCCTCGTCGGGGACGAGGTCGGCTTTGGTTCCGGCGCGCACCACTCCCGTGGTGAGGACCGCCATCTCACTGGGGTTGACTTCGCGCGCGACGATGGTCTGCAGGCGTGTGATGATGGATGCGGCGATGACCACGGGGTCGACACCGGTCTGCGGCTGGAATCCGCCGTGGCCCGGGCTGCCGAAGATCCGCACTCCCACGGTGGTGGACATGCCGAGGATGACCCCGGCCCGGTGGGCGATCATTCCGGCGGGTTGGGGGCCGACCCGCTGGGTGAGGACGATGTCGGGGCGCCCGAAGCGTTCGTAGAGGCCGTCAGCGAGCATGGCCTCGGCGCCGTCCAGGGTCTCCTGGCCGGGCTGTGCGACGACCATCAGGGTGCCGCTCCAGTGTTTCCGTGAACTGGACAGCAGGTCTGCTGTCCCGACCAGGCAGGCGGTGTGCGCGTCGTGGCCGGCGGCGTGCATGATCGGCGTTTCTTGGCCGTCGGCCGTCGTCCCGCGGGCGGTACTGGCGTAGGGCAGACCGGTCTGCTCTGCGAGGGGCAGGGCGTCCATAGCGCAGCGGAGCAGCACGGTCGGTCCTTCACCGTTGCGGAGGATCCCGACGACCCCGGTACCGCCGATCCCGGTCGTGACTTCGTACCCCGCCCGGGACAGCCATTCGGCCACGGCTTGGGAGGTGCGGTGCTCCTGATGCGACAATTCAGGGTTTCGGTGCAGGTCAACGTAGAAACCCTCGACGAGGGGGAAAATCTCGTCGACGAGTCGCATGACCTCGCTGCCGTGTTCCGTGACACGTCGTGGATCGACCGCCTGCGGCACTACTTGCCACCGCCTTCGTTATGTCGGTTCGATGGAACGGACCGTGGTCGGGCCCGGCGGAACGCACGCGACCCGCAACGATTGTTGCCGCCCACGTCGGGAATCTCAACACGCTTCCCGGGCCGGCGGACGTGCGCGCTCCGGTGCTCCGCTCCTGGAGTCGAGGGGAGCCGGGTGGGGAAGACCGTGTCCCAGCAGCCCATCTCTCCAGCTTTTCTCGCCGGGCTTTCCTGAGAGTCCTCTTATCCTTCTCCCAGAATTCTCTCGGGATTACTGTCTGTCACAACAAGTGCTGTGCTGTCGAACCGCTTTCTCCCGCAGCCTCCGTTGGTGATCGTTCTCTCGGAGAGCGTGTGGTCCCAACGCCCTTCTTTCCTACGACTGCCGTACCTGCCGCAGCACGCCAGCAACGCGATTCCCGGTTGGAGAATGCGAAATTCCCCCTCGTCGCTTTGATGGTGTTCGGCCCCGCGATCGATCCGATCTGGGGAACCCCTTGGTGAACGCGGTCTCCACGCGGGTCTACGCGTTCTGCAGGCCCGCGTCCATCCTGATCAGCGGCTACCTGCCGCAGCGGTTCGACGCTTCTCCGCGGCGAGTGGAAAAACTGGTGCTCGGGCTGGCTTCCCCTACCTGATCTTCTGGGAGGGCACGTGCTTTGGGCGCTCGTGGTGGGCCCGAGATTTCCGACGGCCCACTGGAGCCGGCGTGGCCCCTGCGGTTCCTGGTGGCCCTGTCTGGCTGGCGGTTGCGTGTTCCCGCGGGGCAGCGGCTGCGGTGGCCGCTCACCACAGCGGTAGGGGTCTCTGTCGCCGTGGCTTCGCGGAGTTGGGGGACGTACTTGGCCTGGGGCGGATGCTGAGTCTACTGCCGTTCTTCGTGCTCGCCCTGCTGCAGCCGAGGCACTTGTCCGCGCTCACGGTCGTCGTCTCGCTGGTGGCGGCCGTGCCTGCGGCGCACTACGTGGACTGTGCGTGGTTCTCCTGGCGGTCGAGCCTGGTCGACCGCGGTATCGACCCGTTGGGGCTCGGACTGCTGAGCCGGTCCGGCTGCATGCTGGCGGCTCTCGCCCTGACGCTGGCCCTTCGGCCGGGATGAGCTGGCCGACAGGGCTCTGGGATGGCGGTCAATACCGGCCCAGGGCTGGCGCTGGCCTTTGTCCTCTGCCTGCCGTGGGTCAGGGCGGTGGTGCGCCCGCTCGTCGAACCGGACGCCTCGTGGCTCTTGCGGCCGTCTGCTGCGGAGCGCTCCCGTGCGGTGGAGCGGTCCAGCGGCTCAACGGTCCGGAGAGGCCGGTGAGGGCCCTTCCGGACCAGGAAACCTGTCGGGGTCAGCTGGCGGCGGCGTTGGCCTCGGCCTCGGCAGCAGCGGTCAGCTGCCGGATGCCGGCTTCGAAGACCCGGGTGTCCAGCCACAGCTTGACCACCAGCACGGCCTCGAAGAGCATCAGCGCGGCGCCAGCGAAGACAGAGACGGGAATGATGAAGTGCGGCCACGGGGTGAACAGCGAGACGAGAGCGGTCAAAGGTGCCACGATGCACACGAACATCTCGAATTCGATCCCGCTGAACAGGTGCGGACGGACCCGGTGGCGCAGCAGCGCTTCCCGCAGGCGCTGGTAGGTGCTGAACCTCGTGAACACGGGCGCCATCGAGGAGACCACGCCCTCTTTTTTGTCGTCCTTGGGCTGCTGGTGCTGGGGGAAGACGGTCGTCTCGGTCTCAGTGCTCTCCGCGTCTTCGGCGGCCCCCGGCTCGTTCTCGCTCTGCTCAGGCTGGTCGTTCTGCTGGCCGAGCAGCGCGTTCAACCGCCGCCGCATGGTGCGCCGGGTCTTGGCGATCTGCGTGCCGTTGAGGTAGCGCAGCAGGTCGAAGAAGGTGAGCAGCGGCGCGAGCAGCAGGTAGGCGATCTCTCCGGTGTGGACCCACTGGCCGAGGAGCAGGGCCATCATGCAGGCGAAGAACCGGATGCGGTCGAAGACGAAGTCGACCCAGGCCCCGAACACCGTACCGGTGCCTTTGAGGCGCGCGATCTTGCCGTCCATGCAGTCGAGCACGAAGCTGAGGTGGAACAGCAGCGCTCCAGCCACCAGCCAGGGCCATGTCGCCTGAGTGAAGCACGCCGCCGCCCCCAAACCCAGGAGTCCGGCTCCGAAGGTGAGCTGGTTAGGGGTGATGGAGGTGTGGTTGGCAGTCCAGACGACCAGCCGTCCGGCGAGCGGATCGACCAGGAACACCGTCCACCAGGCATCACGTTTCTTGTACGTGCGCTCCTGGATTTCAGCAAGCGTGAAGGCTGTCATCGTCTTGTGTTACTCCTGTAACGGGGTGGAGAGACTCCACATCGGGTGGACGCCCCCGGAGAATGCGAGGACACGTTTTCCCGGGCGGAGTGGTGGGACGGGAGATCCGATGGTCACCGCTCTGCCGGGATGACGGTTGGCGAACCATAATCTGAAAAAAGTGAGAGGCGTGACGTGGGAACAGGGTCGCGTCTTTCACCAAGGCCGCCCAACATCGAAATCGAGGTGGACGTGCGCTTTCTCAACGACCAGGTGCCCACCCACGACCTGACCTACGGCGATGTGTTCATGGTTCCCCAACGTTCATCTGTAGGTTCCCGGATGAACGTTGACCTGACATCGCATGATGGTACAGGTACGACTATTCCTATCGTAGTGGCGAACATGACAGCGGTTGCCGGTCGCCGCATGGCCGAAACCGTGGCACGCCGCGGTGGTCTGGTCGTCCTACCCCAGGACATCCCTACCGATGTGGTAGCGGATGTGATCCAGTGGACAAAAACCCGTGATCTGGTGCACGATACGCCGATCACTCTGGCGCCGACGGAGACGGTCGGCCACGCGCTCAACCTCTTGCCTAAGCGGGCGCACAACGCGGTCATCGTCGTCGACGAGGAACGCCGTCCCATCGGTGTCGTCACCGAGGCGGACTGTGTGGGGGTGGACCGCTTCACCCAGTTGCACGAGGTGATGTCCACCGAGTTGCTCACCCTCGCCGCGGGCACCGACCCGCAGGAGGCGTTCGCCATCCTGCACGACTCCCGGCACCGCCTGGCCCCCGTGGTCGACAGCAACGGGGCTCTGGTCGGGGTGCTGACCCGCACCGGGGCGCTCCGCGCCACCCTCTACCGGCCCGCCGTGGACGCGCAAGGACGGCTGCGTGTCGCCGCCGCCGTGGGCATCAACGGCGATGTGGCGGGCCGGGCAGCGAAACTCCTGGAGGCCGGGGTGGACACCCTGGTTGTGGACACTGCGCACGGCCACCAGGAGAAGATGCTCGAGGTGCTCCGCCAGGTGCGGGCCCTGGACCCGCAGGTGCCGGTGGTGGCGGGCAACGTGGTGACCGCTGAAGGGGTGCGCGACCTCGTCGAGGCCGGCGCCGACATCGTCAAAGTCGGGGTGGGGCCGGGGGCGATGTGCACCACCCGCATGATGACGGGGGTGGGCCGTCCCCAGTTCTCCGCCGTGGTGGAGTGCGCTGCCGCCGCCCGGGAACTCGGCAAGTGGGTCTGGGCTGACGGGGGAATCCGGCACCCGCGTGACGTGGCGCTCGCGCTGGCCGCCGGGGCGAGCAATGTGATGATCGGCTCCTGGTTCGCCGGGACCTACGAGTCTCCCGGGGATGTGCTGCGGGACTCGGAGGGACGGTTGTACAAGGAGAGCTTCGGCATGGCCTCGGCCCGCGCGGTCCGGCTGCGCACCGCGGACGATTCGCCGTTCGAGCGGGCGCGTAAAGCCCTGTTCGAGGAGGGCATCTCTTCTGGGCGGATGTACCTGGACCCGGAGCGCCCCAGCGTCGAAGACCTGATCGACATGATCGTGGCGGGGGTACGCAGCGCGATGACCTACGCTGGCGCGGCGAACTTGGCGGAGTTCCACGAGCGCGCGGTGATCGGAGTCCAGAGCGTCGCCGGGTACAACGAGGGCAAGCCGGTGCTGCACGGCTGGTGACCAGGGCTGGGGTGCGGCTCCTGGGTGCTCAGGGGCTGCACCACATCACCGCCCCAAATCCGACAAACGGCACTTTCATTACAAAAATACTTTTTTGTTCTTGGTGCAACCTGTTCTGCCTACGCTGCCTCTAAAGCATCGGGGGCTTACATCTCGGGGGACACCTGCGGAGCGGCACCAAGGACGGGATTCAGTGGTCTACCAGGCTTCTTCTCCACCACGGCATCGACGGTTCCTTCCCTTTCTCATCGTCGCCGTTGTCGCGGTCCTCGTCATCGCCCTTGTGCGGTGGGTGGCGACCGGAGCGAAACTGCCCTCGCTCGCCCAGTTCGGATGCCTTGGGGACGCCATCTCCCTGACCGTGGCGTCCTCACCGGAGAAAGCCGGGGTGATGCGGCAGCTCGCCGAGGACTACAGCGGCACCCGGATCGACGAAGGCTGCGTGGAAGTCTCCATCGTCGAACAGTCTTCCGGGATGACCATGGACGCCCTCGCCGCCGGGGAATGGGACGAAGAGGAGTACGGCCCCCGCCCCGATGTGTGGTCGCCGGCAAGCTCCGGCTGGGTGGAGATCACCCGGCAGCGGGTCACCGAACAGGACCGCGCCTCACTCATCCCGGAAGAGACCCCCTCGATCGCCAACTCCCCCCTCGTCATCGCCATGCCCCGGCCGATGGCTGAAGCGCTCGGCTGGCCGGACAAGGAGCTCGGCTGGGTAGACCTGCACGACCTTGCGGACAGCGAAGCAGGATGGGGATCGGTCGGCCACCCCGAGTGGGGCGAGTTCCGCATGGGCAAGACCAACCCCAACTACTCCACGTCCGGGCTCAACGCCACCGTCGGCACCTACTTCGCGGGCACGGGTATGGCCTCCGACCTCACCGTCGACGACATCAACTCCAGCCAGACCCGCGCGTTCGTCAGCGCTGTGGAGCGCTCCATCGTCCACTACGGCGACATCACCATGACGTTCCTGGCCAACCTGCGCCGCGCCGACGCGGAAGGGCAAGGGCTCACCTACGTCTCCGCGGTGGCGGTGGAGGAGATGTCGGTGGTGCACTACAACCAGGGCAACCCCAGCGGCGACCCGGCAACCGCGGAAGACGCCGAACCGCCGAACGTGCCGCTCGTCGCGGTCTACCCCAAAGAGGGCACCCTGATGTCGGACCACCCCTACGTGGTCCTGGACTGGGCGGACGAGCCGAAGCGCGCCGCTGCGGCGGCTTTCCTGGACTACCTCCTCAGCGACGAGGCGCAGCAGGTGTTCCTGGACAACGCGTTCCGGGGGCACGACGGGCGCACCGGGGACCTGTTGACCGAGGAGAACGGGGTGCTGCCCGCAGAGCCGGTCGAGCTCTCCCTGCCGTCGGCGAACGTGCTCAACGCGATGCTGGAGAACTGGGCTGAGCTCCGCAAGCCCGCCAACGTCCTCCTCGTCATCGACACGTCCGGCTCGATGCAGGAATCGGTCCCGGGCACGGGAAGCACCCGCCTGGAGCTCGCCAAGGAGGCCGCTATCACGTCCCTCGACGAGTTCTCTGACAGCGACCGCGTGGGGCTGTGGATGTTCAGCACCGACCTGGAGGACAACGGGCAGGACTGGCGGGAGCTCGTGCCCCTCGGCCCGCTCGGCGCCTCGGTCAACGGGACACCCCGCCGGGAGGAGCTCGCGGAGCGGATCTCCAACCTGCCGCCAGGGGGCGGTACCGGCCTCTACGACACCGCGCTGGCCGCGCACACGCTCGTCGCCGAGCACAGCCGGCCGGACGCCATCAACGCGGTTGTGTTCCTCACCGACGGGAAGAACGAAGATCTCAACGGCATCAGCCTGGAGAAGCTCCTCGACAGCATCACCCCGGAACCCGGGCAGCAGGGGGTGCGGATCTTCACCATCAGCTACGGCGAGGACGCGGACCTGAAGACGATGACTCAGATCGCGGAAGCTACCAACGCCGCGGCCTACGACGCCTCCGACCCCCAGAGCATCGACGAGGTGTTCGAAGCAGTGATCTCCAACTTCTAGCGGCGGGATTCGGAGGGGAACAGAGAATGCAGCTACGGAAGTTCGCCAACCCGTGGTGCCTCCTGTGCGGCGCGGTGGCGGGCGGGCTGGCCTGGGCGGTGACCCTCCCCGTCTGGGCAGCCTTCGTGATCGCCGTGATCATCTGGTTGACCGCGGTGCTCGTGTTCGGCTTCCTGTTCCCCACCGCCCCGTCCGAGACGGAGCTGCCCGCCGACCCGGTGGCGGTCGACGCCGGCTGCGCCCGCCGCGCGCACGCGGCCGCCGCCTCCCTGCAGGACGTGGCCGCACCGTTCCTGGAAGGGCCGCTGGGGGACCGGGTTTCCCGCATCGTCTGGCGGGCCGGTGAGATCGCCGCGTCCATTGACCACCTCGTCCGCCGCAGCCAGGAGCTGTCCGCGCTGGTCCACAACCTGGCACAGCATCCGCACTCCCGGGGACGGGCACGCTATGTGGAGTCCCGCCACGCCGAGATACGGCGCCGCATGTACGCGGCGACCCGGGACTTGGAGGCCGCGGTCCCCCGATTCTTGGCTACGGCCTCCCCTGGGGCCGCTCCCGATGTGGCCGCCCTGGACCGGCTTGCTACCGATTTGGAAAACATCGGCTACGGCGTGGACATTGGTGAGAGCATGGTCACGGAGATCTTGGGGCCGGAGCCTCCGCGCACCCCGCAGGCGCCGGCGAACTGACCGCAGCCCATAGCCATCCGACCGAGCTTTCGGACCACGATCGATGGATCGCTACTACCCTCTCCTGCCTATCGGAATCGGCCTGTGCTCCCTCGTGTGGCTGGTACGGGACATCGTCGCCGCGTGGCTGCTGGGGCGACGCGGCGAGCGAGCCGAAGGCACGATCGTCGGCTATGCCGAAACCAACAGCACCTCGCGGATGATCGTGCGGTTCCGCACCGAAGAAGGGGAGGAGGTCCTGGCTCTGCACGACAACTCCTCCTGGTCGGCTGCCCGCTACGGTGATCCCGTCACCGTCTCCTACGATCCGGATAACCCGCAGCGGGCTCGAGTCGTCGCTGCCCCGTGGTTGAGCCTGTGGCCCCGCACACTTTTCCTGACCGTGGCCTCAGGCATTCTTCTGATCGGCTGTTTCCTCGGTTTCCTCACCTGGGGATAACCGCGCCGACGGCTCGGCTCTAAGATCCCACCGCAATGGCATCTCATCCGGTTCTTCGGTTTTCGTCCGGAATGATCACCATGGAGTTAGCCGAACGCGGTACGATCCTTGCTGGTTTCCTTACCCTTTGACCGCTTACGCGCTTCAGCACACCGCGCCGCCCTCTCTCGCACAGGGGGTGGCCCTCGGCTCCGGCCGTCATCGCTGTCACAGTATCCGTCGGCCTTTTCCCCATGTGTGCTCAGCGGCCCCGGTCCTCTAGGAGAGCAGTGCAGGCAGCCAAGAAGAAGCGGGCTCCCCTGATCAAGACCCGCCTCCGCAGAATTGTCCTCGCTCCGGTCTCGGCGTTGGTCGTCCTGTGGTTGATCGGTAGCGTCTACCTGGCCTACGGGACGGTGGTGCAGTACGCCTACGTCCAGGCCAACGACCGTCTCCTTCTCCCCTCGGCCCTGGCACTGACCGCGGTCATGGATGAGCGTTCGGTGACCATGGCCTACCTGGACCGCCCCCGAGAGACCCGGGAGACCCTCCTCGACGTCCGCGCAGACGTCGACCAGCGCATGGGCAATATCCTCGACGAATTCCGCGGCCTTTTGTCATTGTCCCCCGAGAAAGTCCAGAAACGCATCACCTACCTGGACGAAAAGTTCAAGGAAATCGGCGAACTGCGTGCCCGGGTCGACCAGGGAAACATCGACCGTGAAGAGGTCGAGGAGTATTACAACGACCTGGTCATGGCGGGTGCCGACCTCTTCGACGAGCAGGCCCGGTCCGTTCCCAGCCCGGAGGTCGTCGGACCTTCGGTCAGCGCTGTCTCCATGTTCCGTGTCGTCGACGCGCTCGCCCGGGCCGACGCGAAACTCTCCCGCGGCTTCGCCACCGGCGAGTTCTCCATGGACGACCAGCACGAGTTCGTGGCGCAGGTCGGCGCATACGAATCCATGCTGGAAGCGGTCGACGACTATCTTGGCCCCGAGCCCACGAACATGCTCGCGTCCCTGCGGGACAACGAAGAGTACGTCCACCTGCACGAACTCATCCACGAGATCGCCAACCGGATGATCACCACGGAGTTCGACCCCTACACCGGGCAAGAGGTCGAAGATTTGAGCCTGCCGGTGGACGAAGCCGAATGGCGGTCCGCCTACCTGCCGGTGAAGGACGCCCTCACCGAGATCGGGGCCAGCCAGGCGACCTGGGGTGCGCAGGTGCAGCGCTCGGACGCCAACCAGTCTCTGCTCATCGCGGTGCTCGGCTCGCTCGGGGTTGCCGCGCTCACCGCGACCGTGCTGGTCTACTCCACCCGGTCGTCGCAACGGCTCGTCGACCGTCTCGTACAGTTGCGCGACCAGACCCAGGAGCTGGCGGACAAGCGCCTGCCTGCGCTGATGGACCGTTTGAAGAAGAACGAGCCGCTCGACTCCGAGGTGGAGGTCGAAGCCGAGATCCTGCCGCTGAGCGAGTCCGAGGACGAGATCGGCGAGGTGAGCCGTGCCTTCACCGCCGCCCAGCGCACGGCGGTCGAAGCCGCGGTCCGGCAGGCGCAACTGCGCCAGGGTGTCAACCGCGTGTTCCTCAACATCGCCCACCGCAGCCAGACCCTGGTCCACCGCCAGTTGCGCATCCTGGACAAGCTCGAACGCGAACAGGAGGACCCGGAGCAGCTCACCGACCTGTTCAAACTGGACCACCTCGCCACCCGGGCCCGGCGGAACGCAGAAAACCTGCTCATTCTCGGCGGCCAGAACCCTGGACGCACCTGGCACCACCCGCTGCCGCTCATCGACGTGCTGCGCGGTGCGATCTCGGAGTGCGGTGACTACTCCCGGGTCAAACGGCAGCGGATCGCCCCGGTCTCCGTGCAGGGCAACGCGGTCGCTGACGTCATCCACCTCGTCGCCGAGCTGGTCGACAACGCGACCACCTTCTCCCCGCCGCACACCAAGGTCCACTTGCGCGCGGACCGGGTGCCCAACGGGGTGACGATCGAGATCGAAGACCGCGGCCTGGGCATGAAGGACGACGAGCTCGAGTCGGCCAACGCGATGCTGGCCGATCCGCCCGAGTTCGACGTGATGCGTCTCAACGAGAAGACGCGGCTGGGCCTGTTCGTGGTCTCCCACCTGGCGCGGCGGCACCACATCAAGGTGCAGTTGCGCACCTCCCCCTACGGGGGTGTACTGGCGATCGTGCTGCTGCCGGCAAACCTGATCGTCGACGAGCAGCCCTCCCCCCTCCGCGGCGCCAACACGGACGGCGGAGAGACGGGCAGCGGGCTGCCGCAGCGCGGGGTGCGCACCCCGGCCCTGCCGGCTGCGTCGCCCACCGGTGCCCCGTCCGAGGAGGCTTCCGAAAGCGACGGGGACATGCTCACCACCCCCTCGTCCTCCCAGGCGCCCGCCCAGCCGCCGAGGTTGCCCCGGCGGATTCCTGGGGTGAGCACGTTCCCTGAACTGGCCACCGAGGGCGCGGCCCGCCGCCCCACTCCTCCTGCCCCTTCCGGTTCCTCTCCGGCTGACGCGCCGCAGCGTCCGCAGCCCGCCGCCACGGAGGGCCGTCCTCCGCTGCCGCGTCGCATCCCCCAAGTGAATCTCGTCCCCCAGTTGTGCGACGACCCGACTGAAGAAACGGCTTCTTCCCCTGAGACAGGGCCATCCACCAATGACATGGAACGTCCAACGCGTCTCCGGCAGACCCTGACCGCATTCCAACAGGGCACCCGCAAAGGACGCGAGGACGGTAAGAAGCTGCTGAACGACACCGAGAAGGATGCACAGTGACCGACAACGCACCCCGTGATCTGGACTGGCTGCTCGACGAACTCGTGGAGCGCGCGGTCGGTGCCCAGCACGCGATCGTGCTGTCCGCCGACGGGCTTCCCATCGGGAAGTCCAAGGACATCACCACGGAGGACGCCGAACACCTCTCCGCGATCGCCTCAGCATTCCAGAGCCTTGCGCAAGGCACCGGACGCCAGTTCAAGGGCGGCCGAGTGCTGCAGACCGTCGTGGAGATGGAGCACGCCTACCTGTTCGTCACCGGGGCGGGCAGCGGCGCCTGCCTGGCAGTGCTCGCTGGGGAAGGGTCCGATGTGGGGCTCATCGCCTACGAGATGAACGTCCTGGTGGAACAGGTCGGCCGGTTCCTGGAGTCCTCCCCCCGAAGCACCGCAGAGTCACCAGCCCACGGTCAGACGACCGCGGCCTCCACGCGATAGCGGAGAGCAACCATGTCCGATCGGCGCACGCCGGACAAGGCTTCCGACGGTCCCGGCTCTCCGGTCAGGCCTTACGTGATGACTGAGGGCCGTGAGGCAACCAACACGGTCCAACTGGACATGATCAGTGTGGTCATCTCGGCCCGCGGCGAGGTGGACGAGCTGTCCTTGGAGCCGGAACAGCTTGCCATCCTCGACCTTTGCCAGCGCCCCTTATCAGTGGCAGAGGTCGCGGCACGCCTCGACATCCCGGTGGCCGTGGTCAAAGTGCTGATGGGAGACCTGATCGCGCGCGGCTACATGCTGGCCCGCGCCCCGTACACGATCCAGCACCCGGTGGTCGGCCGGGACGTCCTTCAGGCGGTACTCGATGGCATCCAACGACTCTGATCGCGGTCCAACACTGCTCCCCGCGGCGCTCAAGGTTCTCATCGCGGGCGGGTTCGGCGCGGGGAAGACCACGATGGTCGGCTCGATTAGTGAGATCACCCCGCTGAGCACCGAGGAGGTGATGACCGAGGCCAGTCTGGGGGTGGACGACCTGTCCGGCGTGGAGAACAAGACGACCACCACGGTGGCGCTGGACTTCGGTCGGATCACCATCAGCCCTGAGCTGGTGTTGTACCTGTTCGGTACCCCGGGTCAGGAGCGGTTCTGGTTTATGTGGAACGAGCTGGCTGCCGGGGCGCTGGGTGCGGTGGTGCTTGCCGACACCCGGCGGTTGGAGACGTGTTTTCCCTCGGTGGACTTCTTCGAACGGCGCGGTATCCCGTTTGTGGTCGCGGTGAACTGCTTCGACGGGGCCGCCGTATACCAGCCGGAGGAGGTCCGCGACGCCCTGAGCCTCGATCCGCAGATCCCCGTGCTGCTGTGTGACGCGCGGGTGCGCGAGTCGTGCAAAGAAGTGCTGATCACGCTGATCCAGCACCTCCAGTCCAGGGCGGCCAGCACGGTGTGATGCTTGGTGGTCGCTGATCGCATCAGCGACCACCCGCACCCCATCCGTTGCTTTTTTCACATTTTGAGCTGGTTCATACAAGTTTTTTAGGGGTATGAAGAAGGGTTGATGTGCCGCGGGGCTTTGGAACAGCCCCCGGAGACGGTACACAACCGCCCTGGAGACACCCCCCGTGAAACGCTTCGACTGGTATACCGAGATCCACCGGCTTGACGCCGAAGCCGACTGCCGTCGGATCACGGAAATCCTCACCACGCACGAGTTTCCTTGGGACATCGAGCAGGCGTTGAGCCTGGCCCTCTACCGCACCTACGCCGTACCGAGCATCGGGCAACTGCTCGCAGAGACCCGAGAATTCCTCGACCGCACCCAGCGCCGCTCCGACGACACCGCCCTCATCCTCACCGAGATCATGCGGCACGGTTTCGAACCGGGACGGGGGCGCGATGCGCTGCGGCGCATGAACCAGATGCACCGCTCCTACGACATCAGCAACGACGACTACCTCTACGTGCTCAGCACTTTCGTCGTCATGCCGGTGCGCTGGATCAACGACCTGGGCTACGGCTGGCGTCGGCTCACCGAGCACGAGATCACCGCCAACACCAACTACTACCGGCTGCTCGGCAAGCACATGGGGATCAAAGAGATCCCTGAAACCTACGACGAGTTCTACGAGCTGTTCGACTCCTACGAGATCGCCCACTTCGGGTACAGCGAAGGAGGCCGGGCTGTCTCCGATGCCACGCTGCGGCTGATGGTCGATACCGTCCCCCGCTGGCAGCAGCCGGTCTTCCGGAAGTTCACCATGGCTCTGCTGGACGACCGGCTCATCCAAGCGTTCCGCTACGACCCGCCGTCACGGTTCTGGCGCACCGCCGCGCACCTGGCGATGCGGCTGCGGGCCAAGATCGTCCGGTTCATGCCCCCGCGGGTGGAGCCCTACCGCATCGAGAACAACCCGAAGATCAAGAGCTACCCCAACGGCTACGATCCGCGGCGGATCGGCACGTTCCCCAAGGGATGCCCGGTGCCGCACGACATGGTCACCATTGAGATCCCCGAGACGGGTGCCCGCATCCCCGCTCCCGGGCAGGAACTGGCCCCGCAGGGGCAGGACGCGCGCGCATAGTCTGAACCTTATGGCCGGAAGCGGTCGGGCGGCAGACGGCGGTCTTGTGCGACTCTGGTAGGGATGTCCCCAATAGGAAGAGAGCCTATGGTGACCTTTTCTCCCGAACGAGCTGCGGCATCCACCCGTGCAGGAGAGGGCTGCCGCAGACGGAGTCTGCTGCCGGGCTGCCGCCCCGCGTCCTCCAGGGATCGAGCACCGACACCTCAATAGCGTGACTGCTGCTGTGGGGCCTAAGCTGAACCGCGTGAGTGAACAGGTCGTTCCCCCATCCTCCGACAGTCCCCCTCCCCCCGACCGGACCGAGGTGGGTGTAGGTCCGTGGGAAGGTCCCTGGCCCGAAGGCGATCACTACGACCCGGAACTGCTCAAAAACGGCGACCGCCGGAACGTGGTGGACCGGTACCGCTACTGGCGGCGGGAAGCGATCGTCGCTGACCTCGACCGCCGGCGCCACCCATTCCATGTGGCCATCGAAAACTGGGAGCACGACTTCAACATCGGGTCCGTGGTCCGCACCGCGAACGCTTTCGCTGCCCGTGCCGTCCACATTGTGGGGCGCCGCCGCTGGAACCGGCGCGGCGCGATGGTGACCGACCGCTACCAGCACATCCACCACCACCCCGACACGGCTTCCCTGGTGGCATGGGCGGAAGCCCACGACCTTCCGCTGATCGGGATCGACAACCTTCCAGGCTCGGTCCCGTTGGAGACCTATCCCCTGCCCCGCGAATGCGTTCTCGTCTTCGGCCAGGAGGGACCCGGCCTGTCGGAAGAAGTCCGCAAAGTCTGCGTTTCGGTGCTCTCCATCGCCCAGTTCGGCTCCACACGGTCCATCAACGCTGGTGCGGCCGCTGCGGTGGCCATGCACGCTTGGATCCGCGCCCATGTGTTCCACCAGTCCGTGTGACATCCCATCCCCGCGCGGTACTTGACGGCCCCGTGCCGCTGCTCGCCGCGTTCCCTGACGAGGAGAGAGGAGGCCGCGTTCTCTCCCTGGCTTGACGGCCTGGGGCACCACACCGCGCACACCATGATGAGCAGAGTCGCATCGGCCCGCTGGCCGGGTGGATTTCGGTCGTACCAGCGGCACGCGCTGGAAGCGTTGGATGCCCGTTGGGCGTCGGGGGAACGGCGTGCGTGGGTGGTGCTGCCTCCCGGAGCGGGCAAGACTCTCGTCGGATTGGAAGCGGCGCGGCGGCTTGGCCACCGCACGGTGGTGTTCGTCCCCAACACCGCGGTCCAAAACCAGTGGCTCGCCCTGTGGCGGAAGTTCGACCGCCCCGACGGGTGTACTGCGGGAACCCGGCGCTCCCTCGACCACGACGTCACCGTGCTGACCTACCAGTCGCTAGCCGTGTTCGACCCGGATGCGGAGACCGACGAAGAGGGAAATGAACTGCCTCCCCTGGGTCGGCTGCACGGCAACGGCAGCGCCCTGCTCGAAGCCCTGCGTGCGGCGGGGCCGGTCACCGTCATCCTCGACGAGTGCCACCACCTCCTGCAGATGTGGGGGCGGCTGCTCGCCGACGTGCTGCGGGAACTCCCGAACGCCCACGTCCTCGGCCTCACCGGCACCCCGTGGGAGACCCTAACGGACAGTGAGGCCGTACTGGTTCGGCGCATGTTCGGCGCCCCGATCCGCGGGGCTTCCATTCCCGCCCTGGTCCGCGACGGCTACCTCGCCCCCTTCGCGGAACTCGTCTGGATCACCGAACCCACACCCGCCGAACAGGACTACATCGCCGAGCAAGGACTGCGGTTCACGGAACTCTGCACCGACCTGTTCTCCCCCGGTTTTGCCAGCACCGACTTCGTGACCTGGCTGCGCCGCAGGTTCTGCGAGCGTGTCACCGACACGGGGGAGCAGGCGAGCTGGGCGCAACTGGCCGCGCAGGAACCGGAACTCACCGACGCAGCCCTGCGTCTGCACCATGCCGGGCTGTTCATGCTGCCGCCCGGCGCCCGTCTCCTGGAGCGGCACCGCAGCGCCCCCACGGCTGACGACTGGATGGTGCTGATCAGCGACTACGTCCTCAACTGTCTGGCCCCCCACCAGGGCAAAGAGCTCGTCGCCCCGGAGCGGGCCGCCGACGACCGGGACACGCAAGCGTGGGAGCGGATTCGCACCGCGCTGCGGGCGATCGGATACACACTGACCCGGCACGGCATCCGCGGCGGCCGTTCCCCCGTGGACCGGGTGCTGGCTCGGAGCTCCGCGAAATCGCAGAGCACTGTGCAGATCATCGCAGCTGAGTCCGCGTTCTTGGGTTCGCGGCTGCGGGCCCTGGTGCTGTGCGACCACGAACGGGCCAGTGTGCGCCCTTCACCGCAGTTGCGCGACGTGCTCGACGACCAAGCTGGGTCGGCGTGGCTGCAGTTGGAGCTGTTGGCCACAGACGAGCGCACCAGCGCCCTGCATCCCATGCTGGTGACCAACCGCACCGTGGCCGCGGCCCCGGACACCGCGGACGATTTCATCGCGTTCGTCAAGGAGCGCCGCCCCGCCCTCAACTTGACCTGTGTGGATACGGGGTCCCGCGGCTCCCTGGTGCGGATCGAAGGCCGCTGGACGTCCCGGACCTGGGCCCGACTGGTCACCGAATACTTCGAAGAGGGCCGCTGCCAAGTCCTAGTGGGCACGCTCGGACTGCTCGGCGAAGGCTGGGACACTCCCCGGGTCAACACGATCGTGGACTTGACGACCGCCACCACCCCCACCTCGGTGGTTCAAGGGCGCGGCCGTGCGCTGCGCCTTGACCCGGAGTGGCCGGAGAAGACCGCGCACACCTGGACAGTGGTGTGTGTCAGCGACACCCACCCCAAGGGGAGCGCGGACTGGGAGCGGTTCGTCCGCAAGCACGAAGGCTACCTGGGAGCGGCTGCTGACGGGGAAGTGATGAGCGGGGTCGCGCACGTCGACCCGGCGCTCTCCCCGTATGCGCCGCCGCCGGTGGACCAGTTCGCGGACATCAACGAGCGGATGCTGCGGCGCGCCGAAGACCGAGAGGATACCCGGGAGCGGTGGCGGATCGGCTCCCCCTACACGGACGAACTGCTGGCCACGGTCCGGGTCCGGCCGCAGCAGTATCGGGGAGTGCTGGCGCCCCGCCCGGCAGGCCAGTCCCCGCAACCGCCGCCCGCCGTGCCGGGCCGGGCGGGGGTGGACACTGCTGAACAGTTGGCGGTGTCCCCGCTGTGGAAGATCGTGCTGTCTGTTCCCGTGGTCGCGGCCGCGGTCCTGCTGGTGGTGACCGCGTTCGGCCTTCCGCCGTCGGCCGGCCTGGCCGTGGCAGGAGCGGTGGCCGGCGGGGTCTGCGCCTACCGGCTGCTGGCCCGGCGGCCGCGGATCCGGCGGGCCGCCCAGCTTTTCGAGATCGCTTCTGGGGAGCCTGACATTCTCCGGTTCGGTTACGCCATTGCGGATGCGATGCATGCGGCGGGGTATTCCCCGGTGGGCGCGGAAGGCCTGCGGTTGGACATCGACACGGACGGCACGTTCCGGCTCACGTTCACCGGCGCCGGGCCTGCCGAAGCCAAAGCCTTCAGCACGGCCTTGGACGAGGTGATCTCACCGCTGGTAGGCCAGCCCCGCTACATCATCAACCGCTACCGGATCGAGCCTCCCGCCGATGCAGCGCAGGCCCAGCGGATGGGGATGGACTGGCTGCTCGGCAAAGCCCCGGAGAACCCCGCGGTGTTCCACGCGGTGCCGGCACTGCTGGGCCGCGACCGGCGGGGAGTGGAAGCGTTTGCGCGGGCGTGGAACCGGTGGCTGTCCGCCGGGGAGCCCATCTACACCGCGAGCCCGGCGGGGTCCCGGCTGCTGCACACCTACTACGCCACGGACCCGTACCCGTCGGAGACAGAGTCCCGGTTCACCTGGCTGTGAGCTTCCCAGTCGAAGGAGCGGGTCCGCTGCCTTCATGCGGGCGGGCCCGCCCTTCCCCAGGGGAGGGCGGGCCCGCTGTCTGAAGCCGAAGAAAGCCTGTTACAGCTTTCCGGAGGCCAGCGCACTCAACAGGTCGTTGTTGAGCTGGGAGATCGTGTCCAACGGGATGCCCTTCGGGCAGACCGCTGCACATTCGCCGATGTTGGTGCAGCCGCCGAAGCCTTCCTCGTCGTGCTGGTTGACCATCTTCACCACGCGGGAGGCCCGCTCGGGCTGTCCCTGCGGGAGCATGCCCAGGTGGGTGATCTTGGCTGCGGTGAACAGCATCGCCGAGGCGTTGGGGCAGGCCGCCACGCAAGCGCCGCAGCCGATGCAGGTGGCGGCGTCGAACGCGCGGTCCGCGTCAGCCTTGGGCACCGGGACGGAGTGCGCGTCCGGGGCCGTGCCGGTGGGCGCGCTGATGTAACCGCCCGCCTGGATGATGCGGTCGAACGCGCTCCGGTCGACCACCAGGTCCTTGATCACCGGGAACGCCTTGGCCCGCCACGGCTCGACCTCGATGACGTCGCCGTCCTTGAAACTGCGCATGTGCAGCTGGCAGGTGGTCGTCACTTCGGGGCCGTGGGCGACACCGTTGATCACCACGCCGCACGCGCCGCAGATGCCTTCCCGGCAGTCGTGGTCGAACGCGATCGGGTCCTCGCCCTGGAGCGTGAGCTTCTCGTTGAGGACGTCGAGCATCTCCAGGAAGGACATGTTCTCGTTGACGTCATCGAGCTCGTAGGTGACCATCCGGCCTTCGTCGTCCCTGCTCTTCTGACGCCACACACGCAGGGTGATTCTCACTTGTAGCTCCGCTGCTTCATCTCGACGTACTCGTATTCCAGGGCTTCCTTGTGCAGCACGGGCGGTTCACCCACGCCGGTGAACTCCCACGCTGCGACATAGGCGAACTCGTCGTCATGACGCAGCGCCTCGCCGTCTTCGGTCTGGCTTTCGGCGCGGAAGTGGCCACCGCAGGACTCGCGGCGGTGCAGCGCGTCGATGCACATCAGTTCCGCCAGTTCCATGAAGTCGGCGACTCGGTGAGCCCGCTCCAGGGTCTGGTTGAGTTCTTCGTTGACGCCGGTGACCTTGACGTCACGCCAGAACTCGTCCCGCAGCTCGCGGATGAGCGTGATCGCCTTGCGCAGCCCTTCCTCCGTGCGCTCCATACCGCAGTAGTCCCACATGATCTTGCCGAGCTCGCGGTGGAAGGAGTCCACGGTGCGGCTGCCGTTGATGGACAGCAGCTTCTCGAGGCGGGCGCGCACGCCCTCGACTGCCTCCTTGACCTCCGGGTGGTTCTCGTCGATCTTCTCGAAGGGTCCGTCGGCCAGGTAGTCGTTGATGGTGTTGGGCAGCACGAAGTAGCCGTCGGCCAGGCCCTGCATGAGCGCGCTGGCGCCCAGCCGGTTGGCGCCGTGATCGGAGAAGTTGGCCTCACCGATCACGAACAGGCCGGGGATGGTGCTCTGCAGGTCGTAGTCGACCCACAGTCCGCCCATGGTGTAGTGCACCGCCGGGTAGATCCGCATGGGGACCTCGTACGGGTTCTCCCCGGTGATGCGCTCGTACATGTCGAACAGGTTGCCGTACTTGGCTTCGACCGCGTCGCGCCCCATCCGCTTGATGGCGTCAGCGAAGTCCAGGTAGACGCCCAGGCCGCCGGGGCCGACCCCGCGTCCTTCGTCGCAGACCCGCTTGGCGGCCCGCGAAGCGATGTCGCGCGGCACCAGGTTGCCGAAGGCCGGGTACATGCGCTCCAGGTAGTAGTCGCGCTCCTCTTCGGGGATGTCCCGCGGGTCGCGCGTGTCACCCTTCTTCTTCGGCACCCAGATCCGGCCGTCGTTGCGGAGCGACTCGCTCATCAGGGTCAGCTTGGACTGGTAGGTGCCGCTGACCGGGATGCACGTCGGGTGGATCTGCGTGAAGCAGGGGTTGGCGAAGAACGCGCCCTTGCGGTGGGCCCGCCAGATCGCCGTGACGTTGCTGCCCATCGCGTTGGTGGACAGGAAGAACACGTTGCCGTAGCCACCGGTGGCGAGGACGACCGCGTCCGCGAAGTGGGTCTCGATCTCACCGGTGACCATGTCGCGCACGATGATGCCGCGCGCCCGGCCGTCGACGACGATGAGGTCCAGCATCTCGTGGCGGGTGTACATCTCCACCGTGCCCGCCGCGACCTGCCGTTCCAGCGCCTGGTAGGCACCGAGCAGCAGCTGCTGCCCCGTCTGGCCGCGGGCGTAGAAGGTGCGGGAGACCTGCACACCGCCGAAGGAGCGGTTGTCGAGCAGACCGCCGTATTCGCGGGCGAAAGGCACGCCCTGGGCCACGCACTGGTCGATGATCTCGACGCTGACCTGGGCCAGCCGGTAGACGTTGGATTCGCGGGCCCGGTAGTCGCCGCCTTTGACGGTGTCGTAGAACAGCCGGTAGATGCTGTCCCCGTCGTTGCGGTAGTTCTTCGCCGCGTTGATGCCGCCCTGCGCGGCAATGCTGTGCGCGCGCCGCGGGCTGTCCTGGTAGCAGAACGACTTGATGTTGTACCCGGCCTCGCCCAGGGTGGCCGCCGCGGAGGCGCCAGCCAGACCGGTACCCACGATGATGATCGAGAGCTTGCGCCGGTTCGCTGGGTTCACCAGTCGTGCGGAGAAGCGGCGCTTGTCCCAGCGCTCCGCGATCGGCCCGTCCGGGGCCTTCTCGTCGCGGATCGGAGCGCCCTCGGTGTAAAGCTCGGTCATCTAGCCCACCAGCCCAAAGAGAACGGAGAACGGGGGAATGAGGAACCCGACCGTGATGGCCACGGCGACGGCAGTCGCAACGGCGTTGATGGCACGCTGACGCCGCGCCTTGTTCTTACCGAGGGTCTGCACTGCGCTCCACAGCCCGTGCCGCAGGTGGAAGCCGACCGCCAGCATCGAGATGAAGTAGGTCAGCACCACCCACCAGATCTGGAAGCCGTTGACGACCCGCTCGTACGGGCTGTCGGAGGCCCCACCCGGAGCAATGTGGTTGGTGGTGAGGTGGAGCAGGTGGTAGAGCACGAAAAGCGCGATGACCACGCCGCCCCAGCGCATGGTGAAGGACGCGTAGGTGCGCTGCACTCCGGTCCGGTTCTTCTTGCTGTGGTAGCGCCGTGATCCCTTGCCTGCGGTCGCCTGCCGCGCCCGGTTCCACAGGGTGAAGGCCGCGTACATGTGGATGAGGACGCTCGCCAGGAGGACGACGCGCATAATCCACAGGAAGCCGTTGGTCGGGAGCATCGGAGCGCCGAGCACTCTCAGGTGGTGGGAGTACTCGTCGAAGGCCTCCTGCCCCCCGAAGATCATCAGGTTGCCGTACATGTGCGCGATCAGGAACAGCACCAGGATCGCACCGGTGATCGCCATCGCGGCCTTGAGCGCCACCGTCGATCTGAATGCTGCCGATCGCTGCTTCGTCAGGGTACTGTTCGCCACGTTGTGAACTTTAGATCTTTCTTAACAGGTTCGTCTAAGTCATCAGAACGCTCGTGACCATAGCTTTAGGCTATGGACTATGCAGCTCCAGCAATTGGCCTACTTCCTCGCAGTGGCCGAAACCCGACATTTCACCCGGGCAGCTGAGCTTTCCCGAGTCGCGCAACCCAGTCTGAGCAAGCAGATCAAGGCCCTCGAAGAAGAACTCGGCGCGCCGCTCTTCGTGCGCGCCCGGGGAAATATCACACTCACTCCGGCGGGAGAAATCCTGCTGCCGCTCGCCCAGCGCATCCTCGCCGACGTGGAGACGGCACGCCGGGAGATCCAGGAACTCGCGGGCATGCGCCGCGGCTGGGTGCGCCTCGGCGCCACCCCGTCCCTGTGCGCTGGGCTGCTCGCCGACGCCCTCGTCCGATTCCACGAACGCTACCCGGGAATCGAACTGCACGTGGAAGAGGGCGGCTCCCGCGACCTCATCCGCGCCCTCGGCGGTGGCGAACTCGACCTCGCCCTGATCATCCTGCCCCTGCACAGCAGCGATCCGGCGTTCGTGACCGTGCCGATCCTGCGGGAGAGTCTGGTCGTCGCCAGCCCGATATCTCAGCCCCCGCCCACCAACGGCGGGGCAATGCGGATCACCGACCTGCGGGACCAGCCACTGGTGATGTTCCGGCGCGGCTACGACGTGCGGGAGACGACACTCAGCGCCTGCCGGGCCGCGGGCTTCGAACCCCGCCTGGCCGTGGAAGGCGGTGAGATGGACGCGGTGCTGCGGTTCGTCGAAGCCGGCCTGGGGCTGGCGGTCGTGCCCAGCATGGTGCTGCGGAACCGTCCCGGACTGCGCGGCACCCCGCTCGCCGAGCCGCGACTACTCCGCACCATCGCGCTCGCCCACCGCAAAGACGTCGCCCTCTCCCGGACCGCGCGGGCCTTCTGGCGGGTGCTCATGTCCTACCTCGGCACCCTCACCAAAGCCGAGCTCGGCGAAGACCTCGAAGTCATCGCCCCAACCGAGAAACTCAAGCGGATCTGAGGCGTGTGCGGTCAGAGCAGCGCACTCTGTCGCGGCGGCTCCCACTCCACCAGGGAGTCCAGGTAGCGCTGCGCCACCTGGTGGGCGGCGAACGCGCCCACCGCTCTGATCCCGGCATCGCGGAACCGGACCAGGGCTGGGGAGGCGGTCCGGGCCATCTCCGCGAACTGCGCGACCCGCTGCACGACCCGGCTGGTCCGTTGGATCCGGTCGTCGGTGTAGGAGGTCAACGCGGTCGGCAGGTAGGCGGCGGAGCCGCTAGCGCGGTGGGCGAGTACGACAGCGTCCTCCATGGCCAGGCAGACGCCCAGGTCCAGGTTGGGCGGGGCGGCGTGGGCGGCGTCCCCGACCAGCGCCACCCGGCCGCTGTGGTAGGCAGGCAGCGGATCGTCGGCCACCCAGGCGTCTGCGCGGACCACTGCCTGGGCGGGGACAGCGCGGACCAGTGCGGGAATGGGGTCGTGCCAGGAGCCGAACAGCCGCAAGAGTTCGGCCCGCTCGTCGGCGGACCGCTGACCCGCGGGTGCGGTGGCCGTGGCATAGCAGTAGGCCCGGCCGTCGGGCAGGGGCAGCACCCCGAAGGACGCGCCGCTGCCCCACGTCTCCCCTGCCGGGACGGCGTGCACCGGGGCGGGGGTGAGGAACCGCCACGTCGTGAAGCCCGCATACGTCGGTTCCGGGTGGCGGGGGAACAGCAGGGCGCGCATCCTGGAGTGGACACCGTCGGCCGCGACAACGAGGTCTGCGGCCAGGTCGCCCGCCGTGGTGCGAACATGGGCCCGCTGGTGGATGTCCCCCACGCGGAGCTCGGTCACCGTCACACCCACGTGGATCGCCCCGGCCGGCAGCCGGGCGGCGAGGAGTCGGAGCAGGGCGGAGCGGCTGACCACAGCGACCGCTGCCCCGTACCTGCGGGTCAACCGCTCCTGTTCCAGGCGCAGCAGGACACGGCCGTCGGCGCGGCGCAGTTCCACCGTAGGCGGCCAGGCTGCGGCCGCGTGGAAGGCTTCACCGACGCCGAGGGCGCGCAGTACGCGTAGCCCGTTGGGGAGGATCCCCAGGCCGGTGTCGACGGCTCCTGGAGATGTGGACGGTTCGCAGACGGTGACAGCCCATCCCCTGTCGTGGAGGGCGACCGCGGCGGTGAGCCCGCCGACACCGCCACCGATGATGACCGCGTGAGGCTGCGCCATGGAAGGTCCTTATCGTTCGCCCGACGGACATCGCCGCTCGAGCACCGGAAACCGGGAAGGCGTCGTGTGCCCCTCAGATTACGGTTGGAAACGCGAGAAAACCATGCGGTCAAGGGAATGCGACGTTTGCTGGTTTTCTTCTGTGCCGCACGGGCTGCCGCCTTCCCCGCAGCTAGGGCGTCTGCAGCCGCGCTCAGCGGCGCTTGCGGTAGGCCAGGATGCGGGCCCGCTCCTTCTGGTCGAGGATGACTTTGCGGATGCGGACCGCCTCCGGGGTGACCTCCACGCATTCGTCCTCGCGGCAGAACTCCAACGCCTCCTCCAAGGAGAGCTTGCGCGGCGGGGAGAGGCGTTCGAGCTCCTCGGCGGTGGAGGAGCGCACGTTGCTGACCTTGCGCTCCTTGGTGATGTTGACGTCGATGTCGTCGGCACGGGAGTTCTCGCCGACCACCATGCCCTCGTAGACCTCGGTGCCCGGCTCCACGAAAAGCGTGCCTCGCTCCTGCAGGCCGAACATGGCATAGGCGGTGGCTTTGCCGCTGCGGTCGGCGACCAGCGATCCAGTGGCGCGCGTGCGGAGCTCGCCGAACCACGGCGCATAACCGTCGAAGACGTGGTGGGCGATACCGGTGCCGCGCGTCTCGGTGAGGAACTCGGTGCGGAAGCCGATGAGGCCGCGCGACGGCACCGTCCAGTCCATGCGGACCCATCCGGTGCCATGGTTGGTCATGGTCTCCATGCGGCCCTTGCGGATGTTGAGGAGCTGGGTGACGGCGCCCAGGTACTCCTCGGGGATGTCCACGGTGAGGCGCTCCACAGGCTCGTGGACCTGGCCGTCGATGACCTTGGTGACGACCTGCGGTTTGCCCACGGTCAGCTCGTAGCCTTCACGGCGCATCTGCTCGACGAGGATGGCCAGCGCCAGCTCCCCGCGCCCCTGCACCTCCCACGTGTCAGGCCGGTCGGTGGGCAGGACGCGCAGGCTGACGTTGCCGACGAGTTCCCGGTCGAGACGTTCTTTGACGAGGCGGGCGGTGACCTTCGCGCCTTTGACCCGGCCCACGAGCGGCGACGTGTTCGTGCCGATCGTCATGGAGATCGCTGGCTCGTCCACGGTGATCGGCGGCAGCGGCCGGGGATCCGCCGGGTCGGCCAGGGTCTCCCCGATCATGATGTCGGGGATACCGGCGATCGCAATGATGTCGCCAGGCCCGGCTTTCTCCGCGGGCTTGCGGTCCAACGCCTCGGTCAGGAACAGTTCGGTGACTTTGACGTGCTCGATGCTGCCGTCGGTGCGGATCCAGGCGACCTGCTGGCCTTTGCGGATCTCTCCCTGGTGGACGCGGCACAGGGCGAGCCGGCCCAGGAACGGGGACGCGTCCAGGTTCGTGACGTGGGCTTGGAGGGGTGCGCCCGGGGTGTAGGCGGGGGCGGGAATCGTGTCGAGGATGGTGGTGAACAGCGGTTCCAGAGTGTCGCTGTCGGGGAGGCTGCCGTCGGCGGGGCGGGTGAGGGAGGCCCGGCCTTCGCGGGCGCACGCGTAGACGATGGGGAAGTCGATCTGCTCCTCGGTGGCGTCCAGGTCGAGGAAGAGCTCGTAGGTGTCGTCCACCACCTCGGCGATCCGGCTGTCCGGGCGGTCCACCTTGTTGATGACGAGGATCACCGGGAGCTGGGCAGCCAGGGCTTTGCGCAGCACGAACCGCGTCTGCGGGAGAGGCCCTTCGCTGGCGTCGACAAGCAGCAGCACACCGTCCACCATGGACAGCCCGCGCTCCACTTCCCCGCCGAAGTCGGCGTGGCCAGGGGTGTCGACGATGTTGATGACGATGTTCTCGCCGGCGGGCGTGGTGTAGCGGACCGCGGTGTTCTTGGCGAGGATGGTGATGCCCTTCTCGCGTTCCAGATCACCGGAGTCCATGACCCGCTCGTCGACGTCCTGGTTGGCGCGGAACGCCCCGGACTGCCAGAGCATGGCGTCCACGAGGGTGGTTTTGCCGTGGTCGACGTGCGCGACGATGGCGATGTTGCGCAGGTCGGTGCGGCGGGCCGTGTTGTGGACGGTGGTGGCGGTAGGCATGCGAAAGTCTCGATCGTGTTGTGGGAAAACAGAGGGGGCACCGCGACTTCCGCGGCCTCCCGCCATTTTATGCGCCGCTCACCCCCTGCCGTGATGACGGGCTGGTCACACGGGGTGCGCTCTTTGGTCACTTGTCGAGCAGGGAGCTGGAGACGCTGTGCGGCGCCAAAACGTTCCGGACATCGTCGAGGAACGGTGCGTCGGTGGGCAGCCAGTCCACGTCGTCGAGGGTCTCCGGGGTCAGCCAGCGCAGCGCCAGGTGCTCCACGAGGCGGGGTTCGCCGCGAAGGAGTTCTGCGGTCCACAGGCGCAGGACCGCGCGAGGGCTGCCGGGGCGTGTAGGAAAGTCGACTTCGCGGGGCAGCCGTTCCAACGGCCGGACGTCGACATCCAGTTCTTCCCGGCACTCGCGGATCAGCGCCTCTTCCTCGCTCTCACCGGGGTCAACCTTGCCGCCGGGGAACTCCCATCCGCCCCGCATGCTCTCGGGTTCTGCACGTTGCGCGGCGAGGACTGCGCCGTCCCGGATGATCGCGGCGCCGACAACGATGAGGACTTCTCCGTCTGCCATGGGCTGACCCTACCGTTGCGGGGCAGTAGCGCGGTCCGCGTCAGCCGGTTCCGGGGTAGCGGACGCGTCGGGTCGGCGCGTGACACGGGCCATGATCGGCTGCTCCACCCAGTAGTAGGTGGCGGCCGCGAGCAGGATGGTGCCCGCGGCCACGGGGACGAGGTCGAGCGGGAAGAAACCGGTGAATGCTTCCTGGTTCGTCACGTCGCGCCACAGGTAGAGCACAACGAACTGCCACAGGAAGATGCCGTAGGAGACCCGGCCCAGGAAGCGCATGGTCCGATGCTCCAGGAAGGTGCGCAACCAGGAGGGTCGGGCAGTCGGCTCTTGGGGAAGCAGCGCGAGCGGGGCGATCAGAAAGAACGCGAAAACCATGGTGACCAGGAGTTCGGCCACCCCCGCCCAGAAGTCCTCCGCTCCGCGGAACCGGTCGCCAGTCAGCGGAGTGCATCCCAGCAGGTAGGCGGCTGCGGCAACACTCCAGCACAGTCCAGGAGAGGCTGCGAGCGTCTGGCAGAACCGGCGTACCGGTCCGGCCGCGTCACGCTCCCACCACGCCCACCGGGCCAGGACCGCAAGCGCCATACCGACAGCGAACAAGCCGAGGGCACGTGGGGGCCAGGCGTGCAGGTGGAGGCGCGGTTCCGGGAAGAACTGGATGACGAGCGCGGCCAGGCTGAGCACGGGAAGCACGGCAACCCCGGTGAGCAGGATCCGAGCCCGCCCTTCCGGATCGCTTCCGCGTGCGGCCAACATCGCCAGTCCCACGGCCAGCAGGGGAAGCAGCACGTAGAAAGCGACTTCGACGCACAGGCTCCACATCTGGCCTAGCCCGCGCGGCCCAGTGCCGGTCCACCACGGAGCAGGGTCGTAGATGAACGTCAAGGTCAGGATTTCCAGCCAGGCACGCGGTGTCCCTAAGTGTTCGCGTGACCACAGCAGGAGGGCCACCACAGCGACCAGCCAGTAGGCGGGAAGGATCCGCGCTGCCCGCCGCCGCAGGTAGCTGCGGACTGACGGGCCGGGTTCGCCGTCGATCGCCGCGTTGGCCCAGGGCCGGTAGAGCAGCAGCCCGGAAAGCGCGAAGAACAGCGGCACCGCCATATCGCCTCCGGCGAGGAGTGCGCCGCCTACCCCTGGGGCGAGCGCATCCCCCGTCTCCATAGCGACGTGGAAGAGCAACACCAGAAGCGCCGCGAGCGCCCGCATGCCTTCAAGAGCGGGCTGGTGCCCGCTGACCTGAGGAAGTGCTGTGTTGGCCGAACGGGAGAGGGCTGTGGTCACGTTTCTCTCCCAACCAGAAACAGAATCGGATTACAAAAATTCGGTCACATAGGGGTGACTCATATCACTAAGAGTCCATACGATACCCAAAACTTCATCAAACCCTCCCCAAACCCCCAGGCCCCGTCAGGAGGAGCCATGCGTCGTACCGTGGCCACCGTGGGCGTCGCCTTCGGGGTCTTCTGCCTTGTGCTTGCCCCCCTGCTGCGCTATTGGGTGGCCAGCGCATTCATGAAGACTCCGTTGGACTATTACGCGCAGACGGTCAACCGCAGCGAAGACGCGACCTACTTCAACGTCGAAGAGATGAAGGTGATCGAGGGGGCGACCGTCGAAGCGCACACCACCCTCAAGGCGGACGTGCGCGCCAGCGACGACGACATCGTCGTCTGGGACGAGTTCCGCTGGGTGAAAGACGTCGACCGCGACTTCGCCTTCCTCTCCACCACTCGGCACACCGCGCACGACCGGGTCACCGGCGAAGCGGTGGACTGCTGTGGTTCCTCGGTCAACGAGGAATCCGTCCCGCAGAGCGGCCAGGCATTCAAGTGGCCGTTCCTCGTCGAACAGCGCGACTACGAATTCTTCGACTCCACCGTCCGCGAAGCCCTGCCCATCAGGTTCGAAGGAGTCGAAGAGGTAGACGGCCACCCCGGTGTGGAGGCCTACAAGTTCGTCCAAGAGGTCGAACCGACCGTGGTCGAAACCCGCGAGCTGCCCCGCAGCCTGCTCGGCCTCGACGGGGAAGGCGACGTCACCGCCGACATCGTCTACTCCAATACCCGCACCTACTGGGTCGACCCGATCACCGGCTCCCCGCTCGACCTCCGTGAGGAGCAGCGCCGTGTCGCAGTCGTCGACGGTGAGGAACGGCTCGTCATGTTCGACGCCACGATGGACTTCACCGACGAGACCGTTGCTGAACGGGTCGCGGCTGCCGCCGACGGCGACAAGATCATCCTCATCCGCACCACCCTGCCGATCGTGCTGCTCGCAGTGGGCGCCGTGGTCCTCGTGATCGGTCTGGCGCTCTCCCTGTCCCGCACCAGAACCCCTGCCCACGCCCGCGCTTGACGTGCTGTCGACGAGCGGCCCCGCGTTCCGCCCGCACCCGGAACGCGGGACTCCCCCGTTGCGACGTCCCGGGCCACGCGCCGTGGCCTGGGGCGTCCTGCTCGTGGCCCGTCCTCGGCAGTGGATCAAGAACCTCCTCGTCGCAGCGGCACCCGCGCTCGCCGGGGCACTGGACTCTGCGGCAGCCGCGGCCGACACCCTGCTGGCCTTCCTCCTGTTCTGTGCGGCGGCGAGCGGCACCTACCTGCTCAACGACATCGCTGATGCGGAAGCCGACCGGGCCCATGCCCGCAAACGGCACCGTCCCATCGCTTCCGGCCTGGTCCCCGTCCCCCTGGCCGCGGTCCTCGGCGCGCTCCTCATCGGCTCCGCCCCGCTGGTCGCGCTGGCCGCCGCCAAGCCCCGCCTTGCCCTGGTCCTCGTCGGCTACCTTGCGCTGTCGGTGAGCTACACCTACGGGCTGAAACACCTTCCACTCTGCGACATCGCCGCAGTCGCGGGCTGCCACGTGCTGCGCGCCCTCGCCGGAGGGGCCACCACCGGTGTCCCCATCACCGGCTGGTTCCTCGCCGTCGTCTCCCTGGGGGCGCTTCTCGTCGTGGCGGGGAAACGGGAAGCGGAGCTCCGCACCCCCGCTTCCAGACGCACCCGCGCCACCCTCGCGTACTACACGACCGGTTTCCTCACCCGGCTGCGGATCGCGACCGCGAGCGCCATGGTCGCCACCTACTTCCTGTGGGCGTGGACCACTCCCACCGGCCTCGCCCAGGTGCTGACCGTAGCGAGTATCGTTCCCCTGGTCATGGCGGTATTCCGGCTCCACGCGCTCGTGGACCGCGGCATCGGAGAGGAGCCGGAGGAACTGGTGCTGCGTGACCGCCCACTGCAGCTGTGCCTCGCCGCTCTCGGGGCCCTCGTCCTGCTCGGCGTCCACGTGGGCTGAGCCTGATTCGACGGCAGGGAGGACCGGTGCACCGCCACCGCACACCGCTCACCGGCTGGGGACTCCTGCGCCCCACCGTCGCCACCGTGGTGCGCCCCCGCACCACAGACGAACTCGCCGCTGTGCTCCGCTCCGCCGCCCGCGGACGCGGCGCGGTCGCCCGCGGTCTGGGCCGCTCCTACGGTGATGCCGCGCAGAACGCGGACGGCACCGTAGTGGACTGCGCCGACCTCACCCCGGGCTTCCGGGTGGACGCGGCTGCGGGCACGGTCACTGCCTCGGCAGGCACCAGCCTGGACACGTTGCTGCGCCACCTGCTGCCCCGCGGCTTCTTCCTCCCGGTGACCCCCGGCACCCGGCAGGTCACCGTGGGGGGAGCGATCGCCGCCGACGTCCACGGCAAGAACCACCACGTCGACTCGTCGTTCGGCGCACACCTGCGCGCCCTCACCCTCGTCACCCCCGACGGCGCGGTCCGCCGCCTCGGCCCCGACCGGGACCCGGACCTGTTCTGGGCGACCGTCGGCGGCATGGGGTTGACCGGGGTGATCACCGAAGCCACGTTCACCGTGCTTCCCGTGACGACCTCGCGGATGCGAGTGGACACCGACCGCATCCCTGACCTGGAGGCGGCCCTAGCGGCAATGACCGAGCGCGACGACGACTACCGCTACTCGGTGTGCTGGCTGGACCTGCTGGCGCGCGGCCGCTTTCTGGGGCGCGGCGTGCTCACCCGCGCCCACCACGCCCACGTCGCCGACCTGCCTCCCGCGGCCCGCCGCGACCCGTTGCGCTACCGGCCCCGGCAGGGGATCCGGGTGCCGCGCGGCGTGCCCTCCCGCCTACTGACGCCGACCACCGTACGGGCCTTCAACACGGCCTACTATGCGGCAGCGCCGCGCCGCCGCCGGGACGAGCTCCAGGAGGTCACCGCGTTCTTCTACCCGTTGGACGCGCTCCGCGACTGGAACCGGCTGTACGGGTCCCGCGGCCTGGTGCAGTACCAGTTCACCGTGCCGTTCGGGCAGGAGGAGACGCTGCGGCGGATCGTCGAGCACCTGGCGAAGCACCAGGCCCCCTCGTTCCTCGCGGTCCTGAAACGCTTCGGCCCCGGCACTCCCGCTCCGCTGTCCTTCCCCCAGCCCGGGTGGACACTAGCGGTGGACCTGCCCGCCGACCTTCCTGGACTCCTCCCGCTGCTCACCCGCTTCGACGAATGGGTGCTCGCCGCGGGAGGCCGCCTCTACCTGGCCAAGGACAGCCGGGCCGCAGCGGCAACCGTGCACGCCATGTACCCGGAGCTTCCCCGGTGGCACCGGGTGCGGGACCGGGTGGACCCCGAGCGGGTGCTGGTCTCGGACCTGGCCCGCCGTTTAGAACTGTGACAGGAGGACGGAGCGAGATGCGTCGGACAGCACGTGCCGTGGAATCGGTGCTGCTGCTCGGCGGACGCAGCGAGATCGGGCTGGCCATCGTGGAACGGCTGGTCCGCGACGGCGCCCGCCGGATCGTGCTGGCGGCCCGGCCGGGACGGCAGGCGCCGCTGGCGGAGGCGGCCGCCCGCCTCCGAGCTCAGGGCGCTGCCGACGTGCACGTCGTCGACTTCGACGCGGCCACGCCCGCCGACCATGCCGCAACCGTTGCGGAGGCGGTGCGTCTCGTCGGCGACCTCGACGTGGTGGTCGCCGCGTTCGGGGTGCTCGGCGACCAGTCGCGCCTCGTCGGCGACCCCGTGGCGGCAGCCGAGAACGTGACAGTGAACCTGACCGGTCATGTGTCGGCCGGGTTGGCGGTTGCGGCCCGGCTCCGCGAACAGGGCCACGGAACCCTGGTGGTGCTGTCGTCCGTGGCGGGGGTGCGAGTGCGGCGCGCCAACCTCGTCTACGGAGCGGCCAAGGCAGGCCTCGACGGTTTTGCCCACGCGTTGGGCGACCTGCTCGCCGAGAGCGGCGCCCGGGTCTTGGTGGTCCGTCCCGGATATGTGCGCACCCGCATGTCCGCGCACGTGCCTGAAGCGCCGCTGGCCACCACTCCGCAGCAGGTCGCGGACACGGTCGCTGCGGCGCTCCGCCGCGGCACGCGGACCGTGTGGGTTCCCCGCGCCCTCGGCGTGCTGGCGCTGGTCTTCAGGCTGCTGCCCCGTCCCGTGTGGCGCCGGTTGCCTCGTTGACCGCGCTTCCCGGTGCCTGCCCGGGCTGTGCACGGTCCTGCACCCCGCCGGTACGCGGCTGCTCCCCGGTGCTTTCCTGAGCGGGCACTGCCCTATTCAGTTTTCTCTTCCAGGTCTTCCTGCTCCCAGGGGTTGCCTTCCACCGACGGGACGAGTTCGCCGAACGTGACCCAGGTCAGGCAGACCTCATCGGGCACCTTGATCACCAGGGTCTGCCCTTTCCCGGTCAGCGGCACATACCAGGATCCCCCGTAGGGGGCAGCAGGCAGGACCGTGGTCTGGGTGACCGTGTCGAGCCCCACCGTGGTTTCGGCATCCCGGTCGGAGACGTAGCTGAGGCCCAGCACGTGGCCGGGGTGGCCGAAGGTGGAGACCTGGTGAAGTACCTGGCCGTCGAGCGTCTCCACGCATTCCCCGTCGTCAGGCGGGCCGAGGAAGACGCTGTCCGGTGCGGGCTCGGCGACCACGAGGAAACCCGCGTCGTTGAGCACCATGGGCAGGGCCGCGGGCTGGGGGTCGGCGATCCGCTCGGCGTCGTCGCCGGCGAGCGGGCTGAGCAGGAACGAGCTGAACCGGCGATGCCCGTTCCACGGCAGCACGATGTCTTCGGGAACCGGACGGGGGAACACTCCCGCTTCTTCGGGGATCGCGGCCAGGGAAGCGCGCACCGTGTCCAGGTACCAGTGGACCCGGTCCCCCGACAGGGTGTCCGCGTAGGCCGCGGTGGACACGGAAGCCGCAGCGACGAACCCGGCCGTGGCCCCCGCTGCTGTGCCGCGGAGCAGCCGTCTGGGCAGGCGGATCCGCTGCCGAACCGGGCGCTGCGCAGCGGACTCCTCCCAGCGGGGGGCGAGGAACGCCCAGGCCACGCAGAACGCGAACACGAGAGCAGCATCGGCCACGTAGCGGGGGTCGTAGCCGACGAGCTCGTGGTAGCGTCCACGCGCCACCAGCGTGGGGACAAGGTCCACGCACACCAGGTAGCCGACGAGCAGCGCCCAGGCACGCCACGCCCATCGGGGGCGGTGCAGCAGGCTCACCCCCACCATCGCCGCCAGCACCGTCCACGCTGCCGCGACGAGGGCCGGATGCGGTTGGAGCAGGCCGCCTGCCGGGGTGACCGGCCCCCACGAGAACGGACCGCCCACGGCCCCGACGGGGAAGGTCTCCAAGAGGAGCCGCCGCGCCTGTCCGAGCGCCGCCTTCAGCGCCGGCACCCCAGCACCCTCCGCATCAGCGGGACGACTCATGTAGACCACCAGGTAGCCGAGGAACAGGGCGCCCATACCGGTCCAGAACCTGGGGCGGGCGCGCAGGGCGGCTGACGGCGCCCACGTCAACGGTCCGGGGGTGTGGAACGCGACCGCCACGGCGAAGAGCAGCAGCGGCAGCAGCAGGGCTTTGACGGAGAACGCCATACCGCCCACGACCGCGGCCGCGGCCAGCCACGCGTCCCGCTCGCGTCCGTGGCGCAGGTAGCGCACCGTCCACAGCAGGGCGAGCGCTGTCGCCAGCTGGAACGGGATCGCGTTGAGCGCTGCTGACCACCAGGCCAGGACAGGCACGGTGAGGGGCGCGCACACCGCGACGGCCAACGGTGCGAGAATCGCCCAGCGCCATCCCCAGACTTCGCCGAGCAGCCGGAAGGTCGCCGCTGCGGCGGCGCCGTGCAGGGCGAGCATGGTGCCCGCAGCCAGCGTCCAGTTGTAGGGGGACAGGGCAGTCAGCACGGCGACCAGTAGCTTCGCCCCGGGCATGAAGTGGCCTTTGTGCAGGCTGGTCAGGTAGTCGAAGGTCAGCGGGGAGGCTGCCGCGTCGGCCACGAACAGGAAGTCGTCTTCGATGAAGTAGGCGTGCCGCAGAACCCAGGCGCGCAGGCCCAGGGTGAGGGCGATGAGTGCGGCACCGGCGAGCACGACACGGTGGCTCTTCTGCGGGACTTCTCGCTCCGACGGTGCGGTCGCCGGGGAGGTAGTCAGACGGCTGTCGGGGTTGACGCCGCCATCAGCGGAAGTGACAGAATGAGGCACATTGCCCACTATTGCGTAGCTCACCCCGCGGGGTCCATGGTCGTACCCGGAACGCGGAAAAAACGTGAACTGTTGCCGTCCGCCGCACCGTGGCGGCTGTCAGGAGTGTTCGTGAGTCTCGACGAGATCCGGAAGGACTGGACGACGCTGGGGGCCGCCGCTCCCCTGTGGGCGGTCTGCGTCGACCCCGCCAAACGGCACGGCGGATGGGACGATGACGAGTTCCTCGCCTCGGGCCGGGCCGAGATCGACGCCGCGATGGCGCGGCTGGCCGAGCTCGGGATCGCGCACGGCCGGGAGCGGGCACTGGATTTCGGCTGCGGGGCGGGACGCTTGTCCAACGCCCTGGCCGCCTACTTCGACCGGGTAGTGGGGGTGGACATCTCCGCGCCCATGCTGGCGGAGGCCCGCCGACTGGACCGCAGCGGCGGCCGGATCGACTTCCTCCTCAACGACGCCCCCGACCTGAAGATCTTCCCTGACGCCTCCTTCGACCTGGTCTACACCGACCTGGTGCTGCAGCACCTGCCGCCGCCCCTGGCCCGCGGGTACCTCGCGGAGTTCGCCCGGGTGCTGCGGCCTGGCGGGGCCTTAGTGGCGGGGATGCCCGCCACCGAGCGCCGCACCGTGAAAGGGCTGGTGTTCCGGTATGCACCGCACCGCGTGATCCGGTTCATCCAGCGCGTCCTGCTCGGATATCCCGCGCCGATGCGCATGCACACGATGCCGCCGGAGCAGATGCGGGAGCTGCTCGCCTCCCACGGCGTCCGGGTGGTCTCCGCCGAAGAGTACGCGGGCGACGACCACGGCACCCACTGGGTCCACATGCGCTACTACGCCCGCAAGGATCCGGGGGCCGCCCTGTGACCTCTCCCGTCCCCTTCCGCGCCACGGTGGGCCGGTCGGTGCGGCTGTTCGCGGCGTTCCGCAAAGAGCAGACCGACCCGGACTTCTTCTACGGCACTCTGGCCCGGGACACGGTGGCGCAGTTGCAGCAGTACACCGAGTTGGACGGTGCGATCGTCGCCGATGTGGGCGGCGGTCCCGGCTATTTCGCGGACGCGCTCCGCGAGGCGGGGGCGCGCTGCCTGTGTGTGGACGCTGACGCGGGTGAGATGCGGCTGCGGGACGGGGTCCTGCCGAAGAACGCGGTCCTGGGCAGTGCCCTCGACTTGCCGTTGCGCACCGGTTCGGTGGACGTGTGCTTCTCCTCCAACGTGCTGGAGCATGTCCCCGACCCGATCCGCATGGCTGATGAGATGGTGCGGGTCACCCGGCCGGGCGGGATCATCTACCTGTCGTACACGCTGTGGCTCTCCCCGTGGGGCGGGCATGAGACGTCGCCGTGGCACTACTTCGGCGGCCACTACGCGGCCCGCCGGTTCACCCGCCGTCACGGTCGCCGCCCGAAGAACGACTTCGGCTCCACCTTGTTTGCGGTCTCGGCCGCGGAGATGATCCGCTGGGCGCGGCGGACCCCGCACGCCTCGGTGGTGGCGATCCTGCCCCGCTACCTGCCGTGGTGGGCGTATCCGGTGGTGCGGATCCCGGTGCTCCGCGAGTTCCTCACCTGGAACCTGCTGCTGGTGCTGCGTCGCCGCTAGTAGGCCCGCATCAGGAGCGTGTCGGCTGCCGACGTGCCGTGGGAGTGCTGCGTCAGGAGGTAGCCCGGGCTGCGCGCCGGGCCAGCAGCATCCCGGATGCGACGAGCACCGCGCCGCAGACGCCGAGGACGAGCGGCCCCCATTCCTGCACGGCCCGCAGCAGACGCACCTGGGTGTCGGCGAGGTGGCGGGCCCGGCCGACCTGGCTGGGGACCGCTTCGAGGTCCGCGTCGAGCAGCAGCCGCTCGTGGTCGCTGTCGAGGGCGCGGAGTGTTTCACGCCGCTGTTCGGCCAGGTCGATGACTTGGCCGCTGGACGGCTCCACCCAGTAGACGCGGACGGCCTCTACCCAGCGTTCGGCGCGCACCGTGCCTTTGCGGTCCAGGCCGAGTGCTGCGGCGGGCACGTCGCGGACCGATCCGGGGACCCGGGTTGGCGGGATCTCCTGCCGGTAGCGGTGGACAGTGAGCCCGTCCCGGTCCTCGATCCCGTCGAGGCGCATCACGGGTGCCGCGTGCGTCTCCGGGTCGTGGAAGGCGAACGCTGCCTCGGCCGTGCCGGGCGGCCAGAGCCCGGTCCGCGCCCCGCTGCCAGCACCGCTGGTGCCGCAGCAGTCCACGATCCGTCCGCTGGCCCGGTCAACGACGCGCTGGTATTCGAGGAAGCCGATCGCTCCTAGCGGGCCATGGGTGTCGATGGTTGTCGCCACCGCGACCAGGCCCGGTGCGCCCGGCACCGGGGTGCCCCGCGTGCTGACGGTCTGTTTGACCTCCACGTTCTCCCGGGTCTGCCAGTGCGCAGTGTCCAAGTAGGTGGCGTGGGGGTCGAGAAGGGTCCACGTGTAGTGGAATTCGGCGGGCAGCAGGGCGAGCCGGGGGGCGACGACCAGCGGGAGGAGCAGGGCAGCGGTGAGACAGAACGCGCCCAGCATCGTCGTCAGCAGTCCCGCGCCGCGCGGCGGCCTCCGCCGTACGGTGGGCTGCCGCTCCTCCCCGGTCTGGTCGACCGGCTGCGGTTCCGCCGTGTCCTCTGCTCGGGTCACGGTGCTTCCTCCGCGTTGTCGGGCTGTGGGCGGGCCGCGGCGCGGGAGGGGGCATGCTGGGCTGCCGCGGGAGAGGGGCGGCGGCGCGGGGTGGACGGCAGGGCGAGGACGATGCTCACCAGTGCGGGCAGGCACAGCAGTTGCGCGACCCAGCCGCGGAGCGGTTCCGCGAGCACGGCCGTGGCCTCGTGCAGTGGCAGGTGGGCGGCGAGCGCGCTGCCGCTCGCGGCGCAGAGCCCGGCTGCGGCAAGTGAACCGGCGACCACCCAGCTGGGGGAGACCCGCTGTCCGCGCCGCTCCAGGGCGGAGGCGGTGAAGAGTCCGGCCAGGGCGACGGCGCAGCCCGCCCACCCGGAACTCACGATCCCGGCAAGGACAGCGATGACGCCCACGACGGGCAGGGGGAGGCGGGTCGTCCCTGCTGCGGGGAGGGCTGCCCAGCGCTGGGCTGCTGCCGTGCGGGGCAGGAGCAGCAGCATGACGAGGAGTACCGCGACCAGGACAGCGCCGACGGCGAGAGCCGCGTGGTAGAGGGTGTCTGGGGCATAGGAGAGGACGATCTCCCCGGAGGTTCCTGCGGGCAGCAGCCACGCCTGCTTCCACCCGTCGACGCGCACCGGGGTGAGCTCAGTTCCGGTATCGGCGAGCCGTGCCGTCCACCCGTCGTTGAAGTTCTCGGTGACGACGAGGTAGGAGTCGACGTCGGTGTCCACGGTGACCCGGCGTTCGCTGCGGCCCCACGCTTCGACGTCTACGGCCGCGGCGCGGACCGGGGCAGCGTCTTCTTGGGCGGCCTGTTCTGCATCGCGGACGATGACCGAGTCCACGCGGTACCGCTCAGTGGGCGGCAGGGTGATCCGGTTGGCTCCTGCGGTGAGGGGCACGGTGGTGCAGCTCGTGAACTCGACGGGCCGTCCGGCCAGCTGGTCGCGCACGGTTCCGCGGCTGATCCGGGTCTCCACCGGCGTACCGTTGACGGTCACGGTCGGTCCTTGACCGCATCCGGTGGTGGCGTCCGTGTCGTCGGGGACCGAGCGGGACGGGGCGACGCCGGGGAGGACGATTTCCGCGATCTCCAGTGGCTGGTCTGCGGGCGGGTCGAAGACGATCCGCAGCTCTTTGGCACGCAGTTTCGCGAACGTGAAGTGCCCGTAGGCGTCGAGGAGTCCTTCACGGACGGTGGTGCCGGTGTCCAGTACCACGCCGATGGGCCGGGTGACGGTGTCGCCGCGGGGGAACTCCACGGTCAGCTCGGAGAGGGTCACAGTCGTGCCGAAGTCGATGTGCAGGGAGGGGCGGTTGTCGTCCGGGGAGGGGTACCAGACAGTGGCGTCGTCGCCGTCGAACGCGTTCCGGCCCAGCGCGGCAGGGTGGTCAACCGAGGTGGACGACGCGGTGACTTTCGGGTAGCCGCCCGCGCGGTTGGCGTTCTTCTCAATCCGTTCCAGGTCGACCACGGTGACCTGCCCGGTGATGACGTGGTCTTTGGCCGCGGCCTCAGCGGAAAGCGTGACACTCCGGTCGAGGCGGTAGGCGTCCTCGCCCTGGATTTCCAGGCTGGGATGGCAAGTCCACACCCGTGACCCGTGGAAGCAGCCGGGGGCGGCGCCCGCTGCCCCCGTGAACAGCAGGGTGTCGGCGTCGACGACGCCGGGCACGGTGAGAATGCGGTCGGCGCGGAGCCCGGGGATGGCGAGCGAGACAATGCCGACCCGGGTGCCGGCCCGGTATCCAGGCTCCCAGGCGAGCTCGTCGACGCGGATCCGCATCCTGCTGGTCTTCCCTTCGGGGACTACGAGTTCCTGGGTGAGGTGGAAAGGGTCGATGTCGGTTTGGGCGCTGCCGTGGTCGGTGGTGACGGTGACCGTGGCGGGGGGCGGGGTGTCCGGGAGCCGTTCGAAGGTGATGGTGGTGCCGGTCACGTCGCGGGGTTCGGTGAACGTCACTTCCAGCCATTCCCCGACCGCACCTTCGATACTGCTGGACCGCCACGAGGTGGCGGAGGACTGGTCGAGTGCCGCGTACGGGGTCCGGCCCGGGTCACGCCGGCTGGGGAAAGCAGAGGCGCGGGATTCGGCGGAGGAGGCGGTGACCGCGGCGATCCCTTCGTAGCGGATGACGGCGGTGTAGGGCTCCCAGGCGGGGTCGACGACGTCGGGAGCGGGCATGTCGCGGTCGAATTCTTCGGTGGCGGTGAGGGCGGCTGAGGTGTTGCGCCGCACATCGGGGTAGACGACTTCGACACGGCGCAGGGTGTCGGAGACGACGGTGTCGGCGGCGGCGATCTGCTCGGCTCCCGGGTCGTCGCCGACGATCACGGGGCGGTCGTCAGTGAGCAGCCCGGTGTCCGCCATGGCCAGCAGGGTTTCGGGCCCGCCGATGACGCGCAGCGCCGTATCGGCGGGGACCGTGCTGGCCAGCGGGGCGGTGTCGGTGACTTCGTAGATGTCGAGCGCCCGGTAGGGCTGGTCGTACCAGTGCGCGGCGGGCAGCGCGTCGAGGCTGCCGATGACAGGGCCAAAGGAGCGCACGTGTTCGATGCCTGGCGAGTCGGCGAGCGCCTGGTGGACTCGGGCGGGCCAGCCGCCGTTGTTCCCTTCGCGCTGCAGGTCGTTGCGGACGAGCAGGTAGCGCACTCCCATGCGGGCGAGGACCTGGGCGAGGCCCGCAGACCCTTGCCCGGTGGAGAGCCGCTGGTCGACGGCGTGGGTGAGCCGGGACACCCCCGCTGAGCCCCAGGGGATGATCTGCTGGTTGGTCCACGGGGTGTCCATGAGCGGCTGCATGGGCTCGTCCATGGGGCGGCCCCAGAGGTATTCGCCGCGCGCCGAACCGGGGACCGCCATGGTCATCCGGCCGCCGCTGTGCGCGTCGAGCCACGCGGTCGCCTCGTACCAGTAGCCGGGGATTTCGGTGAAGGAGCCGCGGGTGGCTCCGCCGACGGTGGCGAACGGGGTCAGCGTGGCGAGGACGGTCAGCGCGCACGCGCCCGCGGCCAGGCGCTGCGGGGCTTCGGGACGCTGGAGCGGGCCGCGGGCGGGGAGGCGGTGGGCGACGGCGACGGGGAGGTGCGCGAGGCCGAGGACGACAGGAAGGCGGATCAGGACGTCGAACTTGTGGATGTTGCGGAACGGGCTGAGTACCCCGTCGAGCAGGTGCTGCACGGTGGGGCCGAACAGGCCGCCCAAGTCTCCGGTGTACCCGGCGGTGATAAGGGTAATCCCGGCGAGCGCGCTCGCGCCGAGGAACAGCCGTTCCGGGTTGTTCCGGTGCACTGCTCCGGCCAGGCCCAGCCCGGCGACCAGGGTGGTGGTGAGCACGAGCCAGGGCTTGGTGGCTATTTCGCTGCCGGCGGGGAGCGCGGAGGGACCGAAGATGTACCCCAGCCAGTGGGAGGCCCCGCGCACCGTGTTGAGGAGCGAGGTGACGCTGGTGGTGGTGGCGGCGTTCTCGGTGAAGGGCATGAACGAGAACACGTAGCCGCCCATGATCAGCAGCGGGACCAGCCACCAGAAGGAGGCGAGGCCGATAGCGGCCAGCCACCAGCCGAGCAGGGTCCACGTGCGCCGCTGGCGGGCGCGGGTAGCCAGGTAGAGCAGGGGGACGGTCAGGACGGCCAGTTCGGAGGCGGCGTTGGTGCCGCCGCACAGCAGGAATGCTGCGGCGGACAGCAGGGCCGCGCGCCGCGGGTCTGCGCCGGGCCGGGTCCCGTGGATGAGGGGCAGCAGCACCCACGGCAGCAGCAGGGTCGGCTGGAGTTCCGCGGAGTTGTACGACAGCAGGGTGAGGACGCGGGGGGACAGCGCGAACGCGACCCCCGCGAGGACCTGGGTCGGCAGCGAGCCGATGCGCAGGGCGCGGGCTACGGCGACGGTGCCGGTGAACGCCGCGCACAGCAGGGCTGCCATCCACAGCCGCTGGACCACCCATTCGGGCATGCCGGCGCTGATGAGCACGGCGTGGAAGGGGCCGTTGGGGAACAGGTAGCCGTAGGCCTGGTTCTGGAGCTGCCCGAAGTACGCCGGGTCCCACAGGTACAGGGCCCGGTACAGGAAGCCCAGCGGGTTGATGGTGAGGTCGAGTTTGGTGTCGCCGACGATCCGTGTGGGGTCGAGACTGAACGCGAGGGCGCTGAGGAGCAGGCACCCGGCGAGCAGGGTGAGCCTGCGGACTATGGTCTCGTCACGGTCAGCGGCGGACGGGGTCAACGGAGCAGACCTCGCCTTTCCGGGGTGCGGTGGAGTTCTGCGGCGAGCAGGTGGGCCATGGCGCAGCCGCTGCGTTCCCAGGTGAATTGCGCGGCCCAGTCTCGGCAGGCTTGGCGGATCTCGGCGGCGCGCACCGGGTCGGCGAGTTCGCGGAGGGCGCGTTCGACCACGTCGGTAAGGGTTTCCCCGTCGCGGACCAGCCAGCCGGTTTCTCCGTGCCGCACCGAGTCGCGGAGCCCGTCCACGTCGTAGGCGACCGTGGGCACGCCGTGCGCGGCGGCTTCGATCACGGTGAGCCCCCAGCCTTCGAATTCTGAGGGGGTGACGTGCAGGGTGGCTCCGGCGAGGACCGCGTTCTTTTCCGCTTCGGGCAGGAAGCCGTGCAAGTGGACGACGTCGTGGAGGCCGTGGTGGTCGATGCGTTCCCGCAGCGGCACGCTTTCGGGGCCGCGTCCCACGATGTGGGCGCGCAGGCCGGGGTAGCGGGACCGGAGTTCGGCGACCGCGTCGACGACGCGGGTGACGCGTTTCTGGACGACGAGGCGGCCGAGGAAGACGATCGCGGGGGAGCCGAGGTCGGTGCGGGGCGGGGTGGGCGGGAGCTGCGCGCGGGCGGGGCCGCCGTTGTGCACGATGGTGATGGGGGCGCGCCACCCGAGTTTGTCGCGCATGGCGCGGCGGGAGGACTCGGAAACGGTCACGGTGGGGCAGGAAGCGTAGACGCGGCTGGCGACCCAGCTTTCGATGAACCGGCCTAGCCGGGCGAGCGGCGGGCTGAAGTAGGCGTTGAACTGCAGGTCGTGGACGTGGTGCACGATGCTGATGACGCGGGTGCGGCGGGGCAGGACGATTCGGGAGAAGAAGGGGATGCCGTTCATGCAGTCGAAGGCCGCGTGGAACCGGCGTCGCCGCACCAAGAGCCACAGCATCACCCGGAGGTAGACGGTCCAGGGGCCGCCCATCCGCCGGATGGCGATGCCGTCGCGGGTCTCGGCGCGGGCTTGACCGCGTTCCCGGCTGGTCACGAATACTACTTCGGCCCCGCAGCGGACGAGGTAGCGGCTGATCTGCCAGGCGTAGGTCTCTGCGCCTCCGGCGACGCTCTGCCACGGGTCGCGCCAGTTGATCATGGCGATGCGGACGCCGTCGAGGCGGGGTGCCGCGTCCAGGCTCTCGTCCGGTACCGAGGAGGTCCGATCGTTGGCTGTTGCCGCGGGTGCGGCCCGGTGAGGGTGGTGGGTGGGGTGGAGACCGGTGGAGGGGGTGTGTTGGGAGACCACGTGCTCTTCTACTTTCCGCGAGCGGTGACCAGGGGAAACCCAGACAGTCGACACGGAAAGCATTTATTTGAATTCGAAGAGTAATTGACTTGGGGGTTGCCGAGGGGCGGTGCCGACCGTGCCGACGGTCTGAGGGGGTGTGCGTGTGCGCTGCGTCGGGAGTGCGAGGACTGGAACGTGGTCGGCGAAGCGCTCCGGGCGCCGCGGCGACGGCATTCACCGGAGCACGCCGCGCCTACCTGTCGCCGTAGTTGTAGAGCGTCTCGTTCACCGGTTCGACGGAAGTCGCTGAGGTTGTCGCAACCGTGGTCACGGTCAGGGTCGCGACCACTGCGAGGGCCGCGCCGACGGCACACGCGACCAGGATTCTGACCACTGCGCTTCTCCTTCCTCGACGCGTCACGTCGTTGAGGATGTGCGGGTATGGAGCAAGAGTAGAATCGAATTCGGCACTTGACTAGAGCTGTACCCGCACCGTTATCGCTGCTCCGGCCCTATCTGCCGCCTCACATGCCTCATACGCTGTAGTGATGTACTAATCGGTAACTTTCAGGAGTAGGAGCAGCGGACCGTCGTGGACCGCCGTGAAACCGGTGTGCGCGAAACCGAGGCTGCTCCCCTCGGGCACATTGGTCCGGTCGACGAGCACGTAGCGCACCCCTTCCGCGGCCAGCCGCTGTGCTAGGTCCGGCGTGTCCCGCGGGAGTCCGTCGTCCCCCATCAGCGGAGCGATCCGCTGGGCACGCGGGTCCTCCCCGGCGACCACGCGGAGCTGTTCCCCGTCCCGCACCCGCAGCGCGTCGTTCCACACCACGGGACGGTCGACCATCTTGATCGCCGGGTCCAGCACCACTGTCGCTGCATCCTTTCCCGTGGGAAAACCCCGGTAGGCGCTCCACGGCAAAGACAGCAGCGCCCCCTCGTGGGGGTCCTCGTTGACCAGCCGCTGCACCGTCACCCACTCGTGGGGGTAGTCGACCGGACGCAGCGTCCCCCACGCGCCCCACGCCAGTCCGGGAAGCAGCACCACCGGGGCAAGCAGCGCGCACCCCGCGAGGAGACGCGTCGCTGCCCGGGAACCTCGCGCTGTCCCCCGCCCACCGGACTGCCCCCACCACTGCACGGCGCCAGCCAGTCCCACGGCCTGCAGCAGAGCGAGCGGTGCCAGGTAGAGGTGCCCGTCGCGCAGCGGACCGAACCCCGGCCACAGGTCGATGAGTGCGCGCAGCACCCCTCTCCCCGCTTCCACGGTGCCTGCCAGGGCGACCAGCAGGCCCGCCGCTGCGGCCGCGGTCAATCCAGCCTGGAACCCTGGCTGGGGGCCGCGCCGCAGCAGCCATCCCCACCCGGTTAGCGCCACCAGGGACAGCACCAGCCGCCCCACCGCGCCCACCGGCTCGGCGAAACCGGGGGGCACGGCCCGGGCATTCCAGATCCCGCCCAAGCTGAGCAGGGAGGCCACCGTGCCGAGCGGAGTATCGGCGCGGACCGCGAACACGTCCACCGCTGCGGGATCCGTCGTTGCGGCGCTGGCCAAGGCAGGCACCAGCCACGGCAGTGCCGCCACCGCCAGGCAGCCGAGCACCGCGGCACTGGCGGCGATTGCCCGCCGCCACGGCCGCAGTAGGGCGATGGGCAGGGCCACCAGCGCGGACAGTACCGCAGACGAGAACCCGCCGATGGCGGCCGGCACCAGCGCGGCCCCCACGCGGGGCAGGTCGCGGGGTCCGCGGTACCGGGCTGCCGCGGCCACCACCCACGGAAGTCCGGCATAGCCCAGCAGCAGCGCCCACTGCCCCAGCAGCAGCCGCTCGGCGAGGAACGGGTTCCACACGTAGGCGAGAGCTGCCGCACTGCGCGCCGCCAGCCCGGGCCCCGGCACGAGCCGGGCCGCACCGGCGGCGCCGAGGACGAACACGGTGAGCAGCAGCAGTGTCTGCACCACATCGCCGGGAAGCACCATGCCCAGGAGGGCTGCGACGGCGTCGCTGGGCACTGCCCGGGGGAAACCGTCCCCCCAGCCCAGGGCCGCAGGGGAGAGCGGGGCGTTGGGGACGAACACCATGTCGTAGCGGAGCACGTAGCCCGGTCCCAGGGCGGGTCCCAGTACCGCTGCTCCGGCGGCCAGTCCGATCCCTGCCGGCCCCCACCGGTGCAGGAAGCAGGAGAATGCTGCGCGCCGCTGGCGGGGGGACGGCCGGGCAGGGTCAGTCGCTGGCACGGTAGACGATCCGTTCCGAGAAGCCGCCGGCGAGGTAGTCCCGGTGAGCGCGGACCGCGAACTCGTGGCCTTCGTGGCCCGGGCCGAGCTCCACCTGCGTAGCGTCGTGCACGACGGCTACGGTCTCCCAACCCGTGTCAGCGCTCACTTCCGCGGAGTCGGCGGGTGCACACTGGTCGCCCGCTGCACCGGAGCATTTCAGCTGGCGGCGCCACACCGCGTAGTGCGTGGCGCCGGGAGCAGCCTCCCAGGTGAGCACCCCGGCAACGATGCGGAGCCCTTCGGGGGCGGGCGGCGGGTCGTCGTCCAGTTCCAGTTGCACGGACGCAGAGAGCGGCCCCGGATCGTCGCCTTTGAGCGCCCGCACCGCGAACTCGTAGACGGCGCCCGCGAACAGGCCGGTGACCTCGTAGGTTTCGGTCTCCTCCGCGGTTGCGGCGACCACGCCGAGACTGGTCTGCTCATCCGGATCGGGGGACACCCTGCGCTGGAACACCTCGTAATGTGTCGCCCCTTCGACGTCCTCCCAGTACACGTGGACCCCTTCAGCGGTCCGTTCTGCGCGGACGTCCTCGGGAGCGGCGGTGGGCCCCACCGTCACCTCCGGCAGGGGGCGCGGGTAGGGAGCTCCCAGGTTGAGGGGGCGGGCCAGCGCGTCCGCGAACGCGGCGGCGATCTTCAGTTCGCCGCGCGTGTTGGGGTGGACGGCGTCCCAGTTGTCGTCCGCGGGCGCGTAGTCGGCGGCCGTGCGGGCGACGACGACCGGGGAGTTCGCGGTGGTGAGCTGCTCAGCCAGGGTCGGCAGAGCAGTGTTGTAGCTGTGGATGACCGTGTTGGCCGCCCGGTCGTTCTCGGTACCCCACACCGGGGGGATCTCGCCGAGCACGATGCGGATGTCGCCTTTGGCGAGCCGGGCGGCAGCAACGATGCCGCGGGTCCGGTCGAGCACTTCGGCTGTGCTGGCACCGCGCACGATGTCGTTGACGCCGACGAGGAGGAGCAGGTAGTGCGGGTCGGCGTCGACGACTTCCCGGCCGATGCGTTCCGCGACTTCCGCCGCGGTGGCTCCCCACACGCCCGCGTGGTCGGTGTCGAAATCAGCGGCATAGCGGTGGTCGCCGGGGCGGTCGGCGACCGGGTCGAACAGGTCGTTGCGCGGTCCCACGAAGTCCACGGCGACTCCGGCATGTTCGGTGAGGTGCTCCCACAGCCAGTAGCGCCAGGTGTAGTCCCCGGTACTGCCTTGGACGCGGGAATCGCCGCACACCATGATCCGGACCGGGTCCCCGGGCGGGGACCATTCCGTGGGCGGGGCGGGTCTGGGGGGTGCGGGACCGTCCACCCGGAAACCGCCGAGGGTGGTCTGGAGGACGAGCATAGTGAAGGCCATCGCGGCCATGGTGATGGCGAGCAGGCCGGACACGGGAGGGCGTGCCCACAGCCACCGGCGGCGCCTCCCGGTCTCCTCGGCCCCTTCCGCGGGGGGCGGGGTGTCTGTCTGCTCCACAGCGGACAGCCTAGGATGTGGTGCTCACCCCGGGCTATGCCGTACGCAACTGCCGTACCAGTGGTGGGGTTGGACACCGCACCGGGCACGGGGGTCCCTGGGGGCGGCGTCCTGCTGCGACTCTGCGCCGTCCGGGTGTCCCGTGCCGCTGGACGGGGGTAGCGGGGTCTCCCCTCCCCGGGTTACCCTCGGGTAACCTGCTGGCGCTCTCCCCCCGTCCAGAAAGGTCGTCCACGTGACCGGTCTGATCGCCGCCTTGGTTTCCGCCATGGTCTACGGTGTCGGCCTGACCGTGGAGCAGCGCGCCCTACACCGGTCGGAACCCATCGGCATCCGCCGCCCGCTGCACCTGGCGCGCGTCCTGTTCGGCAACCCCCGGTGGCTCGCCGGATGCGTGCTGGCGGCACTGGGCAGCGTCGGACTCATCGTCTCCCTGGGACTTGCCCCGGTCTCCGTGGTCCAGCCGACCTTTGCCGGGGGGATCTCGCTCACCCTGCTGCTGCTGTCCCTAGCCCAGCAGCAGCGGATCAGCCGGGGAGAGCTGGCCGCCCTTGGCATCATGCCGGTCGCCCTCCTCCTGCTGGCCCTGTCCCTGGGACCGCGCGATGCCGCGGCAGGAACCGTCCCGCACCTTCCTCTCCTGCTCACGGTCAGCGGGGTCACTCTCGCGGTCTGCGCGGCAGGGGTGGCCCTTGTCGGCGGCGGCCGGGCGTCCGCGGCTCTCATGGGCGGCGCTGCCGGACTCGCGCAGGGGGTGGCGGGACTGCACGGCAAGGGAATCGGCGGTCTCCTCGCCGACCACGGGCTCTTCGCCGCACTCGTGCCGGTCCTACTCTCCCCGTTCCCCTACCTGTACGCGCTGGGGTGGGCGGTGGGTATTGCGCTCTTCCAAACTTCGATGCAGCGCTCCCGCGCCTCCATCACCGCCCCGGCGGCGAATGTGGTGGGCAACGTCTTCACGGTCGTGGCCGGCACCGTGATCTTCGCCGAGCCCTTGCCGACCGAACCGCTTCCCCTGGTGCTGCGCGCCCTGGGTTTCCTGCTCACCCTCACCGTGGTGGCACTGGTCCACCGGGCTTCCGGCGAGGCGGAAGCGGAAGCCGGTCGGCTGCGCGCCGCGGCCCAGCCGACCGGCTGAGCCCGTCTTACACGGCGACGGCCAAGGCCTGGCGGAGCGACGGAGCTGCGACTTCCGCCCACGCGTCGACCACGCTGAGCGGTTCGGCGAGTTCCGAAGTGGCCAGGACCAGGCCGGGTTCGGCCACCCACGCGCCCAGGTCGGACAGGAGGACCCGCAGGTCGCTTTCGATGTTGTAGCCGTTGCGCAGGTCGTCCACCACCGCCAGCGGCAGCGCGATGACGTGGGCGAGGCCCAGCTCCGGCAGCCGGTCGAGGAACACCTTGAGCAGCCCGGTATAGCTGCCGTGGATTTGGGGGGTGGCCACGATCAGTACGTCGGTTGCGGCGATCGTGGCGAGCGCGTCGGCGACGCCGTCCGTCGCTTCTTCAGCGAGCAGCGCCGGACCCAACGCGGCAAGGTCGATGACGTCGATGCAGGCAGGGACACCGGTGTGCGCGGCGATAGCGTCAGCGGTGTGGACAGCGGTGGCACGAAGGGCGGAACGGGTCTCGAGTGCAGCGACGAGCACAGTGAAGCGAGTCATAGTGATCTCCAGGTGACACGACGGCCTCAAGCCGCGGGACGTAGCGCGAGGGAATCGTCGAGACGGGGAAGGCGGCAGAAGAGGGTTCCCAGGCACGGCGAACACGCACGTTCCTGACCGCTGGGATCAATGGATCTGGACCGGGGGCTCGAACGCGTGCGAGGAAACCGCGAGGACAGCAGGGGACAGAAACCCCGAAAGAAAAACGCTAGCGACGACAGAGTGCGCTCGCCTGCTGTCGCAGATCGACGTGCAGACGCTGAACGAGCAGCTCACCGGCAGACATGTACACCATCATGAAACGGACTCCAGGATGGCGTCAATGCGTGATGGACAGTTTTGTCAGAGTTAGCGGGTGAGGAAGGACACAGGGGGTCGGGCAGTGCGCACATTGACTAACGCACGGATCGTCACCTCGCAGGGGTGGACCGCAGGGTGGCTGCGCGTCGACGGTCCACGTATTGCCGAGGTCGGCGCGGGAATCGCCCCCTATCCCGCAGCAGAATCCGTGGACTTGGGCGGCCGCCTCCTCGTCCCCGGCTGGGTGGACATCCACGTCCACGGCGGCGGGGGCGCTTCCTTTGACGACGGCGACCCCGAGCGCGCCCTGGCCGCCGTCGACCTGCACCGTCGGCACGGGACGACCAGCCTGGTCGCGGGACTGGTGACCGCTTCCCCCGCAGCTCTGCTGCGCCAGGTGGCCGCGCTGGCCGAACTGTGCGAGGCGGGTGAGCTCGCCGGCATCCACTTGGAAGGCCCCTACCTGGCCACACAGCGGTGCGGGGCGCACGATCCGGCCCTGCTGCGCTCCCCAGACCTCGCCGAGTTCCAGCGGATCCTCCGCGCAGGCCGCGGCCACGTCCGGATGATCACACTCGCCCCCGAGCTGCCCGGCGCGCTCGAACTGGTGCGTGCAGCTGTTTCCGAAGGCGTCGTGGCCGCGGTCGGGCACACCGACGCCGACTATGCCACGGTGTGCGCCGCGTTCGACGCGGGGGCGACGGTGGCCACCCACCTGTTCAACCAGATGCGGCCCCTCCACCACCGGGATCCCGGGCCCGTGGCCGCGGCGCTCACCGACGACCGGGTGACCGTGGAGGTCATCAACGACGGGGTCCACCTCCATCCCGCGGTGGTGCGCATGGCCTGGGCTGCGGCCGGAGCCGACCGCACCGCTTTCGTCACCGATGCCATGGCAGCGGCCGGGCTGGGCGACGGGGACTACACCTTGGGCGGGCGCCGTGTCCGGGTCGCAGACGGCACAGCCCGCCTGGCGGACACGGGGGCGATCGCGGGCAGCACGATCACTTTGGCCGATGCTGTCCGTCGGGCAGTGCGTGACCTGGGCATTCCGCTGGCCGCGGCGGTACGCGCAGCCAGCACGGTTCCCGCTGCCGCCCTGCGCCTCGCTGACGTGGGGGCTCTCCTGCCGGGACGCTACGCCGACCTCGTCGTGCTGGAGCCGGATGGGACGCTCCACGCCGTCTACCACCGGGGCCGCCCCGTCACCGGAGTTCCGGCCAGCCGGGGCCAGCGCTGAGCCTGTTCCGCTCCGCTCCCCTGCGGTTCTGCGTCCGGTACGGAGGACGGGATCGGGCGGCCTGGGCGAGGGCGGGGGCGCCTGTCAGCGCGCTCTGGCCTACGGCAGGTGCCCTCGGGGTCTGCCCCGGTCCCGGCCATGCCGACTATGCCCCGGCAGTGCTCCCGCAACGGATATGTTGAGACACCCCACGGCGTGTCATCATTACGTTGCGTGACCAAAGACGGTTTGACCTTCACAATACGTGAAAGTCAACTGGAGTTTCCTCTATCTAGGAGGACACCGTCATGGTTCACCCCACACATCCCACCCGCCCCGTCACCCCGGCGGCGATACTCACCCAATCCCTGCAGCGCAAACGGCTGGCCCGCCTCGCTGAAGCAGTCTCCTCACACGGGATCTGGGCGCGCGTCATCGACGACGGCCGCCCGTTCCTTCGGGTGAGCAACCCGCAGTCCGAGTTCGCCGTGGAAGACATCACCTGCGAACGCCGGGGGCAGGGCTACGTCTTCGTGACCTCGTTCGGCATGTACCTCGGCGACTGCGACGACCGCAGCCTGCGCCCGAGTGTGGAGCGGACCGCGCGCCTGCTCGGCGTGGAACTGTCCAACTGAGGACCGCACGCACCGGACGCCATGCTCCCCAGCACACAAAAAACTGCGGCGGCCGGTGCATTTCTGCACCGGCCGCCGCAGCAGCGACGCGTGGAGGTGGCGGGAATCGAACCCGCGTCCTTCGATGCTGCAGCAGGGCTTCTCCGGGCGCAGTCTGCTCAGCGTTCTCCTCGGCCCCGGCGCTCACGCAGACAAGTCGCCGACAGGCCCAGCCACAGAGCATGTCCCAGTCAGATCCTGTGGCCTGATCTGACCGGCAAGTCTCCTCAACGATGCCGGACACTGGGTCGGAGACGCTCCCAGGCCGACAGAGTCACTCTCGATTAAGCAGCGAGAGCGAACTCAGTGCGCTTAGAGTTGGCACTTATTTTTTTCGCGGTCGCATTTTTAACGAGGCTGCGTCCGCTCTCCTCGGCCCGCTTCCCCTACAACAACCATCGAAGTCGAAACCGATCACCCCCTGTGCAGTTGTCAACGGGCTTCGAGCCCGCACTCAGGACTCACGCAGCGTCCTCGTTTTCTTAGGCTACTGGTTCAACACACCAGGTGCCAACCACATTCCCGGGACGCACGCAACTGCCTCGAAAACTGGAGAAACCCCCGCGGGCGCGGACGAGATCCGTCGACGCTGCCCGCGAGGGCCGGCCGGTAGGGTCACACCGACCTCGGTGGACAGGGCCTCCCCCGAGACGAGGTCCTGTCCCAGACTGGCCGCGACCCCCCATTCGCAGACCAGTCACCTATGAAGACGCCTCAGACGGCGTCCCAGGTTGCCTCCTCAGGAGAAAATTCGGGAGAAACCCCTCAAACCACCGCCCGTCCGTCGCTGCCCGAGCACGGCACGCAGTGCAGGCTCACGGGAGACCGGGCGGGGCCGTGCGGTCGCGGCCACCGCAGCCGTCACCCCTGACGGCCCGCCGTGCCAGCGGGAGCCCGCAACCGGGTCACGCACTCCCCTCGAGCTGGGAGTCCGCCTCGGCAGCGGAAACGTAGCTGGCGGGCAGCAGCTGCAGGAACGACAGGGCAGAGTTCACCGCGAACTGGTAGGTGTGCGAGGGAGCGGCCTCCACCACCACCGCGAAAGCGACGTGGCCCCGGTAGCCGACAAACCACTGGATGGTCTTCTCCTCACCGTCGATTTCCTGGGTGACCATCCCCGTCTGGCCGTGCACCGGGTTCACGTAGTCGATGTTGAGCACGGAGGCACTGCCCTGCTCCACGGGGGCGCGCATCAGCTCGCGGAGCGGCTCCAGCACCGCGGGGTCAACCGGAATGCTGTCCACTTCCGGCTCCACCCCGTCGATCAGCCGCGGCGCGTGCCACTGCCCGCCCGCAACCGCAGCCGCCACGAGAGCCATCCCCAGCGGGCTGACCGTGATCCCGTCCGCCCCCACTGTGGCAGCGGCAACCTGCTCCTGGCCTCCCTGCACGGTGAACTCCCCGGAAAACGCGGGGACCGGCAACTGCCACGGCTGGCCGATACCGAACCGCTCCGCGCTCTCCGCCAGGTCCGCGGCGCTCAACGAGCTCGACAGCCCCACAAACGCTGTCGTGCAGCTGTAGGCGAAGTTCGTCCGCAGGTCCGGGGTCCCCAGCAGGCTGCCGCCGTTGGGGTTCGTGAAAGTCCGGCTGCCCACTTCCGCCTGCTGCTCGCAGGCCATCGTGGTGTCCAGAGTGGCTTTGCCCCCGCTCAGCAGTGCTGCGGCCGAGACGATCGTGAACGTCTCGCCCGGGTAGTACTGCCTGGTCAGCGCACCGTCGTTGGACGGCTCGTCGGGCTGTCCCGCCGCGGCGAGGATCTCCCCGGAACGCGCATCCACCGCTACCAGGTAGGCGGTGCCGTTGATCGTAGCCAGCGACGTCTCCGCCGCCTCCTGCACCGCGTGGTCGAGGGTGGTGGTCAGCGAACCGCTCTCCTCCCCCGTCCACGTCTCCAGCACCCCCGTCTCCTCGCCCGAGGAGCTGAGCGTGACGACCCGGGTCGTCGCCGTACCGGCGAGCTGCTGCTGGAAACTGCTCTGCAAGCCGTTGAGCCCCACCGTGTCCCCCGCCTGGTACGGGCCCGAAACACGGTTGGCGACCTTGTGCTCCGCGGTTCCCGCGACCTCGCCGACCACGCCCGCGGCCCGGATCGGCAGGAGAGGCATCGTCCCCTCCTCGACCTCCACGCCGGGAATCGCGGTGGCCTTCGCGAGCAGGGAGCTGGACACGTCCTGGGTGCGTTTGAGGACGAGCGGCTGGAACTCCTCCGGAGGCGCAGACCGGACCCGGTTGAGCAGCGGCTCAGGATCCTCGTCGAGCAGCTCCGCCAGGCTGTTGATCCCCTCGGTCATGTCCGCCATCGCGGCGGGACGCACCCCGAACGCGGTGACTTCGGTCTCCTCGACGAGGGGTTCGCCGTTGCGGTCGTAGATCTGGCCGCGGTCTGGGACATCGTAGGTGACCGCGAGCCGCTCCCCCTCCCCCAGCTCCGGGTGGATCACCGCAGGCGACCAGTCGATCACCCAGCCCGAGTCCGTGCGCGTCAACGGGATCGTCCCCGTGTAGCGCCACACCGGATCGCCGATACCGAGGTCGGCCTCGGCCCCGAAACCGGCCGTCGCCGTGTCCCCGTCCATCTCGATCGGGCGAAGGCTCAACCGCAGCGCCGCCAGGTCAAGCTGGTTGTGCGCTTGACGGAGCGCCTCAGCGACCTCGGCGACGTCACCGTTGGTGACCTGTGCTGCGGCCTCGTAGTCGCCTTCCTGCCAGTTCAGCAGAAAGCTACGGACGGCGACCTCAGGGCTTGGCTCCGCCGCGCAGGCCGCAGTGGCCGTGACCAGAAGGGCGCCCGTGGTCGCGGCAAGGAATCGACGGAGGCTGTTTCGGGGGGGCAACCTGCTGTCCTTTCAACGCCGCCGACGCAGAGCTCTTTCCATTTCGCGCTTAGCCTCGCGTTCGGCGATGTCGTGGCGTTTGTCGTACTCGCGCTTGCCTCGGGCCAGAGCGATCTCGACCTTGGCCCGGCCGTTCCGGAAGTAGAGCGACAGCGGGACCAGCGTGCGGCCCGCCTCGCGGGTCTTCGCGTCCAGCTTCGCGATCTCCTCCCGGTGCAACAGGAGCTTACGCGGGCGACGCGGAGCGTGGTTCGTCCACGTCCCCATCGTGTACTCGGGGATGTGCACGTTGTGCAGCCAGACCTCGCCGTTCTTGATCTGGGCGAAACCGTCGACCAGGGAGGCACGGCCGGCACGCAGCGACTTCACCTCGGTACCGGTCAGCACCAGACCGGCCTCATAGGTGTCTTCGATGTGGTAGTCGTGCCGGGCGCGCCGGTTCTGCGCGATGGTCTTCGGTCCCTGCCCCTTGTCCTGTTTTTTCTTCCGTGCCATGTGTGCTCGCTCCTCGCCAGGCTGGCCGCCTCATCAGAGCCTCAGACGCGCAGGTACCGCCGCAGCGTCAGGAAAGAGGCGATCGCACAGAGCAGCACACCCAGGATGATGGACATTCCGATAACGGAGAGCAGTGCCCCCGTGCTGAGCCGGACTCCGGAGTAGAACCAGTCCTGGATCTTGTCCAGCAGGACATACCTGGCTGCGACGATGAAGCCTGAAGCGATGATACCGCCGATGAGACCGCAGATCGCGCCCTCGAGAAGGAACGGGAGCTGGATGTAGAAGTTGGAGGCTCCCACCAGGCGCATGATTCCGGTCTCCCGGCGGCGGCTGTAGGCCGACAGGCGGATCGTGTTGCCGATCAGCAGCGCGGCAGCGGCGAGCTGGACGATAGCGAAGGTCAGTGCCGCCCACTTGAGGACGTCGAACAGTTCGAAGAACCGGTCGAGCACGTCTTTGTCGTTGGAGACCATGTCGACGCCGGCCCGGTTCCGGAAGCTCTCCTGGACCTTCTCGTACTGCGAGGGGTCGACCAGTTGGACCCGGAAGTTGTCGGGGATGTCGCCTTCCTGCGTGGCTTCGACGAGGGCCTGCTGGTTGGCGAAGCGGTTCTGGAAGTCCTCCCACGCCTGGGCCTGGTCGACGTACTCGACACTGGCGACCTCGGGCATGGATTCCAGGTCCGCTTGGATCGCGGCGCGGTCCTCATCGGTCGCGGGCCCGTTCTCGACGCAGTGGCTGCTGGGTGAGCTCTCGGTGCACAGGTAGATCGTGATCGAAATCCGCTGGTCCCAATACCCGCGCATTGCGCTGACTTGCTGGTTGATCAGCATGCCAGCACCGAAGAGGGCCAGCGAAATGGCGACCGTGGTGATGACCGCGATGGTCATCGTCAGGTTGCGCCGTAGGCCGATCCAGATCTCAGAGAGTACGAACTGTGCGCGCATGATGTGTCAAAGGTCCATCCTTGTTGGGCTCCGCGCCACTGGGTAGGCGTACCACGAGAGCCGCTGGGCGGGGTTCCGCTGAAGGCTCCACGAGCCCGGGATTCACGAAAAGCGGGACCTAGTACGCCTGGCCGTAGACGCCACGCGACTGGTCACGGATGACCTCGCCGTCCTCGAGCTCAATGACCCGCTTGCGCATCGAGTCGACGATGGCAGCGTCATGGGTGGCCATGACGACAGTAGTTCCGGTCCGGTTGATTCGGTCGAGCACCTTCATAATGCCGATCGAGGTCGCAGGGTCGATGTTCCCTGTCGGCTCGTCGGCGAGAAGGATCTGCGGACGGTTGACGAATGCCCGAGCAATCGCCACTCGCTGCTGTTCACCACCGGAGAGTTCGCTGGGCATGCGGTCGCCCTTGCCTTCGAGGCCGACCAGTTCGACGACCTCGGGGACAACCTTGCGGATGAACCGACGCGGCTTTCCGATGACCTCCAACGCGAACGCCACGTTCTCGTAGACGTTCTTGTTGGGCAGCAGCCGGAAGTCCTGGAATACGCAGCCGATGCGACGCCGCAGGTGCGGAACCTTCCAGTTCGACAGCCGTGAGAGGTCCTTACCCGCGACGTGGACCCGACCTTTGGTCGGTTTCTCCTCTTTGAGGATGAGACGGAGGAACGTGGACTTACCCGATCCCGAAGGGCCGACGAGGAAGACGAACTCCCCCTTCTGAACGTCGATGGAAACGTTGTTCAGCGCGGGACGTTTCTGGGTCGGGTAGACCTTGGTGACGTTTTCAAACTGGATCACGGGCGCATCACAAGGGTCTCGAAGTTAGGGCCCACAGCGGTGGGTCCGCTCAAGGCAGTACCGCGGCCACAGGGCCAGACGACAGTCTAGGGGGAAAGCGACCCGGAATGTCCGGGTTCACTTTGAACCGCGGAACGTGCGGCGCCGCTGTTCGCTCCCCGGCACCGACAGTGTCTTCCCTTCCCGGGCCTCACAGCGGACTCGGGAGTAACACTAGTCAGCTACCAAGAGCATAGAGGGATCGTCAAGCGGTGATAACGTTCACATATACACGACTTTCCGAGCCGCGGCGGGCGTTTCCGCGAATCCGCCGCGGCTCTGCTCGTGCACCGGCGGCACAGTTATCCCGCTTTCTTCTGCTCGTCCCTCTCCCGGCTCCGCAGCCAGCGGATCCCAGCGTTGATGAACTCGTCGATCTCTCCGTCGAGGACAGCGCTGGTGTTCCCGGTCTCCACCCCGGTGCGGATGTCTTTGACGCTCTGGTAGGGGTGGAGCACGTAGTTGCGCATCTGGGTTCCCCACGCCCGCGCGGACTCACCGCGGAGCGCGGCGAGCTCGGCCTCCTCCTCCTGGCGTTTGCGTTCCAGCAGCTTGGCCTGGAGGATCGACATCGCGGTAGCGCGGTTTTGCAACTGGGAGCGTTCGTTCTGGCAGGAGACCACGATCCCGGTCGGCAGGTGGGTGATCCGCACCGCCGAGTCGGTGGTGTTGACGCCCTGGCCGCCGGGCCCTGAAGAGCGGTACACGTCGATCCGCAGTTCGCTTTCGTCAATCTCAATGTGGTCGCTCTGCTCGACGACCGGGACCACATCGACTCCGGCGAACGAGGTCTGACGGCGGCTCTGGTTGTCGAACGGCGAGATCCGCACCAGGCGGTGCGTACCGTGCTCGCCGCGCAGCATGCCGTAGGCGTAGGGCGCCTTGACCACGAACGTCGTGGACTTGATGCCGGCTTCCTCAGCGTAGGAGGTCTCGTAGATCTCCGTCGGGTAGCCGTGGCGCTCCGCCCAGCGGAGGTACATCCGCTGCAGCATCTGCGTCCAGTCTGCCGCGTCGACCCCACCCGCCTGAGCGTTGATGCTGATCAGTGCTTCACGCTCGTCGTAGGGGCCCGATAGCAGGGTGCGCACCTCAAGATCGCTGATGTCCTTGCGCAGCGCGGCCAGCTCCCTGCGGGCCTCGGCAAGGGTTTCGGCGTCGTTCTCTGCCGCCGCGAGCTCGAAGAGCACACCGAGGTCATCGATCCGGCTGCGGATGTTCTCGACCTTGGAGACTTCCGACTCCAAAAAGGAGAGCCGCCGCGTGACCTTCTGCGCATTGGCCTGGTCGTTCCACAGCTCGGGATCGGCTGACTGCTCCCGCAGCTGCTCAATTTCCGTGCGCTTGGCGTCGAGGTCCAGTACGGCCTCGATGTTCTCCAGCGTGGATGTGAGTTCCTTGATCTGCTCTGCGGGGTCTAGTTCTGCCACACTGCCAAGTCTAAACGGCGCCCGCTGCCTTCTCGCCCACTCAGTTTTCTTCTGCCCGGGAAACGCACAGCAGCGTCACAGCCCGTGGTGGACGCGGAGCTGTTCCACTTTCCGGCACACCTCGGCGACCTCGGGGTGGTCGCGTTCGGCTTCGCCCAGCCCGCGCAGTCTGGCCACGGCAAGGACCGCATCGGAGATGCGGCCGAGCCGCAACTGGGCTTCGATCGCTGTCACGAGCGGCAGCGGCCCGTGCGACGCTTTCCAGTGGGAGAGCACGAGGGAGATGCACTCCGTGTCGTGCCCTTGGGCGGCCAGGGCGCGGGCGGCCCGCCGCAGCGGCTCGCCGTGGCGGGCTCCCCGGGTGCAGGCGGCAGTGAACAGTTCCAGGGCCGAGTCCAGTTCGCCCCGGTGCAGGGCGCGCTCGCCCAGCATCAGCGTGGCGCGCCAACTGCGCGGTGCCTGCTCGGCAAGCCACGCGTCGGCCTGCTCGGCTCCGTGCTGCCTGGCGTGGTACCGCCACCCCCACACAAGGGCTTCCCGGTGGTCGGGGTCGCAGCGCAGCGCGTTCGCCAGCGCGGTGGCGACGTCCCTGGTGCTGCCCCGGCGCTCCGCCAGCGGGACGAGGGCGAACCATGTGTCGGCGTGCCCGCCGCGGCCTTTGATGTGCCGGATGAGTTCCCGTTCGGCTTCGTCGTGCCGGCCGCAGGCGCGCAGTGCCAGCGCGTAGAGCACCATGCCCCGGTCCAGGTCGGGGTCGAGTTCCCGCACCCGCTGCGCGGCGGGCAGCACTTCGGGGCCGAACCCTTCGTGGAGTGCGCTGCGGACGAGGTCCCGGAGGCGGTCGACATCGTTCCAGACGTGGTCGACGGCTTCGAGCAGCGCGTCGACGCTCGGGCGTTCGGTGTTCGGCTGCACACCGCCATGACACCAACTCCGGGCTGGCAGCGCCAACCCCCGCAGCGTGCGGGCCGGGGCCGCTGCTGCGGTCCCGGCCCGCGTCTGCTCAGGTCAGCTCAGATACTGGAGGCCACCAGCGACCGGATCGATCGCACCGCCACCGAGAGGGTGGACAGGTCGAAGCGCTCCGTCTCCCAGATCTCCGAGAGCAGTTCGGTGGCCCGCCGCACCGCGGCGCGGTTCTGCTCAGTCCAGTGGGCGCGGAGTTCGTCCGGCCGCTCCCCGGCATGCCCGGAGCGCAGGATGATCGCGCTCAGGTCGGCTTGGGCGGCATACAGGTCGTCGCGCACCGCGGCGCGCGCCATCGTGCTCCAGCGGTCGTCGCGCGGCAGGGCGATGATCCGCTCCCGCAGCCGGGTGAGCTGCAACTGGTCGGCCAGGTCGAAGTAGACCTCCGCCACCTCGCGCAGCGACCGGCCGGTCTCCTCGGAGACGCGGATCAGGTCGAAGGTCGAGTAGGCGGGGACCATGGCGGCGACCTGTTCGGCCAGCTCCTGGGGCACGCCCTTGGCCACGAGGGCGTCCCGGCGCTCCGTGAAAGCCTGCAGGTCGCGCCCCTGCAGCATTGCGGACAGCTGCGGGACGATCTCCTGGACGCCTTTCCGGAACCGGGCGATCTCGGCGTGGAGGTCCGAGTCGAAGGAGCGGTAGCGCATCAGCCAGCGGGCCGACCGTTCGACCAGCTTGCGGGCTTCCAGCAGCATGGTCAACTGGGTGTCGACGTCGACCTGGTAGTCGAGGGCCTCGACCTTCGCCCAGAAGTCCCGCAGGCCGAAGACTTCCGTCACCAGCAGGTAGGCGCGGGCGATCTCCGGAGCGTCCGCGCCCGTCTCCTCGGCGAAACGGAAGGCGAACGTCGACCCGCACCGGTTGACCATTTCGTTGACCACCACCGTGGTGATGATCTCCCGGCGCAGCGGATGCTGGAGGATGGCGTCGCGGAAGCGCTCGCGCAGCGGTGTGGGGAAGTACTCCAGCAGCACGGAGTTCAGATAGGGGTCGTCGGGCAGGTCCGAGGCGAGGATCTCCTCGGCCAGCACGATCTTGGTGTAGGCGATCAGCGTGGCGAACTCAGGCCCGGTGAGCCCGCGCCCGGCCGACCGCCGGGCCGCGATCGCCTTGTCGTCGGGCAGGAACTCGAGCTTGCGCTGCAAGTGGCCGTCCCGCTCCAGTTTGCGCAGGTAGCGGGTGTGGACGTGCAGCATGGCGGGACTCTGCTTGCGGGCCGCAGCCAGCGCCGTGTTCTGCAGGTAGTTGGTGCGCAGCACGAGGCGGGCGACCTCGTCGGTCATGTCCATGAACAGCGCGTCGCGCTCGGCCTTGTCGAGCCGCCCGGCCCGGACCTCGCGGTCCAGCATGATCTTGATGTTCACCTCGTGGTCCGAGGTGTCCACGCCGGCGGAGTTGTCGATGAAGTCGGCGTTGACGCGGCCGCCGGCGAGCGCGAACTCGATGCGGGCCTGCTGGGTCATTCCCAGGTTGCCGCCTTCCCCGACCACTTTGCAGCGCAACTGGGAGGCGTCGACGCGGACCGGGTCGTTGGCCTTGTCCCCCACCGAGGTGTGGGATTCGGTGGACGCCTTGATGTAGGTGCCGATCCCGCCGTTCCACAGCAGGTCCACCGGGGCGGTGAGGACGCACTTGATCAGCTCGTGCGGGGTGAGGGTCGTGACGTCGTCCGCGATCCCCAGGGCCCGGCGCACCTGCGGGCTGATCGGCACGGACTTGGCGTGGCGGGAGTACACGCCGCCACCCGGGGAGATCAGCTCGGGGTTGTAGTCCGCCCAGGAGCTGCGGGGGAGTTCGAAGAGACGGCGGCGCTCCGCGTAGCTCACCGCCGGATCCGGGTCGGGGTCGAGGAAGATGTGCCGGTGGTCGAAGGCGGCGATGAGGCGGATGTGCTCGGAGCGGAGCATGCCGTTGCCGAACACGTCGCCCGACATGTCGCCGATGCCCACCACCGTGAAGTCCTCTTTCTGGACGTCCACGCCCATTTCCCGGAAGTGGTATTTGACCGACTCCCAGGCGCCGCGGGCGGTGATGCCCATGGCCTTGTGGTCGTAGCCGACCGAGCCGCCGGAGGCGAAGGCGTCGCCCAGCCAGAAGCCGCGTTCTGCGGCGACCGCGTTAGCGATGTCGGAGAAGGTCGCTGTGCCCTTGTCGGCAGCCACGACCAGGTAGGAGTCGTCTCCGTCGTAGCGGACCACGTCCTCGGGGTGGCTGACAGTCCCGTTGACGAGGTTGTCGGTGACGTCGAGCAGGCCGCCGATGAACTGCTTGTAGCAGTCCACGACTTCCGCCATGACCGCGTCGCGGTCGCCCTTGGGCAGCCGCTTGCAGACGAACCCGCCTTTGGCGCCGCTAGGCACGATGACGGAGTTCTTGACCGTCTGCGCTTTGACGAGGCCCAGGATTTCGGTGCGGTAGTCCTCGATTCGGTCCGACCAGCGCAGCCCGCCGCGCGCCACCGTGCCGAACCGCAGGTGGACTCCCTCAACGCGCGGGGAGTAGACGAACGTCTCCAGCTTAGGCCGCGGCTGCGGCATGTCGGGGATACGTCCCGGGTCCAGCTTGTAGACCAGGTAGGGCTTGGTGCCGCCGTCCTGGAAGTAGTTGGTGCGCAGGGTGGCGCCGATCGCGGCGAGGAAGAACCGCAGGATGCGGTCGGCGTCGAGGTTGTCGACCTGGTCGAGCTCTCCGAGGATCTCCTCGGTGATCCCCTCGCACAGTTCTGCGCGGCCCTCGTCCAACTGCGGGTCGAACCGCGATTCGAAGAGCCGGACCAGTAGCCGGGCGATGTGCGTGTGGGAGTTGAGCACATCGGCGATGTAGGCGGGGGTGAAGGACGTGGCGGTCTGCCGGAGGTAGGTGGCGTAGGCGCGGAGCACGGTGATCTGGCGCCAGTTCAGGCCGCCGTGCACGACCAGGGCGTTGAAGCGGTCGGATTCGAGCCGTCCCTGCCACAGCGCGACAAAAGCCTCTTCGAACAGGCCTGCCACCTGCTCTATCTCCGCGGAGTCGAGCGGGGGGTTGACGAGGCCGAAGTCGTAGATCCACGCGAATTCGCGCTTCCCGTCCCCATCTGCTTCGCGTTCGAAGCCGTAGGGCCACTCGTCGACGATCTCCAGTCCCATGTGCTCGAGCAGCGGAAGGACTTGGGAGAGCGTGATCGGGCTGCCGCTCCGGTAGACCTTGCACCGCCACTCGCCGGGCAGGACCCCTTCGGAGCGGTAGAGCCGGACTTTGATGTCGTCGGGGCCGAGCTGGTCGAGGCAGGCGATGTCGTCGACCGCGACGGAGGCCGGGACGTCGACCTTGTAGCTCTCGCTGATCGTGGCGAGGTAGGTGTCCAGCAGCTCTTGGGCGCGTTCAGGGCCGAAGCGGGCGGTCAGCTCGGCGGCGAAGTCGTCGTTCCAGGAGCGGATGACGCGGGCGACTTCGGCTTCGAGCTTGTCCTGGTCCACTCCGGCGAGTTCGGTGCCCCGCCCCGCGCGGACCACGATGTGCAGGCGGGCGAGCGGGGAGGCGCCCACCATCACGCTGTGGTCCATGTCGGCGCCGTGGAATGCCCGGGAGAGCACCTCCTGCACGGCCTGCTGCACCTTGGTGGTGTAGCGGTCGCGCGGCATGTAGATCAAGCAGGACACGTACCGGCCGTAGGGGTCGCGGCGGAGGAAGAGCCGGGTGCCGAGGCGTTCCCGGAGCCGCAGCACGCCCAAGATGACCTTCTGGACTTCCTCCACTGACATCTGGAACAGCTCTTCGCGGGGGAAGTCCGCCAGGAGTTCGATGGCTTCGCGGCCGTCGTAGCTGTCGGGGGCGAAGCCGGCGCGGCTCAGGAGTTCGTCCTGTTTCCGGGACAGGATCGGGATCTGGCTGATGGGGCTTGCCTCGGCTTCGCGGGTGTAGAGGCCGAGGAAGCGGTGTTCGCCGACGACCCGGCCCTGGTCGTCGAACTTCTTGACGCCGATGTAGTCCAGGTACTTGGGCTGGTAGACGGTGGAGCGGGAGTTGGCTTTGGTGAGGACCAGCACGTGGGGTTCGCGAGCTTTGCGCTGGCCTTCGGGGGGAAGCGGGCGGACGGTGGGCCCGTCCTGCGGGTCCATGCGCAGCAGCCCCAGGCCGGTGCCGAGGACGGCGCGCAGCCCTTCAGCCCCGCTCTCATCGGTGTCCAACTGGTATTCCCGGTAGCCCAGGAAGATGAAGTGCTGGTCGGTCAGCCAGCGCAGGAACTCCGCGCTCTCGGTGATCTCCTCTTTGGCGACCCCGCCCGCAACGAGGGCGGCAGCGGATTCGGTCACCTGGTCGGCCAGGCGGAGGGCGGTGTGCCGCATCCGCGCGCTGTCTTCGTTGACCTGCCGGACGTCGGTGAGGACCTGGGTGAGGTCGTCGGCGAGCTCCTGACGGGCGGCCTCTTCCGTGCGGCGGTCGATTTCGATGCGGATCCACGACTCTTCGCAGGGCCGGAGGGTAGCGTCCTCCGGGTCGATCTCGACGATGGCGCCGAGGGTGTCGCGTTCCACCCGGAGCTGGGGGTGGATGATCGACCGCGCGCTGATCCCGCGCTCTGCCAGGCGCATGGTCACCGAGCTGACGAGGAAGGGGGTGTCGTCGGTGACGATCTCGACGACGCTGTGGTCGGCGTCTTCCGGGCTGCGGACCCGGACCTTGGTGCGCCCTTCCGGGCGGCGGGCGCCGAGGTCCCAGTGGTCGAGAGCGTGCCGGACGAGCTGGTCGGGGTGGCGTTCGGTGAGTTCCTCGGGGTTGGCGTGCCGGTAGTACCGGTGGAGGAACCGCCGGAACCGGTCGGTGTCGACCGGCAGCGGGTGGGACTGGGACCATTGGCTGACGGCGTCGTCAAGGAGCTGCGTCCTGACGGCGTCGGGCTGCCCTGACATGTGCGATCTCACTCCTTTGTGAGTCGTCGGGGGTGGTAGGCCGCGGTGCTCGCGGTACCGCGCACTCTACTGTGACATTGTGTGACAGATGCGAGAGGAGCTCACAACCGTTTCCAGATGAGGCTCCGGGCTCACCAGCCCAGGAAGTACCCAAAGAGGCGTGACCGGACTCCGTTGTCCGGTTAACTCTGTGTTGCACGTCGTACACAGGGACAGGACGTGCGCCTTCGGTCAACGGTGCGCTTCTCTCGCCAGTGACTGCCAGTCTCAGAACCTACTCGTCGTCCACCACAGAAAAACTGGACAAAATGGATAAAGCCGTCCGCTAGTGCGCTGGTGAACGGCTGATATCCACTCTCTGACAGTACCCCGAGGCGTCCCGTTCCGGGGGGAATTCCGCGGGTTCTCCTCGTCCCCGGGGTCCTCAGTCCTCACTCGTCGCGGCGCGGATCGCGGCCACCAGCGCGGCCGGATCGGTGAGGTCGTCCAGGATGTGCTCAGCACCGGCCGCCCGCAGCTGGGACTCGGTGGAGGACCCGCTGACGACGGCGATCGGCTGCACCCGGCCGATCCGGGCCGCCTCCACATCACGCACCGACTCGGTGATGTACACGGTCTGGGACTCGGGGAAGGCTCGGCCGTAGGCCTCTTCCGCCCGCATCCGGGTGAACTGGATCAGGCTGGCCTTGGGATAGTTCTCCGACCCGTAGCCGCCGATGCTCAAATCGAGGCAGCTGTCCAGTCCGAAGGCGGCGAGCTTCGCCTTGGCGTTGCTCCGGATCGTGCCGGTGACCACCGTCTGCACGGTGTCCGGCAGCCGCATGACCGCGTTGAGCGCGTCCAGCGCCCCCGGCATCATCCGGCCTCGGACGGCGAGCTGGTCGCTGTGCCGGGCGAACGCCTCCCCCAGTTCTTTGGTGAAGCGCGGCAGCAGCGTTTCATCCGTGTCGTCGACGTCGTTGCGCGCCAGGAAGTCGAAGAACAGCTCCGAATCGGTCCGCCCCGCCGTCGGCGCGAGGTACACCAACGGTACGCCGGTCACCTTCTCGAACGCCTCGGCATAGGCCGCGCGCGTCACCTGGGCGACGTCGACAAGGGTGAGGTCGATGTTCCACAACACCAGACGGCTGATGGGAAGCTCCTTTACGCAGGGAAACGGCACTGATGTTCCATACGGGCCCCATTCTGCCGCACCCTCCCGACTTCCCGCCGGGGCATTCTTCCCGTTCCCCGCTGCAGCGGGCCCGCTCAGGCGGCTGGCGCCCTGGGGGGATGGTGCCGCGCGGGGAGCCGGGGCTATGCGGTCGTGGGGTCTTCCAGGAGATAGCGCAGCTCCTGGGTGGCGTACCAGAGGAGTTCGTGCTCCTCGGTCCGCCCGGCTTTGATGTCCGGGGCCGCGGCCTCGTCGTCGATATGCGCGGAGGCGATGCGTTTGAGCGGCACCACCCCGTCGATGCGGACCTGCCCGGGCGTCTCCGCCTCCGCCACAGGGTGCACGATGCGCTCGGGCAGCTCGGCCGCGATCACGACCCGACGGGCCGGGGCCTCGGGGTCTGCGGCGAGCATCCGCAGGGATGCGTCCGCGGCCATGCTCATCGCGGCGTATTCCAGTTCTTCCTCGTCGTCAGTGCCCACGGCGGCGCGCAGGGCGGGGGTGACGGCGTACGCGGTGTACGGCGCGTCGCGGAACCCTCCGTCCGCCAAGGCCGAGGCGAGCGTGGTGAACGTAGCGGGCAGATAGATGCGCATGTGCTTGTGTCCCCAACGTGGTGTGCGGTCCGCTGTTCCCTGTCACGGGCTGGACGAGCTGCGGTGCGGCAGGGGCCGCTCACAGCAGGGAGGCGAGGCTGATCCCGCAGGCCTCCTCGAGCTGTGCCCGCGTCTCCGCGGGGTCGCGGTGCACGATACCGGTCATCCCCAGGTCGACCGCGGCCGCGACGTTGCGCTCCACGTCATCGACGAAGACGCACTCCTCGGCTTCCAGGCCCACCAGCTCCAGGGCGTAGTGGAAGATCTCCGGTTCGGGTTTGCGCATGCCCACTTCCCCGGAGATGACCACGCCGTCGAAGGTTTCGGCGAACCGCTCCCGCGGGTAGACGTTGCCCCAGGAGTTGGAGAGCAGGCAGGTGCGTATGCCCTGGCTGCGTGCCGCGCGCAGGGCCGCGTACATCTCCTCTACCGGCTCGAATCCGGCGAACATGCGCGCGATCAGCCCTTCCGCGGGGACTGGGCCGCCGTCGACCAGCCGGAGCCGCGCGGCGAGCATCCGTTCGAACTCGGCAGGGTCCACTTCGCCGCGTTCCAGGGCGTGCACTGGGCTGCGCGCCCCCTCGTGGTAGGCAGCGTGCACCCAGGTGCGCATGACCTCCCGGTAGGCAGCGCGGTCGATCCGCTCCTGCTCCAGCCAGGCCGCAATGGTCTCCGGGAGCGGAGAGGTCAGCACTCCGCCCCAGTCGATGATGATTCCCCTGCGGTTGCGGGACATTTCGCCTCCATCTCCCCGAACTACGGGCGATGTTAGTTCCCCGAGCCGTCTTCGCTAAATCCTCGGGGCCCACCACCACACCCCAAGGTACCGACCGGTCGGTCTAGTGCGATACTCGTGTCATGGACTTCGAACTCAGCCCCAAGGCCAAGGACTACCTGGCCAACCTCCAGGAGTTCATGGACGAACACGTCTACCCGGCGGAGCCCGTCTACCACGCCTGGCGCCAGCAGGCGGGCCCCGACAACCATGAACTCCCGCCCATCATGGAAGACCTCAAAGCCGAGGCCCGCCGCCGCGGCCTGTGGAACCTGTTCCTCCCGGACGTCAGCGGGCTCAGCGTCCTCGACTACGCTCCCCTCGCTGAGCTCAGCGGCCGCTCCAGCCTCGCCCCGCAGGCGATGAACTGCTCCGCCCCGGACACCGGGAACATGGAGGTGCTGCACATGTTCGGCACCCCCGAGCAGAAGAAGCGGTGGCTGGAACCGCTGCTGGACGGCAGGATCCGCTCGGCCTTCGCGATGACCGAGCCCGACGTCGCCTCCTCCGACGCCACCAACATCCGCACCTCGATCGTGCGCGACGGCGACGAGTACGTGATCAACGGGCGGAAATGGTGGATCAGCGGGGCGGCCGACCCGCGCTGCGAGATCTTCATCGTCATGGGGAAGACCAACCCCGACGCGGACCTCCACCGGCAGCAGTCCATGATCCTGGTCCCCCGCGACACCCCCGGGGTCAAAGTGCTGCGCTCCCTGCCCGTCTTCGGCTACCAGGACCAGGAAGGCCACTGCGAAGTCGAATTCGACAACGTCCGGGTCCCCGCCGAGAACCTCATCGCGAACGAAGGCGACGGCTTCATGATCGCCCAGGCCCGCCTCGGCCCCGGCCGAGTCCACCACTGCATGCGGGCCCTCGGCAAAGCAGAGCGCGCCCTCGAACTGATGGTGCGCCGTGCCACCAGCCGGGTCGCCTTCGGCAAGCCCTTGTCCGAGCAGGGCATCGTCCAAGCACACATCGCCGAGTCGCGGCTGGAGATCGAGCAGGCGCGCCTGCTCGTCCTCAAGACCGCGTGGATGATCGACCGGTACGGGGCGAAAGCCGCACGCAACGAAATCGCCGCGATCAAAGTGGTGGCGCCCCGCGTGGCCGCGGCCGTCATCGACCGCGCCATCCAAGTCCACGGCGGCGCCGGGGTCAGCGACGTGGTGCCGCTCGCGGAAATGTACGCCGGAGCGCGCGCCATGCGCATCTTCGATGGCCCCGACGAAGTCCACCTGCGCTCGCTGGCCCGCCGCGAGATCAAACGGCACTCCTGATCGCGACCACGCCGAGGTCCCCGCCCCAGCGGGAGACCTCGGCGTCCGCGTGTCTGCGCAGGCTCAGTAGCTCAAGCCGTCCCCGAAGCCCAGTTCGGTGCCGGGGATGTCCACGGGCAGCCGGCCGGAAGGGGACACCTCCCCGGCAACCACCCGGGCCGCGGCAACGCGGGACACCTCCATCGTGGAGTAGACCGCGAGAAACGCGTCGACGTCCGGCAGCACACTGAGGTCGTAGGGGGTGCCTTGGGCGACGACCACCACCGGGGCTCCCGACGCCTGGGCGCGGGCCACCAGGCGCTGCTGCTCGGCGTCGCCGCGTGCCCCGTCCGTGCCGACCACCACCGCATCAGCACCGCTCAGGGAATCCGTCACCGTGAGCCCGAGGTCGGCCAGGGCCGCACCGATCTCCTCGGCCCCCACCCCGAGGACGTGCACCGTTGCGGTGCGCGCCAACGGCAGCACGCCGTTGGTGTTGCGAAGCAGGGTCACTGAAGCGTCCGCGACCCGCTGGGCTGCCTCGTGGTGCTCCGGCTGCGTAGCGACCTGTGCTGCCTGCTCCGCGTCAGCCGGCGCCGCGTCGAACAGGCCGCGGCGCAGTTTCAACCGCAGGATCCGCAGCACCGACTCGTCCAGACGCTCCTCGCTGATCCGCCCCTCTTCCACGGCGGACAGCACCGCAGAGTAGGCGAGGTCCACATCGGGCGGCATCAGCAACTGGTCGGCCCCGGCGAGGACCGCGCGCACCGCCACCTCGCCGTCGTCGTGTGTCTGGCGGACCCCCTCCATGTTGAGCGCGTCCGTGGTGACCACGCCGTCATAGCCGAGCTCCTCACGCAGCACCCCGGTGATGAGGTGCGGAGAAAGCGTGGCGGGCTCCTCGGCGTCACCCAGCTGCGGCATGAGCACGTGCGCGGTCATCACCATGTCGACTCCGGCGTCGACGAGCCGCTGGAACGGCGGCAGGTCGACCCGTTCCCACTCGTCGCGGCTCTTGTCGATCACGGGCAGCCCTGTGTGGCTGTCCACATCGGTGTCGCCGTGGCCGGGGAAGTGCTTAGCGACCGCCACCACCCCGCCGTCTTGGAAAGCCACCACCTCGGCGGCGGCCAGCTCCCCGACAAGCTCCGGGTCCGAACTGAACGAGCGGATCCCGATCACCGGGTTGTCCGCGTTGACGTTGACGTCCGCTACCGGCGCGTAGTCGAGATTGATCCCCACCGCGGCCAACTGCTCCGCGGTCGCCGCTGCCAGCTCCCGGGCCAGTTCCGGGTCGCGGGCCGCGCCCAACGCCATCGCGTCGGGGAAACGGGCACCGAACGGGAGCCGCGACACCAGTCCCTGCTCCTCGTCCACCCCGAGGAACAGCGGAATCCCCGCCCCCGTGCCGGTGGCACGCTCTTGCAGCCCGTTGGACATGGCAGCCACCTGCTCGGGAGTCTCCAAGTTCTCGGGGAAGTAGATGAACCCGCCTGGGTGGTAGCGCTCGATCACCTCGGCGTTCTCCTCGGCCGTGGTGCCGGAGAGTACGGGGACCAGCAGCTGTCCCACTTTCTCTTCCAGGCTCATCTCCGCGAGCAGCGCTGCCGCCTGAGCGTCCACGTCAGCGGGGTCGGATATCTGGGTGGTGCGCTCCCCCGGGCGGGGTGCGCTCCCCCCGCCGCAGGCGGTTGTGAACAGCAGAACGGTTGCACCGGCCAGCACAGGCAGACGTCGAAACATGGGCACGCTTTCACAGACTAAGGATGACGACGCGTCGTTCTCCGGGCCGCGGTCGCGGTCGGCAGCGCCGGGACAGACCCGTCACGGCGTAGCGGCGATCTCGGCGAGACGGTCCAGCAGCTCTTCGGCCCCCTCGCCCTCCGCGGTGATCACGATCTCCTCCCCGCAGCGCACCCCCAGCGCCAGCACCGCCAGCATGCTCGTCGCCGGCACGCTCGCCCCGCTGGGACGGGCAATGCGCACCTCCCCGTCGAACTCGGAGGCCGCCGTAACGAACCGCGCCGCGGGCCGGGCATGCAGTCCCACGGGGGAAGCCACGGTGACCCGGCGTTCCGCGCGGCTCACCCTTGACCTGCCAGAGCAGTCTGGGGCGGCTCCGGATCCCGCAAAACCAACTGCGGCCAGCCCACCTGTCCCAGATGCTCCACGACGAGATGGGCGTGGGCCAGCGCCTGCGGCGGATGCGTCGTCGTGACTCCGACGACCCGCATCCCCGCGTTGCGCCCCGCCATGATCCCCGCCGGGGTGTCCTCGAACACCACGATGTGCTCGGGGCCGTAGCCGACAAGCTCGGCTCCGCTGAGATACCCCTCAGGGTGCGGTTTGCCGACCGTGACATCGTCCGCAGAGATGATCCCGCGGAACATGTCGCGGACCCCCAGCCATTCCAGGGTGCTTTCTGCCCACTGCCGCCCGGCCGAGGTCACCAACGCAAACGGCACTCCCTGGGCGTGTAGGTACTTCAGAAACGCCACGGACTCGGGCAGCTGCTCCACCGGGGGCAGGTCCGGATCCTGGCCGTAGCGCCAGCGGTCAGCAAAGATGTCCTCCACGGACTCGCCCGGGAACAGGTGGGCGAGCTCGTTGATCACGTCTTCGCCGCGCCGCCCCATGAACTTGCGCAGCAGCGCCTCGTCCGGTTCGACCCCGCGGTCCTGGAGCACCCTGGCCCACACCGCCACACTCCGCGGTTCGCTGTTGATGAGAGTTCCGTCGAGATCGAACAGGGCCGCGCGCGGCGTCGCCCACTCGCTCTCGGTTGTCCTCAAGCCCATCGGAATAGCAATTCTCCTCGTTTGACCTCTCCGCTCACCGGACGCGAAATGACGTCGCCGTCCGCGTCCAAAGCCACGATTGGCACGATCGGGGAGATTCCACTCGCTACGACCTCGGCCGGATTCCACCTGATCAGCGGCTGTCCCGCGGTGACCTCGTCGCCCTGGGCGGCAAGGAGCTCAAACCCTCGGATCAGGGGGAGCCGGACCGTGTTCATGCCCAGGTGTACCAGGACCCCCTTGCCGTCCGCACTCTGCACTACGAACGCGTGCGGGTGGAAACTGACGATCCGGCCGGTGATCGGAGCAACCGCCTCTTGCACCTCCTTGCGGGGGTCGATCGCGGTCCCCGGGCCCACCAACCCTTGGGCGAACATCGGGTCAGGAACTCTGCTGAGTCCCACAGCCACACCCGTCACGGGGGCGAGTACCGCAAGCACGCTCCTACCTCCTTCACCGACCAGGGCGTTGTCGGACGGCGGCAAGCCACCCGGACTCGCGAGGTGCCGTGGGTCACAGGCTGAGCTTAGGACGGAGTGATCGCGATGCCTAGACAGTTGGCAGAAAAACGAATGGCCGTCCTGTGCCAGCTTCCGACGGTCTGGCCCGACCCGGAGTCCGGTATGCGAACTCCGGGTCGGGCCAGACTATCCGCACATAACCGGCAGCGGTCCCAGGGACGTCCCTGGGACCGCTGCACTGTCAGCCGTCACACACGCGACTTAGGCGCGCCATGGCACTTCTTGTACTTCTTGCCGGAGCCGCAGGGGCAGGGCGCGTTGCGCGGGGTGTTCGCATAGTCCGGACCGGTGTCCTCGGTGCGCTTCTCGACACCGCCGCCCTCACTGGGACCGGAGTACTGCAGCTTCTCGGGCTGCTTCTCCTCCTTGCCCAGCGCGGGGACCACGGCCTGCGCCTTCTTCGCTACGGACTCGGCGTCCTCGTCCTGCGCGGTGTCCTTCGCGGACTCCGCAGCCTCGGCGGACGCAGCGGACTCCTCCGCTTCCTGGGCGTCCTCCGCCTTGTCCTCCGTCTTCTCGGCCTCAGGCGCCACCAGGGGAATCGCGGAGGCCGTGGCCGCCGCGGAAGCCGCAGTGATCTGGGACTCCTGCGGCTGGTTCACCCGGACCTCGACGTTGAACAGGAAGCGGATCGACTCCTCCTTGATGCCTTCGAGCATCTCCTGGAACATGTCGTAGCCTTCCCGCTGGTATTCGATCAGCGGGTTGCGCTGCGCCATGGCACGCAGGCCGATGCCCTCTTGGAGGTAGTCCATCTCGTAGAGGTGCTCCCGCCACTTGCGGTCCATGACCTGGAGGATGACCTGGCGCTCCACCTCGCGCATGGTCTCCTCGCCGATCTCGGCCTCGCGGCGGTCGTAGACCTCGTGGGCGTCCTCCCGGACCCGCTGGCTGATGATGTCCGGGGTCAGCACGCTGATGTCCCCGCCGTTCTCCTCGATGAGCTGGTCGGCGGTGAAGCTCACCGGGAAGATCTGGCTGAAGGCCGTCCACAGGTGTTCGAGGTCCCAGTCCTCCGGGTCGCCTTCGGCGGTCGCCGAGCGGACGTAGGAGTCGAGCACGTCGTCGATCATGCTCCGGACCTGCTCGCGGAGGTCAGCACCTTCCAGCACCTTGCGGCGCTCGGCGTAGATCACCTGGCGCTGCCGGTTGAGGACCTCGTCGTACTTGAGGACGTTCTTGCGGATCTCGAAGTTCTGCTGCTCGAGCTGGCCCTGCGCACTCTGGATGGCCTTGGTGACCATCTTGTGCTCGATCGGCTGGTCGTCAGGCAGGTTCAGCCGGTTCATGATCATCTGAACCCGCTCGCCGTTGAACAGCCGCATCAGGTCGTCGCCGAGCGACAGGTAGAAGCGGGACTTGCCGGGGTCGCCCTGGCGTCCGGCACGACCGCGCAACTGGTTGTCGATCCGCCGGGACTCGTGGCGTTCGGTGCCCAGCACGTACAGGCCGCCGAGCTCAACCACCTTCTGGTGCTCGGCTTCGACTTCCTTCTTGGCCCGCTCCAGCGCCTCCGGCCAGGCCTTCTCGTACTCTTCGGGGGTCTCGAGGGGGGAGAGGCCACGTTCCTGCAGCTCTTCGGCTGCAATGAAATCCGGGTTGCCGCCGAGCATGATGTCGGTACCGCGACCGGCCATGTTGGTGGCCACGGTAACCGCGCCGAGCTTGCCGGCCCGGGCCACGATGGCCGCCTCCCGGGCGTGGTTCTTGGCGTTGAGGACCTCGTGCGGGATCCCGCGCCGCTTGAGCATCTTGCTCAGCAGCTCGGACTTCTCCACGCTAGTCGTACCCACCAGCACCGGCTGGCCCCGCTCGTGGCACTCGGCGATGTCTTCGACAATCGCCTGGAACTTGGCCTCCTCGGTCTTGTAGACCAAGTCCCGCAGATCCTCGCGGATCATGGGCTTGTTGGTGGGGATGGGCACGACACCCAGGTTGTAGGTCTGCTGGAACTCTGCCGCCTCCGTGACCGCCGTACCGGTCATGCCGGCCAGCTTCTCGTAGAGCCGGAAGTAGTTCTGCAGGGTGATCTTGGCGAGAGTCTGGTTCTCTTCCTTGATCTTGACTTTCTCTTTGGCCTCAATGGCCTGGTGCATGCCCTCGTTGTAGCGGCGGCCCCGCAGGATACGGCCGGTGAACTCATCGACGATGAGCACCTCGCCGTCCTTGACGATGTAGTCCCGGTCCCTGCGGTAGAGCTCCTTGGCCTTGATGGCGTTGTGGAGGAAGCTGATCAGCGGAGTGTTGACCGACTCGTAGAGGTTGTCGATCCCCAGCCAGTCCTCGACCTTGGCCACCCCGGCCTCGGTGATGCCGACGGTGCGCTTCTTCTCGTCGACCTCGTAGTCGACGTCGCGGCGCAGCCGCGGGGCGATCTTGGCGAACTCGACGTACCAGCGCGAGTTCTGCTCTGCGGGACCACTGATGATCAGCGGGGTGCGAGCCTCATCAATCAGAATGGAGTCGACCTCGTCGACGATGGCGTAGTGGTGGCCGCGCTGCACGCAGTTGTCGAGCGACCGCGCCATGTTGTCGCGCAGGTAGTCGAAGCCGAACTCGTTGTTGGTGCCGTAGGTGATGTCCGCCTGGTAGGCCTTGCGGCGCGCTGCCGGGGACATCTCCGGGGAGATGACACCAACCTCCATGCCCAGGAACCGGTAGATGCGGCCCATGGTCTCGGCGTCGCGGCGGGCCAGGTAGTCGTTAACGGTGACCACGTGGACGCCCTTACCGGTGAGCGCGTTGAGGTAAACGGGGAGTGTCGCGGTAAGCGTCTTACCCTCACCGGTTTTCATCTCAGCGATATTGCCGAAATGCAGCGCGGCGCCGCCCATGAGCTGCACGTCGAAGTGCCGCTGCCCCAAGGTCCGCTTCGCCGCCTCGCGCACGGTGGCGAAAGCCTCGGGCAGCAGGTCGTCTAGCTCCTCACCGTCCTTAAGCCGCTGCTTGTATTCGTCGGTGAGCGCGCGCAATTCAGCGTCGCTGAGGTCGACGAAATCATCCTCGATGGAGTTGATCTGGTCCTTGAGCTTATTCAGCTTGCGCAGGATTTTGCCTTCGCCTATGCGCAGGACCCTGTCGAGTATGCCTGGCACTTCTAATGCGCTCCTCGCGATCGTGGCCCGCATCCGGAGACGGGATGCATCCATTCCCCGTAGCTCCCATCGTAGGAGAGCCTATGCCCTCCCCAGGAACATCTGCGTACCGCGAAGCGGAGGGCACGGAGCGTGACTATCTGCCACGCTGGCCGATGGGTCCGTCGTCGGTGTCGTCAGCGTCCAGGAATTTTTCCCGGATCGCGTAGACAGCGGCCTCGGTCCTCGAATGCAACTGGAGCTTCTCCAGGATGTTGCGGACGTGGTTTTTGACCGTGTTGTCCGAAATGTAGAGCCGGTCGGCGATGTCACGGTTGTTCAGCCCGCGCGCGACCAGTCGCAGCACCTCGGTTTCCCTCTCGGTCAGCCGGGGGGGTTTCGTGGGCTGGCTCCGTCGGTCTTTTCCTTTCCGGGCCAGCGCCGCGAATTCGTTGATGAGCTTAGTGGCCATCGAGGGGTTGATGAAAGACTGACCTTTGCAGACCGCACGCACCGCCTCGGGAAGCTCCACCACCGAGATCTCTTTGAGGAGGTAGCCGGTCGCACCGGCCTTGATCGCCTCGAAGAGGTCCTCCTCTTCGTCGCTCATCGTGAGCATCACGATCTTGGCGTCGGGGACAGCTTCCTTGATCCCCGCGCACGCAGCGATCCCGCTGCGTTTCGGCATCCGCACATCCAGCAGGACGACATCGGGGCGGAGTTCCTTGGCCCGGGCAACCGCTTCCTCCCCGTCCCCGGCCTCTCCCACCACCTCGATGTCAGGCTCCTCAGCCAGGACGGAGACCAGTCCTCTCCGGAAGAACTCGTGGTCATCAACGACGAGTACCTTGATGGATTCCACTCGGGTGGGGGGAGCCCCGCTCACTGTCTGTGTTCCTTCCTCCCGCGCGGTGGCGTCACACGGGTGTGGGGCGCTCTGCGAACGAGCGCTGCACCGTCGACCCACGACAGACGTGGCTGTGCTCGGTCACGGGCCCAGGGACTCTCGGGATCCCGTTGGAGCGCCGTACCCCACGGTGTGTCGTGCCGAAACCGGGGCTTCGGCACGACACACCGGACGCTATTCAGATGTAGGAAACTTTATTCCATGAGGCGCAGCACGCCATAGTTGAACCCCTTGCGCCGGTAGACCACGCTGGGCAGCCCCTGCTCCTTGTCGCGGAACAGGTAGAAGTCGTGGCCCACCAGCTCCATCTCCAGAAGGGCTTGGTCGATGGTCATGGGTTTGGCGTAGTGGAACTTCTCCCGGACCACCAGGGAACCGCCGCCCTCGGTGTCCAACTCCACGAATTCGTCGGCGAAAGCGCTGTCGACAGCGCTGCCGTCGAACTCCTCTGCCTGGTTCTCCTCGCGGTCCTCGACCACCTGCGGCGGGATGGCTGAGTCGGCCGGAAGGCCGTCGACAGGAAGCTGCGCGGTCGCGGCGGCCACGGAGACGAGCCCTCGGCTTCCCTTGTGCACCTTGCGGCGGTCAGCGAGCTTCCGCAGCCGGGCCTCGACCCGGTCCAGGGCGAGGTCCAAAGCGGTGTAGCGGTCATCTGCGGCGGCCTCGCCTCGGACCACCGGGCCGGAGGAGCGGATGGTCAGCTCCACCCTCTCGCGGTGGTTGGCGAGCCTCGGGTTGCGCTCCTTGGACACCTCCACGTCGACGCTCATCATGTCCTTGCGTTCCCACTTGCGGAGCTTGGCCAGCTTGTGCTCGACGTGCCGCCGGAACTTGTCGCTGACTCCGGTGCGTCGACCTTTGACGATGATGTCCACAAGACCCCCTTCGTCGCATGGTCGCCTCCAGAGGCGACCAGCTATGCGGTGTGCGCCCCGTTCGCTGTTCGCGTGGGGTTGACCGGTGTCTTCCTCCTCTCCAGCCTCAGCAGCCACAGGCCTTTCTACTTGGGCGTATACCCAGCAGACCCCACGATCATCACCGGTCGTTGGTCCTGTACGCGCAGAGAGAAACTGCAGAAGCGCGGGGCAGGCCGCAGGCCGGGGACCGCGTTAGGTGATCCGGGAACCGCACGTGGACGGATGGACGGGCGCGGCAGGCGCTGCAGCGGCCTTACCGCCCCCACAAACACAAGGGGGCGCCCGTGACGGCGCGCCCCGTGTGGACAGAAAGTGTCACCCGCCCGGCCGACCTGGTCTTCGTCCCCACATCCGCCTGCTGAGGGGCTCGCGGCGCTTGTGCGCCACTACTACCCTTCTCCCTTGTCCGGAGGGCATCGGGCCCTCCCAAGAGGCAGGACTTACCTCTAAGCCGCACCGTGATCAGTCGACGAAAAGTCGCCTTACGTGGGCCGTTTCGCCTGCGGCTGGCATCGGCTTGCCGACCCGGCGTCCCCATTGAGGGCACGCCACGGTCGACGCAACCACGGACCCGGACGGGTGCCATAATGGAACGCTAACCCGAGATCGCCCGGTTGTCAGGTACCGTCTTCCAACGACTTTTCTGAATCTCCCGACACATCGCGTGCGGTGCACCACCGGGAGGCGAACGGGCCGGACCAGCTGTCGCTGTTTGCGACGGGTCCGTCACGACGCGGCAGAGGCGTTCCGCCACTACGGCCGCGCCCGCAACCCGGATCCCCGCCGCAGTGAGCGCGCGAGCCGCCTCCGCCAGCGTGGCCCCCGTGGTGAGCACGTCGTCGACCACCACGACCGCGTCCCCCACCGCGGGGCTCTTGCCGGGCCACCGGGCCCGCATAGCCCCGGACAGGTTCGCCCACCGTGCGGCCGCGCCCAGCCCCACCTGGTCCCGGGTCGGGCGGCTGTACCGCAGCGGGCAGACCACCCGCGCCGCCACCCCCTGGGCGCGCAACCGCACTGCTGCGGCCGCGCCCACCGTCCGCACCGGGTCGTAGCCGCGCTTCCGCACCGCGGAGCGCCGCCCCGGCACGGGAACCAGACTGATCCGCTCGGCGGTCGGCGCTGCCGCCCGCACCGCGGCAGCCAGGCCCCGGGACAAAGGTTCCGCCAATGCCCGGTACCCGCCGTTCTTGAACGCCAGCAGGACCGCGCGACCGCGCCCCGTATACGCCCCCGCCGCCCAGACCGGTGGGCAGCCGAACCGGGCCGGGCAGCGCCACGGGCCCCGGTCGACCACTTCCCGGCACGCCGCGCACAGCGGCCCGTCCAGCCCGCCGCATCCGGCGCAGTGCTGCTCCAGCACCAGGTCGGCGAGCGCCGACACCCATTCCGTCAGCACAGAGCACAGGACCATGCCTCCACGGTGCGCCTCCGCGGCGGGATGCAGCACCCCGCACCGCCAGGCTGTGGATAAGGCCGCCGCTTAGCCTGGGTAGACGGGTTTGGTGCCCTCCACTGCCCGCCGCCACATGAGGCGGTCGCTGGACGAGGAGATCGTGTCCTCTTCAGTCCCTGACAGCAGGGGCATTCCCGGGGCCGCGGTAATGGTCTTCATGTCCGATCCGGTCACCGCGCCCGCGCTGGTGGACTCCCCGCTGCCGTTGAGCGACACCAGGTAGGCCTGGATCGCGCCGCGCTCCTTCTGCCCCAGGACCGCCAGCTGGTCGGCACCGCGCCACGACAGGTCGGTGACGGTCACCAAGTCCCGGGCCAGGGGCAGGAAGGCTTGCAGGCTCACCGTCGATTCGCCGTGGACCACGCGGCCCACCAGGACCTGGCCGCCGTCGGCGCCTCCGGTCAGAACCGCCACCCGGGTGCCGTCCCGGGAGACCCGCAGCTCAGTGACGGGAACCCCGGCGAGCTCCGGCGCGTGCACCTCGACCGGGTCCGCATCCTCGGCGAGCAGCCACAGCCGGGTCACCTGGCGCTTCTCTCCGCGGTCCGTTTCCCGGCGCTCCGTGCTCCCCACCGCGGTGTCGCCCGGCTCGGTGTCGTCCGCGAGATCCTCTTCCCGCTCCGCCTCGGCGACTTCCGCGGAAAGGTCCTCCACCACCCACAGGTTGCCGTAGCCGTCCCACGACAGCGAGGTGTAGTCGCCTCCCTGGAGCACGGTCGTATACTCGCCGTCCTCGGCGATCGGAGCGACCCGGACCGAGTCGTCGTCCGGCATGATGCCCGCCACCCGGGTCTCGTCCAGCGAGACCGCGTGCTCCTCCACCAGGATGCGTCCGTGCCCGGCCGCCCCGGGCACGAGAGCCTCCCGCTGGTCGACGTCGAGCGACCACAGTTGGCCGTCCCGCAGGAAGTAGGCGCGCGGCGAACCGGTCATTCCCGCCGGGTTCACCGAGTTCCACTCTTGGCTGCTGGCCTGCAGCACCCCGTCCTCCACTCCGGGGAGCTCCACCTCTTCGCCGTCGAGCCGCAGCGTGAACTCCTGGATCTCGGGGAGCTGTTTGAGGGTCCACACCAGTTGGGCGCCCATGCCGAAGAGCCGGCGGGGGTCGGCGGCCGCGGCCCGGTGGTCGAGGTTCACGGTGACATTGCCCGAGGAGTACTCCACGGTGGCGGTGGTCCCCGCGGGGAACGAGGTGCGCACCGCGGGCGCCAGCCAGTCCGTGGGCCCGTCCAGCAGCATCGTGACCAGCCGCTGGGAGAGCTGCTCCGTGATGTTCACCGCGGAGCTCACCGGCAGGAACACCGGGTCCGGTACCAGGGTGCTCATGTCCCGGTTGAAGTAGTACAGGTTGAGCGGGCGGTACACCCGGTCCACGTCCTGGCGGCTCAGCAGGATGGTGTCGGGCAGGTTCGCGATCCGCCACTCGCCGTCGACCTTGGTCAGGTCGAAGACGACGTCGATCGCTTCTCCCGGTGAGGCGGGCACGTACTGGCCGTCCGGGCGGATCGTGGCGTACAGCGGGGTGCGGACCCGCACCCGTGCCGCGCGCTCCTCCTCGACCGTCTCCACGTCGAAGCGGACCGCATCCATCTCCTCGTAGACGAGCACCCGGTCGCTGGGCTGCCAGACGTCGGCGCACTCCTCGGTCATGTACAGCCGGGCCGCCTCGTGGTTCTCCTCGAAACTGCCCAAGTCCTTGAGGAAGCCGCGGACCAGCGCGTTCTCTCCCCAGCCGGGCTGCGGTCCGGCGGGAAGCAGGCGAGTGAAGGTGTCCACCTGCCCCTGGGCGCCGCCCCCGCGGCCTTCGAAAGTCGGCCCCCCGGTGGGGACAGTGGCACACCCGGCAAGCAGGACAGCGAGACAGGCGGTCGAGACCGCGGCAGCAATCCGGTTCGCCTGTCCGATCACGCTTCCTCCCCCGCGCTTGTTCCTCGCCCGGTCTCCAAGTCGACCTGCTGGCCGCTCAACACCGAAAGGTTTCCCCCTAACGCCATCTCCGGCGGGACCAGCGGCAACGGGGAGCCGCGCAGCTCAGTGCCGGCCACCCGGGGAAGCGACAGCCGGAACTGGGCGCCCTTCCCCGGCCGTCCCCATGCTTGGAGCCAGCCGCCGTGCAGTTGCGCGTCCTCCTTGGCGATCGCCAGGCCGAGCCCGGTTCCCCCCGTAGTGCGGGCCCGAGCGGGATCGGCGCGCCAGAACCGGTCGAAGCACAAGTGCTCTTCGCCTTCCTTGAGGCCGACCCCGAAGTCGCGGACCGCTACCGCCACGGCGTCCCGGTCTGCGGCCGCGGTCACGATGACGTCCTTGCCTTCGCTGTGCTCGATGGCGTTGACGATGAGGTTGCGCAGGATGCGGTTGATCCGGCGGGAGTCGAACTCGGCGGTGCACGGCTCGGTAGGCAGGCGCAGGATCACCTTGATCCCGCGCTTCTCCGCGATCTGTTCGGCTTCCCGGACCGCTTGGAGCACGGAGTCGCGGATGTCGGCGCGTTCCAAAGCCAGCGTGGCGGCGCCGGCGTCGTGCCGGCTGATCTCCAGCAGGTCGTTGAGCAGTTCTTCGAAGCGCTCCAACTGGCTTTGCAGGAGCTCCACGGAGCGCCGCACCGTCGGGTCGAAGCTGTCGCGCTCTTCAAACAGCAGGTCCCCCGCCATGCGGATCGTGGTCAGCGGGGTGCGGAGCTCGTGGGAGACGTCCGAGACGAACTGGCGCTGGACCTTGGACAGCTCCTCCAGCTCCTGGATCTTCTCCTGGAGGCTGCCCGCCATGTCGTTGAACGACACCGCCAGGCGCGCCAAGTCGTCCTCCCCGCGGACTTCCATCCGCTCAGACAGGTCACCGGAGGACAGCTTCTCGGCGGAGCTGGCGGCCTGCCGGACCGGCGTGACCACTTGGCGGGTCACCACGTAGGCGATGGCGGCCAACAGCAGGACCATGACGGAAGCGACGAGCGCCAAGGTCCGCTGCACCAGGTCGAGCATCTGCTGCTCGTGGTCGAGCGGGAACAGGTAGTACAGCTCGTAGGCGCTGGACAACTGGGCGCCCACGGCCAACCCGGGTTCCCGGTTGGGGCCGCGGATGATCTCGGTGTAGCGGCCGTGCTGGGTGTCGCCGTTACTGTTCTGCACTTCCTCGCGGAGCTGTGCGGGAATGCTCGCTTCGCCGACGCCGCCGCTCGCCCGGCCCGTCATGCCGCCCACCGAGGGCAGGATCACCACGTCGTACAACCCGGTGGCACCGCTGCGTGCACTGAGCTCTTCGACGATCTCGTCGAGCTGGCGTTCCGGGTCCTGCTGTCCGCTGTCCTGGAGGATGCCCAGGGCAGCGGTCAGCCCCATGTGGTGGTCGCTGAACGCGGCCTGCTCCTTGGCCTTGAGCAGGTCCGAGCGGACCTGCTGCACCATGAAGAACCCCAGAATCGCGGTGACCAGGACCGAGGCCATCAAGGTGGTGGTGACCACCCGGAGCTGCAGGGAGCGCCGCCACCGCGAGTGCACGGCGGTGACGAGACCGCGGGCCAGCCGCTGGGTCACCACATATCCGGCGCGCAGTGCGTTGCCCATCCGCTGCCACCGTGTGAACGCGGCCTCCCCTTCCAGGGCAGGGGCGGCCGCGTTCGGACTCGGGGCTTGGACGCTGTCCGTCACCGCTTCCGTCCTCAAAAGCCGTCAGGGAGAACCGGCCTTGTATCCGACCCCCCGCACCGTGACCACGATCTCCGGGTGCTCGGGGTCCTTCTCGATCTTGGCGCGGAGCCGTTGGACGTGCACGTTGACCAGGCGGGTGTCCGCGGCGTGCCGGTATCCCCACACCTGCTCCAGGAGGACTTCGCGGGTGAAGACCTGGCGCGGCTTGCGGGCGAGCGCCACGAGCAGGTCGAACTCCAGGGGGGTGAGGTTGATGACCTGGTCGCCGCGGCGGACCGAGTGTCCGGCGACATCGATGGTGATGTCACCGATCTGCAGGATCTCGGGTGCGGGCTCCTCGGTACGGCGCAGCCGAGCCCGGATCCGGGCCACCAGTTCCTTGGGTTTGAACGGTTTGACGATGTAGTCGTCGGCACCGGACTCCAAGCCGAGCACCACGTCCACCGTGTCGCTCTTCGCGGTGAGCATCACGATGGGCACTCCGGACTCGGCGCGGATCTGGCGGCACACATCGATGCCGTCCGCACCGGGAAGCATGAGGTCCAGCAGCACCAGGTCGGGTTTGGTCTCGCGGAAGGCCTCCAGGGCTTTGTCCCCGTCGTGCACGAACGACGGCTCGAAGCCTTCGCCTCTGAGCACGATGCCCAGCATTTCGGCCAGAGCGAGGTCGTCGTCGACGACCAGCACGCGTCCCTTCATCAATTCTCCGGCGTCGGTCGACATCCCTTACTTACTTTGAGGGACGACTCCGGTCCGCCTTCTCCTTTCCGGACACTCGCAAGGGGCAGAACTTCGAAACTCTTCCAGCCGGGCCCCGTCAGCTTGACCGGCCGTCCTTGGGCTGTTGTTTGCGGGGGGACGTCCCGTCAGCATCCCGCATCAGCAGGCGATGAGCTCCGGGCCACTGTGCCCACACTGCCGCCTGTCTGCCGTTCCGTCCAGCGCGGGCCGCTGCGTTCTTTGCGGAAGTCAGGACGTCAGATAACAAAAGCATACAAAACCAGCGGATGTTTGCAGGTCGGACGATACGCGGTCGGGGTCCTCGCCGCGGAATTTCCGGCAGTAGGTTGAGACTCGCATAGCGTGGGAGTGCCGTATCACGGAGGCACACCCGCCTGCACGGTTGCTACAGGAGGTTTCATGTCCGAGGAGGGTCAGCAGTGGCGTGCCCTGGGCGGGGGGGCTTCTCCCGGCCAGCCCCCCGGTCAGGACATTACCCCAGAACACGGTCCCGATGGGGGGCATCACGTTGTCCCGCCTGCTCCGGAAACCTCTTCGCCCGGTCCGTGGGCGGCTCCGGGATCCTCAACCGTGCCTGCTGCCCCGGGGGCGCCTCCTCCGCCGCAGCACGCGCCTCCGTCCGGCCCGGCTGCCCAGCACGGGTGGACGCCCCCGTCCGGTCCGGCTGCCCCTCCCCTCTCCGTTCCGACCACCGCCCCGGCTGCCCCTTCCCCCGCTGTGGGGCTGCGCCCGCACTCGCTCGGGGAGCTGCTCAACGGCGGATTCAGCTACCTGCGCGACAATCCGCGGACCGTGCTCGGGCTGAGCTTCCTCGTGGTGGCGCTCACCAGCCTGCTGCCTGCCCTGGGGCTCGCTGACGTCACCGGCGCGTACGCCGACTTCTTCAGCTCGGAAATCGTCAACCCGGAGGACCTGGAACTGTCCGGGACCGCACTAGTGAGTGTCTACCTCGGCGCGCTGCTGCAGTTCCTCGGGAGTGTGCTGCTCTCCGGCCTGCTCAGCACCGTGGTCGCCGCAGCCGTGCTCGGCCGCCGGCTCTCCCTGCGGGAAACCGCCGCGGCGCTGCGCGGCAGTTGGGGCAGCCTGTGGGCACTGGTCGGCTTCTACCTGGGACTCGTGACAGCGGCGGCAATCGTGCTGGTGCTCGGGCTGCTGATCACCAGCGTGCTGCTCGTGCTCCTGCCTCCGCTGGGCTTGCTGCTCTTCCTCCTGTTCTTCGCCGGGTTCATCGCGCTGTTCGGCTGGCTCATGGTGAAGACATCGCTGGCGGTGCCCGCCGCGGTCGTGGAACGGGTGGGGCCGGGGCGCGCGCTGGCCCGCTCCTGGCAGTTGAGCACAGGCAACTTCTGGTGGATCGCCGCAGTGCTCTTCCTCGCTCTCCTGCTTTCCAGCGTGCTCTCCAACGTGCTGTCCACCCCGTTCTCGTTGGCCGCGGTACTCGTCGAAGTCCCCCTCGGCGAGTCGGCGCTGACGTCCGTGCTCGCCGCCCTGCTGTCCTTCCTCGGCCTCCTCGTGACCGGGTGCGTCAGCGAACCGTTTACCGCGGGGGTGACTGCCCTGCTCTACCTGGACGTGCGGATGCGCCGTGAAGGGTTGGACTTGCGGGTGCGGGAAGCAGTGCGGGCCGGCGCCACCCCCGGTCCTGAGCTGCTGGCAGCCACAGTTCCGGCACAGCCGGCGGGCAGGTCGTGATGGTGAGCCGCGAGGAAGGGGCGCGCCTCGCCTGGGAGGAGCTGTCCGACCCCGTCTACGACGAAGCCCGGCCGTCCCTGCTGGACCTCTTTTTCCGCTGGGTGGACCGGTTGCTGGGCGAGCTGCTCGGGGCAGCCCAGACAGCGCTGCCCGGAGGCTGGTGGACCCTGGGAGCGCTGCTCGTCGTCCTCGCCCTGCTCGTCGCTGCGCTCCTGTGGTACCTCCGCCCCGGCCGCGCTGCGCGCCGCGCCGCGGTCCTCGACTCCGCGGGCACGCTGAGCACAGACGAGCAGCGGGCCCTCGCCGACGAGCATGCGGCCCGCGGCGCCTACGCCGAAGCGATCCGGGAACGGCTCCGCGCGGTGGTCCGCGACCTGGAAGACCACGCCGTACTCACCCCGCGGCTGGGGCGTACCGCCACCGAATGGGCGGTGGAGACCTCCGCGGTCTTCCCGGACCAGCGCACCGAACTGCACCGGGTCGCGGCTTTGTTCAACGACGTCTGGTACGGCGACCGCGAAGCCACCGCCGAAGGGTACCGCCTGGTGTGCGCGTTGGATGACACCCTGCGCCGCGCCCTGCCTGCACTACCGTCGGAGTCCGTGTCATGACCGCTCCCTCCACTGCGTTCTCCCCGAGCCTGCGCGACCTGTGGCGGCGGACGCGTGGACCGCTTGCCTTCGTCCTCGCCGCCGTCGGGATCGCGGCGCTCGTGGCGGTGAGCTCCCCCACCCGGCCCGTGGGGCACCTCGACCCGGAGGCGGTCACCGGGCAAGGATCCCGGGCGCTCGCGCAGATCCTGCGGAAGCGGGGCGCTGACGTCACCGTGGCCCGCAGCGTCGACGCAGCGGCCGCCGCAGCGGGACCGGACACGGTCCTCCTCGTGGTGCGCAGCCACGAACTGCGGCCCGACGATGTCGCACGCCTCACAGACCTGCCCGGCGACCAGCTTCTGGTGCAGCCGACCCCGGACCTGCTCGAAGCAGCCGCACCCGGGGTGGAAGTGGCCGCCTCCTCCCTGCCCGCAGAACCGCTCGAACCGGACTGCTCGCTGCAGGCCGCCGTCATGGCGGGAAGCGCCGAACTCGGTGAGACGCTCTACACCGGCGGGTCCCTCGCCTGCTATCCGGGGGAGGAAGGCCATTCCCTCGTGCAGGTGGAAGAGGCGGGGCGCACGATCACCGTGCTGGGCTCCCAGCAGCCGCTGCGCAACGACTCCCTCGCTTTGGAAGGCAACGCGGCGCTGCTCCTCAACCTGCTGGCCGGGCGCGACGTGGTGTGGCTCATCCCCGCGCCCGCTGCGGCGCAGCCCACGGAACTGCACGAGCTGATCCACCCCGGATTCGTGCTGTCCCTGCCTGTGCTGGTGGCCGCGTTCGCGCTGCTGGCGTTCTGGCGCGGCCGACGGCTGGGGCCGCTGGTCGCGGAACGGCTGCCCGTCGTGGTGCGCGCCTCAGAAACCACGGAAGGACGGGCCCGCTTGTACACGTCCCGGCGTGCCCGGGACCGAGCCGCGGCCGCGCTACGATCCGGCGTGGTCGACCGGCTCCGCCCAGTGCTGGGACTCGGCCCTGATGCCGCCCCCGACACGGTAGCGGCGGCTGTCTCCGCACGCTGCGCCTCCTCCCCTCAGCAGGTGCACGCTCTGCTGTACGGCGAACCGGACGGAGCCGACCCCTTCCTCCGCTCTGACGCGGATCTGGTCCGGCTCGCCGACGAACTCGACCGACTTGAAAGAGAGGTAAGGCAGTCGTGAGCGACGTCCACCCGGGTTCCCAGGCGTCCGCCGATACGGCACGGCAGGCCCTGATCGCGTTGCGGTCCGAGGTCGCCAAAGCCGTCGTAGGCCAGGAAGAGATTGTGACCGGACTGGTCATCGCGCTCCTGTGTCGCGGTCACATCCTCTTGGAGGGCGTGCCGGGCGTAGCCAAAACGCTGCTGGTCCGGGCGGTCGCTGCCGCGCTGTCGCTGGAGTCCCGGCGGGTCCAGTTCACCCCCGACCTGATGCCGGGCGATGTGACCGGGTCCATGGTCTACGACGCGCGGACCGCGAAGTTCGAATTCCGCGAAGGCCCGGTCTTCACCAACCTGCTGCTGGCCGACGAAATCAACCGCACCCCGCCTAAAACCCAGGCGGCGCTCCTGGAAGCGATGGAAGAACGCCAGGTCAGCATGGACGGGCGGACGATGGAGCTGCCCGACCCGTTCGTGGTGGCCGCCACACAGAACCCGGTGGAATACGAGGGCACCTATCCGCTGCCGGAAGCCCAGCTCGACCGCTTCCTGTTGAAGCTGATCGTGCCGCTGCCGGAGCGGGACCAGGAAGTCGAGATGCTCTCCCGGCACGCCGCCGGTTTCGACCCCAGCGACCTGGCCGCGGCCGGGGTGCGTCCGGTGGCGGGGGCCGCCGAGCTCGCTGCTGCCCGCGCAGCAGTGCAGCAGGTCCACGTCTCCCCCCAAGTGCTCGGCTACATCGTGGACCTGTGCCGCGCTACCCGGACGTCCCCCTCGCTGCTGCTCGGCGCCTCCCCGCGCGGGGCGACCGCGCTGCTGCGCACGAGCCGGGCGTGGGCGTGGCTGTCCGGCCGCGACTATGTGACCCCCGACGATGTGAAAGCCCTAGCGAAAGCGACCCTGCGCCACCGGGTCGTGCTCCGCGCCGAAGCGGAGTTGGAGGGGGCGAGCACCGACGGGGTGCTCGACGGCGTGCTGGCGTCGGTGCCGGTCCCCCGCTGACAGCTCATCGGTCGGGCACAACCAGGAAGGGTGTTCATGGCGGTCACCGGTCGTGCGGTGTTCCTGGCGTTCGTCGGGGTGGCGGTAGCCTTCATCGCTGCCCCCGCGGGCCGCTGGGTGCCTTGGGTGGTTCTGGGACTCCTGCTCACGGTCCTGCTAGTGGATCTCGCGCTGGCCGCGAACTCCCGGAGCGTGCGGTTGACGCACGGCGGGGACACGTCGGTGCGGCTGGGAGAGCAGGCCGAGGTGTGGCTGGTGGTCGCCAACCCGGGGCGGCGTCCGCTGCGTGCCACCGTGCGCGACGCGTGGCGGCCCAGTGCCGGAGCGGCCCCGCGCACCCACGACCTGGTGGTCCCGCCGAGAGGGCAGCGGCTCGTCCGGACCGCGTTGACGCCGACCCGGCGCGGCGACCAGCACAACGCCCACGTCACCGTGCGCTCCTACGGTCCCCTGCGCTTGGCGGCACGCCAGTCCTCGCACACGGCGCCGTGGACCGTGCGGGTGCTTCCCCCGTTCCGCAGCAGGCGGCACCTGCCCAGCAAACTGTCGCAGCTTCAGGCGCTGGAAGGCCAGCACCGCACCATGGTCCGCGGCCAGGGCAGCGAGTTCGACTCGCTGCGTGAATATGTGCCCGGTGACGACGTCCGGTCGATCGACTGGCGGGCGACCGCGCGCCGGGAAACGGTGGTGGTGCGCACGTGGCGTCCAGAACGCGACCGCCGCATCCTCCTGGTGCTTGACACCAGTCGCACGTCAGCGGGACGGGTAGGCGACCTGCCGCGGCTGGAGCACGCCATGGATGCGGCACTGCTGCTGACCGCGCTCGCGGCTAAGGCCGGGGACCGGGTCGACTTCCTCGCCTACGACCGTCAGGTGCGGGCCCGAGTGCGCTCGGAGGGGCGGGGCAGCACCCTGCCGGCGATCGTCTCGGCGATGGCGCCGCTAGAGCCGGAACTGGTGGAGCTGGACGCGGCCGGCATGGTCTCCGCGATCCTGAGCGGCCCGCGCCGCGGCCGTCAGCTCGTCGTGCTGCTTACCGACCTCACCCCTGCTGCTGTGGAGACTGGCCTGCTGCCTCGGCTGTCCACGCTGACCGCCCGCCACCTCGTGCTCGTGGCGTCCGTGGCCGACCCGTATGTCACCCGGATAGCCGCGGAGCGGGGGAATGCGCAGGCCGTGTACCGGGCTGCCGCCGCGCAGCGCACCCTCGCGGAGCGCCGCCGTATCGCCGCGGAGCTGCGGCGGCGCGGCGTGGAAGTGGTGGAGGCTCCCGCAGAAGAGCTCGCTCCGGCGCTGGCTGACGCGTATCTCGCGTTGAAAGCCCAAGGGCGGTTGTAGCGGCACGTCTGCGGCAGGCCGCCCCACGGTGGGTCAGCCTGCGACCGCGACCGTCTGCGGGGCGTCTGCGATGTCGCCGGTCTCCCCTTCCTGGGCTGCGCGGCGGCCCAGAGTGAACACGTAGAGCAGGAAGCACGCTTCCGCGGCCACGCCGATCCCGATCCGCAGCCAGGTGATGTGCACCCAGCCGGTCACGAACCCTTCGATGAGGCCGGAGACGAACAGCACGACGACGAGCCCCAGCGCCACCCCCATCGCAGCGCGGGTCTCCTCGCCCACTGCCTGGACGCGGGGTCGCGGCCCCGGGGCCAGGAAAGTCCAGCCGATCCGGATCCCGACCGCGCCGGCGATGAACACCGCGGTCAGTTCCAGCAGGCCGTGCGGGAGGATGAGCCCGAAGAAGATGTCGGTTTTGCCGTGGGCGGCCATCAGACCGCCGGCCATTCCCAGGTTGAGGGAGTTGAGCAGCAGCACGTAGACGGCGGGCAGGCAGAGGAACGCGCCGAAGATGATGGACTGGGCGGCCACCCACGCATTGTTGGTCCACACCAGGGCGGCGAACGACGCCCCTGGATGCTCGACGTAGTAGTTGGCGAAGTCGTGCTCGACGTAGGCCCTGATCTCTTCGGGGGTTCCCATCGCTGTCTGGGCTTCGGGGGTGGTCGCGATCCAGACTCCCACCCCGAAAGCCACCGCGAGGTTGACCGCGGTCACGGCCAGCCACCACCAGCGCAGCCGGTACAGGGTGGCGGGAAAAACGCGGGTGAAGAACCGGGTGAAGTCGCGCCAGGATCCCGCGTGGGCTCCGGTGATCACGGCGCGGGCGCGCGCCACCAGGCCCGACAGCCATCCGGCGAGCGCCGGGTCGTGTCCCGTGGAGCGTAGCACCGACAAGTCGGTGCCGACCCGCTGGTACAGGTCGACGAGTTCGTCGATTTCCTCCCCGGTGAGGCGGCGGTGGCGGCGCACCAGGGTCTGCAGCCGCTCCCAGGCAGGACGCCGCTCGGCAATGAAGAGGTCAAGATCCACATCTCGACTCTACTTGCTGTCTGCTAGGCGGGATTTTCCATCGGTGGGGTGCTTCCGGCAGTCTGAAAGACTGGATCCAGGTTCCGGAAACGGTACGGCGTGCCCCGCGTGCGGAGGCCCGCCACAGTTCCCCGACGCGTGAGGAGAGAACGGTGTCGCACAGCGCAGGGTACGGTGGCTCGACCTCCCTGGTGACCGGGGACGCGGTTCCCCTCGACCTGCGCCCTGCCGGGTTCGCCAGCCGCGCGGTCGCATTCGGTATCGACTTCCTCGTCCAGTTTGCCGCCCTGGTCGCGAGCTTTCTGACTCTTGCGCTGCTCACCAAAGGGAACCTCGACGAGGCGCTGCCCGTCGCCATCGGGTTGACCCTGACCGTGCTGACGGTCGTGGGCTACCCGGTGGCTTTCGAAACCCTCAGCCGGGGGCGCAGCCTCGGCAAGCTCGCCCTGGGCCTGCGGGTCGTCAGTGCGGACGGCACGCCGGTGCGGTTCCGGCAGTCTCTGGCCCGAGCGCTCTCCGCGATCGTGGAGTTCTGGCTGTCGAGCGGCGTGGTCGGGCTGGCCAGCTCGCTGGTGAACCGCCAGGGCCGCCGGATCGGTGACTTCCTGGCCGGCACCATCGTGATCCAGGAACGCACCGGCCACCGGATCACCCCGGTGATCGACATGCCCCCGCCCATGGCGGACTGGGCACGCACCGCGGAGCTGTCGCGGCTCCCCGCTGACCTCGCCGCGGTGGCCTACCAGTATCTGACCCGCTACCTCGCGTTCGATCACCAGACCCGCTACGAACTGGGGATCCAGCTCGCCACCGCGGTCTCCCAGTACGTGTCTCCTCCGCCGCCCCCGCAGGCCAGCCCGCCCGAGTACCTGGCCGCGGTGCTGGCAGAGCGACGGCGGCGCGAGGCGGAGCGGTTCGCCCAGATCCACGGCCCCTCTGCGGGGTGAGACGGACTCCGCCGCAGGCATGTTTCCTCCGCGGCCTGGGGGCAGTGGCCTTCGGGTGGGGGGTGAGAAGCGATGCCTTTGTGGGCGGAGGCGGGATGCTGGGGGCTGCTGGCGGGAAGCGCCCTCCTGATCGGGGCGGCCGCTGGCTGGTGGTTGCGGATTTCACCGCAGGTGATCGCGGGCACCGTGGCTTTTGGCGCGGGCGTCCTCATCTCGGCCATGGCGTTCGAACTCGTCGACAGGGCCGAGCGGTCGGTCGGGCTGCTCCCGACCGTGGTCGGTTTCGTCGCCGGGGCGGTCAGCTATGTGGCGGTCAACGCGCTCCTTGCCCGGCGGGGCGCCCAGCACCGTAAACGGTCCGGCCCTGGACAGCCGTCCGAAACCCAGGTGCAGGGCAGCGGCGCTGCTATCGTCGTCGGTTCGCTTCTCGACGGGATCCCCGAGTCGGTGGTGCTCGGACTGTCGCTGTTCGAAGGCGGCATCGGGGTGGCGGTGCTCGCCGCGATCTTCCTCTCCAACATCCCGGAAGGGCTGTCGAGCGCGGTGGGCATGCGGGAGGCCGGTCGGGGCGCAGGCTACGTCTTCGGGATGTGGGGCAGTGTGGCGGTCCTCACCGGGGTGGCTGCCCTGGCCGGAAACCTGCTGTTGGAGACCGCGTCCCCGGTCACCGTCGCCGTCATCACCGCGGTCGCTGCCGGGGCGATTCTGGCGATGATCGCTGACACGATGATCCCGGAAGCGTTCGCGCGCACCCATCTGCTCACCGGGCTCATCACCACGAGCGGGTTTCTGATCGCCTTCACGCTCACCCGGGTCGAACTGTGACTGCTTTCTCGCTGGGACACGGACGCGCCTACGCGTAGCCTGCCGGATGCGAGGCGCCAGCCGGTCCGCATGTGCTGGGCCGTACGGAAAGCGGCTGCCCTGGTCTTCCCCTTACGGCAGCGGCCCCGTGCCGCCCGCAGGGCGTTTGGGCGGTGGGCGGCCGCGGAGCCGGCGGACTCTTCCGGCGGTTCCCGGCGCCTTCGGGCATGACGTGCGGCCCGGGTCCTTCCGAGGCCAACGTCCGGACCATCGTCCGCTGCGGGCCGCGACAGTGCGTGACAGAGTGATCGTACGACACGGCACACCCTGGGAAGCGGGCGGCAGCCGATCGCCCACCCCGCCCGCTTTTCCCGTTCCGCGGTCCACCGCGTCGGTGTTGTCCACGCTCGGGGCACTGCGCTGCGTCACGCACCTACCGGGCAGGGCGAGAGTGGAGGGCCACCGCGGCCCGGTGCCACGCCACGCGATTCCCGCGGCACCGGGCCCGGGGCGGCTCAGTACCGGTAGTGGTCGGACTTGTAGGGGCCGTCGATGTCCACCCCGATGTACTCGGCCTGTTCCTTGGTGAGCCGGGTCAGCTTCACGCCGAGTGCGTCCAAGTGCAGGCGGGCGACCTTCTCGTCGAGGTGCTTGGGCAGGACGTACACGCCGGTCGGGTACTGGTCGGTCTTGGTGAACAGCTCGATCTGCGCGATGACCTGGTTAGTGAAGCTGGTGGACATCACGAAGCTGGGGTGCCCGGTGGCATTGCCCAGGTTGAGCAGGCGCCCCTCAGACAGCACGATGATGGAGTGCCCGTCCGGGAAGCGCCACTCGTGCACCTGCGGCTTGATCTCGATCTTCTCAATGCCGGGAATCGCGGCCAGCCCCGCCATGTCGATCTCGTTGTCGAAGTGGCCGATGTTGCCGACGATGGCCTGGTGCTTCATCCGGGCCATGTGCTCGGCAGTAATGACGTCCCGGTTGCCCGTCGCGGTGATGAAAATGTCGGCGGTCTCGACGACCTCGTCGAGCGTGGTCACCTGGTAGCCGTCCATAGCGGCCTGGAGCGCGCAGATCGGGTCGATCTCGGTGACGATGACGCGGGCGCCCTGGCCGCGGAGCGACTCCGCGCAGCCTTTACCGACGTCGCCGTATCCGGCCACCACCGCGACCTTGCCGCCGATGAGCACGTCAGTGGCCCGGTTGATGCCGTCGATCAGCGAGTGGCGGCAGCCGTACTTGTTGTCGAACTTGCTCTTCGTGACGGAGTCGTTGACGTTGATCGCCGGGAACAGCAGCGTGCCGGAACGCTGCATCTCGTAGAGGCGGTGCACCCCGGTCGTGGTCTCCTCGGTGACCCCCTTGATCCGGGAGGCGATCTCTGTCCACTTGCGGGGGTTTTCCGCCAAGGTCCTGCGGAGCAGTTCCAAGACGATGCGGAACTCCTCGCTGTCTGCGGTATCCGGGTCGGGGACCGCCCCCGCCTTCTCGTACTGCACCCCCTTGTGGACAAGCATGGTGGCGTCCCCGCCGTCGTCGAGGATCATGTTCGGGCCTTCGCCGTCCGGCCAGGTGAGCGCCTGTTCCGTGCACCACCAGTACTCTTCGAGCGTTTCGCCCTTCCACGCGAACACCGGCACCCCGCGCGGGTTGTCCGGGGTTCCGTCCGGACCCACCACCACGGCCGCGGCGGCGTGGTCCTGGGTGGAGAAGATGTTGCAGCTCGCCCAGCGGACTTCAGCGCCCAACTCCACCAGGGTCTCGATCAGGACCGCGGTTTGAACGGTCATGTGCAGCGAGCCCGTGATCTTCGCACCCCGAAGCGGTTTTTTCGGTCCGAATTCTGCCCGGGTGGCCATAAGCCCGGGCATCTCGTGTTCGGCGAGACGGATCTCCTTGCGACCGAACTCGGCCAGCGAGAGGTCGGCGACCTTGAAGTCGAAAGCCATGCGTCTTAACTCCAGTCCTGAAGGATGCGCTCTGAGTCTACGAGTGCGGGAAGTCGACGGGCATCGTCAACGCGACCGCGTCATGATCTCAGAAATTCTCGGCGGACCCGCCGCAGTCGTGCAGCGGGATGCCCACGAACGTCAGGTTTTCTCCCGTTCAAAGGTCATAGGTTGGCATAGATGAGGTTTTGCCGGTTCCCTGTGGGTAACGGTGTGTCATGTGAGTTCGCTGCGCGACCTTGACCCTGCTGTAGACCGCTTGCCCCCTGACGTGCGGGGCCGACTCGTCGAACTGGATCGACTCCGCGACGTGTGGACCGCCAACCAGCGGCGGCGCCCCAGCCACCAGTGGCCGGCCCACAGGGCCCGCCTGTTTCGCAGACACATCCTGGCACTGCACCGGCTGCGAGGGACTCTTCCGGTCTCCGAGCAGACCGCGGAACGGCTCGTCGTGGACGGCTTCGACAGCGACAACACGCTTGATGCCGCCCTGCGGGAGCAGCTCGCCGCGGAGGAACACACCCTCATCTCGCTCGCGGAAGCCAGCCGCACCGGGGAACGCCTGTCCAGCGCCTACCTCGACGAGGCTGCCCGCTCTCTTACCGGGCAGTCCACGCCCGGCCTGGGAGAACGCCTCGCCGCAGTCCTGGCTGATCTTGCCGCAACCCCAACCCATCCGGTGGTCCGCGCGGCACTGGGTTACCTGGCTGCCGAAGAGGCGCAGCGCGAGCTTGGCGCCGAGGAGCGGTTTCCGCGGGGCACTGACCCGCTGGCGTGGGCCGTCGCCTCCGTAGCGCTCATGCGCGCCAACCATCCGCCGCTCATCGCCGACCATCGGGCGGTCGCGATGCAGCTTCCCTGGCCGCCCGCTGCCTCATCCCCGGACCGGCACCTCCCCCTCATCGCGCTCTTCGCGGAACTGCAGATCGCTGTGCTGCGCGGGGAGCTGAGCTGGACCGTGCCGGAGCGGGACGATCCCGCCGAGTACGGGCAGGCCCTGGCCCGCACCGTCTACCGGCGGCTTTTGGAGTACCTGCGGCAGCGTGCCCCCGCGCTCTCCATGGTGCTGCGCCAGCTCGATCCGGCCAGTAGCGCGCGGGTGACCTCAGGCGACTCCACCGAACTGGGCGAGCATCGGAACCGGGTGGAGCTGGCCGCAGACCGGGCGCTCCTTGCCCGCACCCACCCGTCCTGGTGGGTCTGTCTGGAAGCCACCTGTACGAACAGCACCCTGCGGCTCCTGCTCACCGTGCAGGGGGTTGGCGCTCCCGCGACCGGGGTGCTCGCGGTGACCGCTGACGCCCTGGTGGACTCCCCTCGCGGCATCGAGGACGCGCTCGACCTGGCCCCCACCGACTGTGTGACGTTGCTCTCTTCGGACAGCGCCGATGAGCGCTGGCCGGAAGTGGCGGCGCTGACCGACGAGGCGATCTCCCGCGCCGTCGACCGTTTGACTTCGGTGATGGCCTGACCGCCGCAGCCGATCCGCCGGCTGCGGCGGGGTCAGCTCTCCGCCACCGCCATCAGCAGCAGGATCAGCAGCAGCACGATGATGGTGACGATGACGGCGGGAAGCACCCACCCCTGCGAGAGCACCGGGTCGTCTGCCTGCTGGCTCGTGGTCTGCGGCAGCGTGGGATAGTTCGGCCGCGGCGTCGTGATCGGGGGGTGGGGCGGGAGCGAAGGCATCGAACTGTGCGTCGTCACGTTCGGATGCGCCCGTCCCCCCGAGTTGGGGTTGGGTACCGACGGGCCCGGTTGGGGGTACCGGTAGCCCGACTGCGGCCCGGTGTGCGGCGGGGTGGGCGGGGCGGGGGGCGGCTGAGGGGGGGACGGGGTCTGCGGGCCCCCCTCGCTGGCCTGCTGATTCGGGGAAGGCGAGACGGAGGGGGTCGGGCTGATCGCGCGCTTCTCCCCCTCCTCCACTGCCTGCGAGGTGGAGACTTTCGTCTCGTCCTCCACGTTGTGGCCGAGCAGGCGCATCAGCAACTGCTTAGCGGTGGGCCGCTTGTCCGGGTCCTTGTTCAAACAGTCGGCGACGATCTCCCGCAACGGCTCCGGCACTTCGCTGATGTCCGGGGGTGCGCTGACCACCCGGTGCACGACCGCCGGCACACTGTCCGAGCCGAAGGGGGCGTTGCCGGTGGAGGCGAACGCCATCACACAGCCCCAGGCGAAGACGTCCACCTTGTCGGTGATGTTCTTCCCCGTGATCTGCTCCGGCGCCATGTAGGACGGGGTGCCGACGATGGAGTTGGTCATCGTCGCGGTGCTGTCCGTGACCCGGGCGATACCGAAGTCGATCACCCGCGGACCGTCGGGGCCCAGCAGCACGTTGCCGGGTTTGAAGTCGCGGTGCACGATCCCCGCCTGGTGGATGGCGACCAGCGCGGTCGCGGTGGACACGGCCAGGCGTTGGAGGGCTGCCCCCTTGCGCGGCCCCTCCTTGGACACCGCTTCTTGCAGGTCCGGCCCTTCCACGTATTCGCTGACCACGTAGGGCGGGTCAGCGTCGAGGTTGGCCTCATGGATCGCAGCGGTGCAGAAGGAGGCCACTTTCTGTGCAGCACGAACCTCCTTTTCGAACCGTTTACGCAGTTCGGTGTCCTGCGACCACTGCTCGTTCAGCACCTTGATCGCGTATTTCTGGCCTTCGGAGTCGCGAGCAAGGTAGACGATTCCCTGGCCCCCGCGCCCTAGACGTCCAATCACGCTGTATTGACCGAACGTGGTGGGGTCGTTCGGCTGCAGCGATTCGGGACCGGGCATCGATCTCCTCCAGAACGGTCGTGGACGTCGTCAGCGCACGACCAGAGTATGTGTTAGGGGTTCCACGGCATAAGCCACTGCGAGATACAGAGTGGCGTAATCGATGAGAGCGATCAAACCGGCCAACCGCTCCACCGGGCTCCTGCCCTGCGCGGCAACCTCGCTCACCAGCACTTCTGCTGTTTCTGCCGTGTGTTCGGCCCGTGCGAGGTCCGCGGCTTCCTCCGGCAGGGCTTCGTCGTCGCGGAAAAGCAGGAGCCGCATCCGGATTCCCGGGGCGTCTGCCGGATCGTCGAACAGGCCGCGCGACGCTTGCAACGGCCCGGTGAGGACCGCGGGCTGCGCCCAGGCGGCTTCGGGAGGGCTGGGGAGCAGCACCGGGTAGCGGGCGTTGGCCGCGAACTGGACGGCTGCCCAGCGGGCCGCGAGCGCGGTGAGAGGGGTCGCGCCCCACAGCACGGGCAGAGTGTCCGCGAACGCCAGAGCGAGTTCCTTGGCCGGGTTGTCTTCGATACCGACCGTGGGACGGCACTGGTGGGCGACCTCCTCCAGACGCTGGGCAGCGGCGTCGAGCTCAGCGTCGGTGAACGCCCGGATCCCGGCCTGCTCCACCGCGGCGAACAGGGGGACGGTGAGGGACCACAGGAGGGTCCGCGGCTCTCCGACCATGGGCAGGGCAATGAAAGGGGCACGGGCCCGCTCGGCGAGCTCCCGCAAGGGCCCGCTCCGCGGTCCTACCGCCACGAACCGGCTGCCGCGCCGTACCGCTTCTGCGGCGAGCCGCAGGGTGGTGTCCGCCTCCTGGTTGCTGCCGGTCGACACGGCGATGACGAGGTCGGGCACTCCCACCCAGCCAGGCAGTCGGCATCCGGTCACAGTGACGATCGGCACGGGGCTTCTGACCCCGACCAGGGTTTCGAGGACCGCTCCGGCGAACGCGGCGACGTCGGTGCCCGCGACGACCACGGACCGCGGTCGGCCGTCGTCAGCGAGCAGGCTGAGCCCGGAATGCGCTGCGACAGTGCGAGCCTGGCGGACCTGGGCGGCAGCCGTAGCGGTCTGCCGCAGCAGGCCTTCCGGATCGAGCGACGGGTCGGTGCCCACGTCGTCGAGCCGGTGCTCTTCGAACACGAATGCCATGCCCGTTTCCCCTCTCGACGAGCCTCCCGGTCCGGAGCACGGTGCTCCGGACCGGGGCATGCCCTACGCCAGTGCTATTCGATCTTGCGGGCCTCGTCGACGAGCAGGACGGGAATCCCGTCGCGAATGGGGTAGGCGAGACCGCTCTCGTCGCAGACGAGCTCACCGGCTTCCTCGTCCAGCCGCAGCGGAGCTTTGCTCTGCGGGCAGACCAGGATTTCCAGCAGCCATTCGTCGATCTTGGTGCTCATAGGAGCCTTCCTCCTGTTGTCGGATGCGCCAGGTGCAGCGGTCAGGCCCGGATGATCGCCAGGACCTCGTCGCGCAGCTCCGCCATGGACTCGGTGTCAGGGGCCTCCACGTTGAGCCGCAGCAGCGGCTCGGTGTTGGACGCCCGCAGGTTGAACCAGCGTTTCCCGGTGAGGTTCACGGTGAGACCGTCAAGGTGGTCCACGCTCTCCACATCCGCGCGCCCGGTGAATGCCTCCTCCACCGCTGCCATGCGTCCCGCCTGGTCGGCGACCCGGGAGTTGATCTCTCCCGAGGCCACGTACCGGGTGTATTCGGCGGTGATCTCCGACAGCGGCCGGTGGTCCGTGCCCAGCACCCGCAGCACGTGCATCGCGGCGAGCATGCCGGTGTCGGCCTTCCAGAAGTCCCGGAAGTAGTAGTGGGCCGAGTGCTCGCCGCCGAAGATCGCTCCGGTCTGGGCCATGGCGGCCTTGATGAAGGAGTGGCCGACCCGGGTACGCACCGGGACCCCGCCGTGCTCGGCCACGATCTCGGGAACCGCCCGGGAGGTGATGAGGTTGTGGATGATGGTCGCGCCCGGTTCTTGAGCGAGTTCTTGGACCGCGACCAGCGCGGTGATCGCCGAGGGCGGCACCGGCTCGCCGCGCTCGTCCACGACGAAGCAGCGGTCGGCGTCCCCGTCGAAGGCCAAGCCGATGTCGGCCCCGGTCTCGCGGACTTTCGCCTGGAGGTCGACGATATTGGCGGGGTTCATCGGGTCGGCCGGGTGGTTGGGGAAGGTGCCGTCCAGCTCGAAGTAGAGGGGGATGATCTCCAAGGGGAGGGCGTCCAGGAGCTGGTCGCCGAGGACCGCGGGCACCGTGTGTCCGCCCATTCCGTTGCCCGCGTCCACCACGACTTTGAGTGTGCGAATCCCGGAAAGGTCCACGAGCTTGCGCAGGTGCGCGGCGTAGTCGGCGAGCAGGTCCCGCTCGGTGACGGTTCCGCGAGGGCCGTCGTAGGCGGGGACGCCTTGTTCGACGAGTTCCCGGATCTCCGCCAGCCCGGTCTCCACGCCGATGGGCGCTGCCCCGGCCCGGCACATTTTGATCCCGTTGTACTGGGCAGGGTTGTGGCTGGCGGTGAACATGGCTCCGGGGATGTTGAACTTGCCCGAAGCGAAGTAGAGCAGGTCGGTCGATCCGAGGCCCGCCATGATCACGTCGCGCCCTTGGGCGTTAGCGCCCTCGGTGAACGCGGCGGCCAGCTCGGGGGATGAGGGGCGCATGTCGTGGGCGACGACGATCGTGTCGCCGTCGACGATGCGCGCAAACGCCGCCCCCACTGCCCGCGCGATATCCGCGTCGAGCGTGTCGGGGAAGACGCCCCGGATGTCGTATGCCTTAAAAATCTGACCGAGGTCACCCACAGTAGCTCCGGAGGTGTCGATAAGCGGCCGATGGTCAGTGGCACGGGCCGCTGCGGCCCGCAGGGTCCAACGTACAAGACGCCGGTTTCGCGTTAGGTGACCGAACGGTACTGTGACGGCCGTCCCACGGCGCGATCCGTGCCCGGCCTCGTGTCGTGCGGACCGCCATCCTCGGGGGCCTCACACGTCGTAGGGGGGTCGGCGCGGAGGGCGGTCGGGCTGGTCGTCGGGGCGGACCGGTTCGGAGCGGAGCACGCGAAGGTGCCCACGGCGGATGGTCTCGATCCCCTGCCCGGTGGGCTCGGGCCGCGGTTTTTTGACAGGCTGTCGTCCCGCTTCGCGCACCGCGTTGGCGAGCGCTTCCAGATCGTCGCTCCCCGGTCCTCCGGTCGCGGTGTCAGCGGGCAGCCGGACGATCTCCCACCCGAGTGGCGCGGTCAGCCGGTCGGCATGCATCGCACACAGGTCGTAGCAGTGCGGTTCGACGTATGCAGCGAGCGGGCCGAGCACCGCAGTGGAGTCTGCGTAGACATAGGTGAGCGTGAAGACTGCTGGCTGCCTGCACGCGGTGCGCGAACAGCGTCTGCTAACGCTCACGTAGACAGACGGTATCCCTTTCCTGACCACTCTGCCACCTTCGCCGTAGGGTGTCCCCTCTGTCGGAGCGAAATCGGACACCTTCCGGCCTCCCCAAGGCTGCGTTGCGGGGCTGTCATGTCTTAGGCTCGAAAGTGTGCGACACTTGCACCTTAACCAATCGCAGGCCGGACGTATACGACGCCGGGACCGCCGGGGCCGAGGCATTCGCGGCCCACTGACGCCTCCAGGAGTTCCCCTCACGCGCAGCAGGGCGCAGGTGTTCGACGATCTCGTTCTTGACGCGGTCGAACGCTTGGAGCGGGTGTGGGCCCGGGAACTCGCCCACGTGGAATTCCTCGTCGAAGACGTCCCTCAAGTGCCGCGCGGGGTGACCGCTGAGGACGGCATCCCTTTTTCCCGACTGGAGACGTCGAAGTCCGGTCGGGCTCGCATCATCGTCTACCGCCGCCCGGTAGAAATCCGCACCAAAGACCCCGAAGAGATGGCCCTGTTCGTCTACGACACGGTGGTTGAGGAGGTCGCCAATCTCCTCGGACTTGAACCGGAGACAGTCGACCCAGAGGCCTGAGTCAGACCTGGATCGTGGGGGTGGCCGTGGGCTACGGCCACCCCCACTGTGCGTAGCGCACCCGTCAGGGCACGATGCCGGTCATGCTGTTGACGACCGGGGGCAGCGGCACCTGGACAGGGGCAGGCAGCAGCGGCAGCACGCTGCTGGTGCCGTCCACGGTCACCATGCGCGCCGCGTGCACAGGCCCGCCTTCCACGACTTCGACGAGCCAGGCGACGGCCCCGTCCGCCGGGTCGAGGTCCGGGGCGAGGGTGCTGCCGGCTTCCACGGTGACGCGGAGCGGCTCGCCTTGCTCCCCGCGGGCCTCGACTGGGGTCAGGGTGACAGTGGCGGCTTTTTCCGGTGCTCCCAGGAGCAGTGCGTGCTCGGCGTCGTCGAACGGGGGCGGGGCGACCGCGCGGGCATCAGGCCCCGGAGTGAGCGGCTCGGTGGCCGCGGTGTAGGCGGCGCCCTCGTCAGGGTGGCGGATGGCCACGCCGACCACGACGGGGTGGTCCGCGATGACGACCAGGGTGGCGTCCCGGCGTTCCATGGGGCCTTCCAAGCTCACCCGGGTGGTGGCGGCCGGGGCCACTTCCACGTCGGTCAGTGTTTCCGCGTCCACTTCGCCGTCCGGGGTGAGCAGGCGGAGCTGTACCGTGGTGGGCTCGTCGGAGACTGCGGCGAGGATCAGCCGCCGGTTGCCGTCCCCGCCGGGGATGCCAGGGATCACATGGCTGGTGGCGGGCGCGGCAGTGGCGGGAACCCAGTCGGCGTCCCTTCCGGAGCGTTGCGCGTACAGTGCGGCCGCGACCCGGCCCGCGTTGGTGCGGACGTGGACTGCGACCGCTTCAGCGTGCTCGACGAGAGGCAGCACCGACAGTTCCACCTCCGTGTAGGGGTCGACCGTGATCCCCCGAGTCTCCAGGGAGAAGGTGGGGCCGTCAGGCGCGTAGAGGTCCACGTTGACGGTGGCCGCGGTCTCGTCGATGTTGGCCAAGTGGAGCCGCAGGTCTTTGAGTTCTGTACCGCCGGGGGCGGCGAACCAGGTGCTGGAGGACGGTTCCGCGCAGCGCGCCTCCGTGGTTCCGCTCTCCCCGGCGGTGAGGTGGGTGATCTCGGCTCCGGCAGCGAATCCGCGCTCCGCCCGGACCACGGTGCCGCTTTCGGTTTCCTCCGGTTCGTGCTGCCACGGCTCTCCCACCTCGGTGGCAGGGCGGGCCGGGCTGGCGTCGGCGGTGTTGGGGGCGGTCTCCAGGACGCCGTCGTCGGTGTCCTGGGTGCCAGGCGCGTACCCGGCGACCAGTGCGCGGATCTCCTCGCCTTGAGGGGTGGGGCACAGCCGCGTGGTGGACTCGACCGGGGCCAGCACGGGCTCGGCGTCCGCGGTGGAGGACGGCAGCGCGGCAGCGGTCAGGTGCGCTACCCCGAACAGTGCGGACAGCGCAACGACCACGAGGAACAGTAGCGTGAAGCGGTTCTCGACCAGCAGTTTCACTGGGCCCCCTCTCCTCGCTGGCGGCTGTGCCGTCGGCCGCGGCGGCCGCGGCCCGCCCGGCGGGTTCCCTCCGTGGTGCGGCGCAGTCCCCGGGGCCGGCGGGGCCGCAGCGCCGGTTGGGCTGCCTGCTCACGCAGGTCTTCCTCGGTTTTGGCGCCGGGCAGCGCCAGCGCTCCCACCACAATGAGCAGGATGGCTTGGATCACGAGCCACACCTGCCGGGCTGTGCCGGTGTAGGTGAGGACCAGCGTGCCGCCTTCGGGGGGCAGGGAGAACTCTTGCATCCCCCATTCGGTGGCCGCCCCGGCGAGCACCCGGCCGTCCAGGGTCGCCTGCCAGTCGTCTCGGGCAGGTTCTGCCAGCAGCAGACGGCGGCCTTCCGGGCCGGGGGGAATCGTGACCTGGGCGTCGAGCGGGCCGGACTGGAGCACGATCGGTTCGGCGTCGTCTTCCGGTCCGACGATGCGGAGCCGTCCCGTTTCCGCGAGCAGCCGCCACAGGGCGAATTCTTCTGTGAGTTGGAGGCGTTCCACGCCGGGCAGGGCGTCGATCGCGTCCACCAGGGTGCGGTCCACGGCGTCGCCTACCGCGGGCGCGGGGACGACAAGGTAGCGGATACCGAACTCGGCGAGGGCTGCGGCGTCGTCGCCGCCGCGGCCGGCCGCCATGGCGGCCACAACTTCCCCAAGCCGTCCGTCCACGGCAGGGTCCGGCGGGATCTGCGGCTCCCCGAGCCGGGGCGGCTGGCCGCGCAGCACGGTGTAGCTGACGACCCCGTCGTCCCGCGGGGAGATGACGAGGGTGCGCGGCTGGGTGCCGTCGGCGCTCACCGACTCCAGGAAGGGCGGGAGCGCGGGGGGAGCATCGCCGGTGAGCGGTCCTTCCACGCCACGCCACATCCACAGCCCCGCCGCCGAGAGCGGGGTGGTCAACGCCAGCAGGGCCGCGGTAGCCGCGAACAGCCGGCGGTGCCAGCCCAGCCGCCACAGGTCGCTGAAGGACTGGGAGGCAGTGGCCGCGGACAGCAGCATCGCGGTGGAGGCGAACGCCAGAGCCACACCTGGCCAGGCCGTGGAGTCCGTGGTAGCGGAGAGCGACAGCGGAAGCCTGCTGACCACGATGGCGATGAGGATGCCGAAGAGGGCAACACACCAGCCGGCGGCCACCAGCATCCGGTTGCGGCGCAGCAGCAGGGCGCACAGCGCTGCCGCGACGAAGCCCCCGGTGACCCAGAGCGGCGGGGCGCCCGGCCCGCCCGGGGAGAGGAGGAGCAGGGCTTCGGCGGGGAGCTGAGGGTTGACGATGTCGGAGCGGTTGATCCCCGCTTCCAGCAGCCACAGCCACGGGCGGCGGAAGAGTTCCACGGTCCACGGCAGCAGCAGCACCAGCGGGGTGACCAGGCTGATGGCCAGGCTGACCTGCAAGCGGCGGCCGAGGTGCCCGAACGCGATGGCGATGAGCACCCCGGTGACCAGGGCCAGCACCCACACCAGGGGCACGAACGCCATCAGCAGGGCCAGGAGCAGGCCCAGCGCCCACGCGGCGCGGCGGGAGCGGCGCGGGTTGAGGGTGAGCACCCTGGTGACCAGCAGTCCGAGGACGGGGAAGAGCGCGTGGACGAGAGCGGTTCCGACCCGTCCTTGCGCAATCGCTCCCGTGGCCACGGGCAGCAGCGCGTACGAGGCGGCCATCCACAACTGGGCGGGGCGGTAGCGCACGACCCGGCGGGCGAGCCGGTAGGCGGTGAAGCCTGCGAGGGGCACACAGCCGAGGAGGATGCCGACAACCGCCAGCCACGGCTTGCCCAGGGCAAGGGTGGAGAGCGCGGCGAGCACAGCGAGGTAGGGCGGGGCCACAGCGTCCGAGCCGACGCCCACGTCGTGCCAGCCCGCCAGGTACATGTCCCACAGGTCGGTGGCGCTCCCCCACACGGGCGGCAGGGCGCCTCCGGCGAGCCGGTCGCCGAACAGCAGGGAGCGCCCGGCGATGAGGGCGACGACGGTGAGCGCGGTGATCGTCAGGACCGCGGGATTGGTGATCGTCCTGCGCAGCAGGCCGGTGTCGTCCTGCAGGGGGTCGTCGTCCTCGTCGGCTTGGGGGGCCACGGTCACCGCGTGGTGGCGGCCCGGCCGGTCCAAGGGGGTGGGGTCGCCGCTGAGCAGGTTGGCGACGGCTTCGGTGAACTGGCGCAGCGCTACCCCGCGCGCCATGAAGGGCCGGATCGCGCTGTAGGTCCGGCGCCGTCCCCGGCGGCGGCGGATCCGGGCCCGCACCAGCCGGAACGGCATCACAAAGAACACGGACGTGATGGCTGCCGCCTCGTCGAGGGCGTTGGCGGGCTGTTTGGCGACTAAGTAGGTGAGGACGCGCAGTGACGAAGCGAAGGAGTTGCGGAGCAGCGCGGCCAGCATCGCCCCCAGGGGCAGGTTGGCGAGCAGGACGTAGAGGGCGTTGCGCCGGTCGATGCGGCGGGGGTGGTCGCTCGTGGCGTGGATGTGGCGGCGACGGCGTGCCGCGGCTTCGGCATGGTAGGCGACGGCGTCGGTGACGATGAGGACCCGGTGCCCGGCACCGCCGACCCGCCAGCAGAAGTCGATGTCGTCGCGGAACAGCCGCAGCGAGCGGTCGAATCCGCCGAGTTCTTCCCACACGTCCCGGCGGATCAGCATGCATGCGCTGGAGACGGCGAGGACTTGCCGGGTGCCGTCGTGCTGTCCGTGGTCGACTTCCGCGTACTCCAGCCCGGTTTCGCGGCGTCCCGCGCCGTCGATGGTGACACCGGCTTCGAGGAGGAGCCTGCGGTCGAACCAGTCGCGGAGTTTAGGACCGAGGACGGCGGCCCGCGGGTTTTCGTCTGCGGTGGCGAGGAGCTGGGCGAGGGTATCCGGCTCGGGGGTGCAGTCGTCGTGGATCAGCCAGATCCACTCCACGGCTCCCTCGGTGTCGGCGAGTTGGGAACGGGACCGGGGATGGTCGAGAGCTGCCTGAATCGCTTCCCCGTACCCGGTGGTGCGGGGCAGGGTGAGGATCATCTCGGAGTTGATGTACTCGGCGAGGATGGCCCCGCTGCGATCACGGCTTCCGGTGTCGACGCCGATGATGCGCTGCACCGGCCGAGTCTGGGAGCGGATCGCTTCCAGCGTCTCCGGCAGCCAGCGGGCGCCGTCGTGGGTGACGACGACGGCGGTGACGATATGCCGGGCGAAATCGAGGGGTAACACTGCTGGTGGTCGCCTCAGGGTTTACACAATGGGCAAAAAGGTTATTGCGGTCAGTTCTCTATCGGAGGATCACGATACGCCACTCCGGCTTCCCGTGGGTCTCGGCTTCCCGCAGGCCTCCGCCCGAAGGTATGCCGTCTGCAACTCTCCGGGCGGATAACCCGTGATGGGTAAACCGGGAAAACACGATGAAGTAAAGAACTACCAAAAAGCATGCGCCTCGGATAAAAAAACCGAGACGCACGCTGTGGTGTGCTGTGAACTAGATCGTTTCAGAAGAGAAATCGAAATCCTGTCCAGCAGCCTTCTTGAGGCGGCGCCGCTCCCGCTCGGAGAGGCCTCCCCAGATACCGAAGCGCTCGTCATGCTCTAGCGCATATTCCAGACATTCCGCCCGCACTTCGCACGAGTGGCAGACCTTCTTGGCTTCCCTGGTGGAGCCGCCCTTCTCGGGGAAGAACGCCTCAGGATCGGTCTGCGCGCACAGTGCGCGCTCCTGCCAGCTCAGGTCTTCGCCTGGGCCGTGCGCCAGCGGGATAACCTCGCTCATGCGCACCTCCTATTTACCCCCCTGGATGCACCCTCCCATTACGACCCCCGGGGAGGGTTGGAATCACACCTTAGAAATTACACGCACGGTCTCCGCTATACGTCAACCGCGCTGGCTGGTAATCCCCTGAATATCAGATAACAAACACGATTCCGAGTCTGTTCACGCGACTCCAGGGGATTACCTCGCCCTTTTCGTGGGTGTTCGGGGGTTCAGGCTCAGGACAGGTTGTTGTCCCCGTACTGCCCGGACCAGGGGTCGCCCGTCTCCGCTCCGGACTGCTGCTCAGACGAGTAGCCGCCGGAGGAGGCAGGGTAACCGCCGGTGCCGTACTGGCCCGGATCGGCATAAGGCTGGTTTCCGCCGCTCGCGCTGTCTGCGGCTCCCGGGGCCGGCTGGGACCAGCCGTGCTGGATCGCTTCCTGGGCAGCGCGTTCTTCGGCGCGCGCGCCGTCGCTCACCGCGTGGGCTCCGGTGGCGGGGTCGGAGACGGCGGGCTGGACCAGGGTCGCCTCGGAGTCGCTGGCGGAGTATCCGCCCTGCTGGTACTGCTGCTGACCATAGGCCGACTGGTCATAACCCGACACAGCCTGCTGCCCACCCGTCTGGGAGTACCTGGCAGCCTGCTGCTGCTCATACCCCTGCTGGTACTGCTGCTGACCATAGGCCGACTGGTCATAACCCGACACAGCCTGCTGCCCACCCGTCTGGGAGTACCCGGCAGCCTGCTGCTGCTCATACCCCTGCTGGTACTGCTGCTGACCATAGGCCGACTGGTCATAACCCGACACAGCCTGCTGGGCCTCAGCCCCTGCTCCGGTCTGGGACTGCTGCCAGGCACCTGCCTGTCCCGCGGACTGCTGGGCGCCGGTGACGTATCCGGGGGTCTGCTGCTGGTTGAAGGCTTGCTGGGTACCGCTGGGGTACGAGGAGGCGGTGGCGCGGGGCACCAGGTTGGGGTCGTTGAACGCCCGGATCAAGAAGATCCCGGCGAAAACCGCGACCGTCAGGTAGGCGCCTATGGTGAAGAAGTGCTGGAAGGCGCCGGCGAGGTTGAGGTCGCCGTAGGCCACAAAGCCCATGATGAGCGAGATGACGCCGAGGAGCGCACCGACACCCAGTTCGATGATCGCCATCATCACGATGCCGAAGGTACGCGGCGAACGGTTCGGTGCGGTCAGCACGAGCGCCACAGCGGCCAAGATCAGCGCAACGGTGCCGGGACCGATCACGCTGCCGCCGACGTCCGCGAACCGGGCCGATGTATCGGGTCCAGGCCCACCGAAGATGTGGATCAGTGCGCCGAGCAGGACTGCTGCCGTGGCGCCGAGGAGCGCCCAAGCGGCCGGCTCACGCAACCGTTGAATGGATTCGTTATTCAAGAGAGGTTCCCCTCCGCAGGCTACTTCTTGTCGCGTCGGTGGAAGCTTTACATATCCGTGGTGTGGCTTGGGAAATCAGGCGAAAGGGTCTCCACGAGGCCAAAGCCTGATCACCATTCGACATGCCGCCCGTGTCCGTGTTTCCGCCGGAGACCGGACGGACATGCGGCACCGTGGGGCGCGGCGCGCAATCCCAGACTGCCAGACTTGACCCTATGCGGATAGTCGTACTGGCTGGCGGCATCGGTGGCGCACGTTTTCTCCGCGGCCTCAAAGATGCCCTGCACCACCGTGCTGAACAGGGGGAATCCCCGTCCTCGATCACGGTCATCGGGAACACTGGAGACGACATCACTCTTTTCGGGCTCCGGGTCTGTCCCGATCTGGACACGGTGATGTACACCCTGGGGGGCGGGATCAACGAGGAGCAAGGCTGGGGACGCGCCGACGAGACGTTCACGGTGCGCGAAGAGCTCATCGCCTACGGCATGCATCCCCAATGGTTCGGGCTCGGTGACCGGGACATCGCCACCCACATCGTGCGATCGCAGATGTTGGCGGCCGGATACCCGCTCTCTGCGATCACTGAGGCGCTGTGCGACCGGTGGAAGCCGGGGGTGCGGCTGCTGCCGATGACCGACGACCAGGTAGAGACCCACGTGGTCGTAGCGGATGAGAAGGGTCGCCGCGCGATCCACTTCCAGGAGTGGTGGGTGCGGTACCGCGCCCAGATTCCCGCGGAGTCGTTCGTGAGCGTCGGCGCGGATTCCGCCAAACCCGCGCCCGGCGTCCTCTCCGCGATCGACGAAGCCGACTTCGTCCTCTTCCCGCCGTCCAACCCCGTGGTCAGTATCGGGTCTATCCTCGGCATTCCCGGAATCCGGGATGCGGTGGCCGCCAAGACCGTGGTGGGGGTCTCCCCCATCATCGGCGGGGCCCCGGTGCGAGGGATGGCGGACGCCTGTCTGCGCACGATCGGGGTGGAGACCAGCGCCCGGGCGGTGGCTGAGCACTACGGCGCCGACCTGTTGGACGGCTGGCTGGTCGACGAGGCCGATGCGGACACCGTCGTCGCGGGGGTGGAAGTGCGGGCCATGCCGCTGTACATGAGCGATCCGGAGCGCACCGCGGCGATCGCGGGCGCCGCCGTGGACCTGGCGCTGGAGCTGAAGGAACGGTCATGATCACGATCTGGGGAGTCGAGGGGATCCCCGAGGTGCAGCCCGGGGACGACCTTGCCGCGCTGATCGCGGAGCGGACGGAGCTCGCCGACGGCGACATCCTCGTCGTCACTTCCAAGGTGGTGAGCAAAGCCGAGGGGCGGATCCGCGCGATGAGCCGCGAGGAGGCCATCGACACGGAGACCGTGCGGGTCGTGGCCCGCCACGGCAGTACGCGGATCGTGCAGACCCGGCACGGTCTGGTGATGGCGGCGGCCGGGGTGGACTCCTCGAATGTGGCCCCGGGGCACGTGCTGCTGCTGCCCGAGGATCCGGACGCGTCGGCGCGGCGGATCCGCGCCGGGCTGCGGGACCGCGCAGGCGTGCAGGTCGCGGTGATCATCTCGGACACGTTCGGGCGGCCGTGGCGGATGGGCCAGACCGATATCGCGATCGGGGCCGCGGGCATCGCCGCCCTGGAGGACATGCGCGGGCAGCGCGACACCCACGGCAACGTGCTCGAAGTGACGCTGAACGCGGTTGCTGACGAGCTCGCCTCCGCCGGGGAGCTGGTGAAAGGCAAGGCCTCGGGGATCCCGGTGGCTGTGGTGCGCGGCCTAGGCCACATGGTCACCGCGGAGGACGGGGAGGGTGCGCGAGTCCTGGTACGCCCCGCCGACCAGGACCTGTTCCGCTACGGTTCCCGGGACGTCATCCACGCGCGCCGCACCATCCGCGAATTCACCGACGACCCCGTGGACCCGGAGGCGGTGCGCCGCGCGGTGGCCGCGGCCATTACCGCGCCTGCCCCGCACCACACCACGCCGTGGCGGTTCGTGCTCCTGGAGTCCGCGGACGAACGCACACGGCTGCTGGACGCGATGGCGGAAGCGTGGGTTGCGGACTTGCGGGCGGACGGGCTGTCTGAGGAGCGCATTGCGCGGCGGATCCGGCGCGGGGATGTGCTGCGTCGCGCCCCCTATCTGATCGTGCCGTGCCTCGTGGCGGAGGGCGCGCACAGTTATCCGGATGAGCGCCGCGCCTCCGCGGAGCGCGCCATGTTCCTGGTGGCCATGGGTGCGGGGGTGCAGAACCTGCTCCTGGCCTTGACGGTTGAGGGCCTGGGTTCGGCGTGGGTGTCGTCCACGATGTTCTGCCCCGACGTGGTCCGCGAAGTGTTGAAGCTTCCCGAGGACTGGCAGCCGATGGGGGCGGTCGCGGTCGGGCATCCCGCGGCGCCGCCCAAGCACCGGCCGCCGCGCGACCCGGAAGCGTTCATCGAAGTGCGGTAGCCCGCGAGAACCGGGGACGTGGCGGCCGCGCTTCCGGGGAGGCGCGGCCGCCACGGGCAGCAAGCCCGGATCAGACCACGGGCAGCCGGGTGCGGCGCAGGCTCGCGGCCACCCCGTCGTTGGCTTCGGCGATGGCGCGGCGCTCCGCGGGCACTTCCCGGTAGAGGGTGTCGCGCTGACGCAGAGGGCGTCCGAGCGGTTCTACCATGGCGCGCATCTCGCTGATGGTTTTGAACGACCCGTTGGTGGAGCCCGCCATCCGGCTGATGGTCTCTTCCATCAGGGTGCCGCCGATGTCGTTGACGCCGCCGGCGAGGAGGCGCCGGCACTGCTCCTCAGACAGTTTCACCCACGAGCACTGGATGTTGTCGATCGCGCCGTGCAGCAGGAGACGGGCGAGGGCGTGCACGGCCCGGTTCTCCTGTTCGGTGGGCCCGGTCCGCGACAGCCCGGCCAGGTAGATGGGCGCGTTGGTGTGCACGAAGGGGAGCAGCACGAATTCGGTGAACCCGGGGCGGCCGTTCTGTTCCAGGGAGCGTTCCTGCAGCGAGCGGATGAGCCGGATGTGGGCGACCCAGTGGTGCGGGGCGTCCACGTGCCCGTACATCATCGTGGCCGTGGTGGGGATGCCGAGGTCGTGGGCGGCGGTGATGACCTCGATCCACTGGGCGGTGGGCAGTTTCCCCTTGGTGAGGACCCAGCGCACGTCGTCGTCGAGGATCTCCGCGGCAGTGCCGGGAAGGGAGTCGAGTCCGGCTTCGCGGGCCCGGAGCAGCCATTCGCGGATCGGGAGGTTGGTGCGGGACACGCCGTTCATGACCTCCATGGGGCTGAACGCGTGGATGTGCATGTCGGGGGTCCGCTCCCGGACTGCCCGGGCGATGTCGAAGTAGGCGGTTCCCGGCAGGTCGGGGTGGATCCCGCCTTGCATGCACACTTCGGTGGCCCCGGCCTCCCACGCTTCGGCGGCCCGGTCTGCGACCTGTTCGAGGGAGAGGGTGTAGGCGTCGGCGTCGGTGCGGCGCTGCGCAAAAGCGCAGAACCGGCATCCCGTGTAGCAGACGTTGGTGAAGTTGATGTTGCGGGTGACGACGAAGGTGATCTCGTCGCCCACGGTGTCGCGGCGGACCCGGTCGGCGAGGTCGGCGAGCGCTTCCAGTTCGGGGCCGTCCGCGGCGAGCAGGGCCAGGGCGTCGCGGTCGGTGATCCCGGCAGGATCGTCTTCGGCACGGCGCAGGGCGGCACGGATCTCCGGGTCGAACCGGTGGGGTGCCCGCGTGTCGCGGGCGGGTTGGGCGATGCGTGCGCGGAGTTCCGACCAGTCGCCGTAGACGGAGTCGAAGTCGCCGCGCCGGTCGCTGCTGCGGCCTGCGGTGTCGATGTCCTTGTGGAGGTTGGTCCGGCCCCCGGATTCGAGGCTGGCGGGCTCCTGCCAGGGGCGCCCAGTGATGACGGCGTCGGGGCGGGCCAGCCCGGTCTCCGGGTCGGCGAGGACAGCGACGTGGTCGTGGAGGCGCGGGTCGATCCACGGTTCGCCTTGGCGCACGTATTCGGGGTAGACGGTGAGGCGTTCCCGGAGGGTGAAGCCTGCCGCGGCAGTGCGTTCGGCGAGCAGGTCGATCTGCGGCCAGGGGCGTTCCGGGTTGACATGGTCGGGGGTGAGCGGTGAGACCCCGCCCCAGTCGTCGATGCCGGCGCGCAGCATGAGCGTGAACTCGTCGCCTGTGCCCTGCTCCGGGTTCCCGTCGTCGGTGATGAGGTTGGGCGGCGCTTGGATGTGGGCTTTGGGGCCCAGCAGGATGCGGGTGACGGCGATGGTGGCGGCGAGGTCTTCGAGGTCGGCGTCGGGCCAGTCGCGCAGCGCGGTGTCCGGTTTGGCGCGGAAGTTCTGCACGATGACTTCCTGGATCGCGCCGTACTGGCGGGCGATCTTGCGGATCGCGAAGATCGAGTCGACGCGTTCCGCGAGGGTTTCGCCGATGCCGATGAGGATGCCCGTGGTGAAGGGGACCGTGGAGCGTCCCGCGTCTTCGAGGACGCGCAGCCGCACCACGGGGTCTTTGTCCGGGCTGCCGTAGTGGACTTGGCCGCGTTCCGTGAATAGCCGCCGCGCCGTGGTTTCCAGCATCATGCCCATGGACGGGGCGACCGGCTTGAGGCGTTGGAAGTCGCTCCAGGTGAGCACTCCCGGGTTGAGGTGCGGCAGCAGCCCGGTTTCTTCGAGGACGCGGATGGCCATGGCCCGCACGTAGGAGAGGGTGTCGTCGTAGCCTTGCTCGTCGAGCCAGGCGCGGGCTTGCGGCCAGCGGTCTTCCGGCCGGTCCCCGAGGGTGAACAGTGCTTCTTTGCAGCCGAGGGCCGCGCCTTGGCGGGCGATCTCGAGCACCTCGTCCGGGGACAGGTAGGGGGCGGACAGTTTCGCGGGGGCGGTGGCAAACGTGCAGTAGTGGCAGCGGTCCCGGCACAGCCGGGTCAGGGGGATGAAGACTTTGCGGCTGTAGGTGATGACGCCGGGGCGTCCAGCCGCGGCAAGCCCAGCATCGCGGATGCGGGAGGCGTGGTCGAGGAGGGCCTCCAAGTCGTCGCCGCGGGCGTGCAAGAGGATTTCCGCTTCGGTCGGGTCCAGGGTCTTGCCGTCCCTGACCCGGGCTAGTGCACGCCGCAGAGCAGCGGCCGAGGGAACCACTTCCTTCATCCCGTTTCCAGAACCACTCATGGGCGCACAATACGCCGTGGGCTTCACCGTTGAGCGCGCGGGCCCGCCGGTATGTCCCGTCTGTTTCTTCCCTTCCACCACCCCACCATATTCATGATTATTGTTAGAAGGGTAAGGGGTTACTGTTTGCGGGCGTGGCAGAGCACGATGCTGCCCTGGGTGTTCGGGTGGCGGCGGTCGCTCCACGCGACGAACGGGATGAGCGGGGCCGCAGCGTTGAACCCGACCCGGCCGCCGTAGGCGGACAGGGTGAGATAGGCGCGCTCCATGCGGCGCGACCGGAACTGGTAGCGGTAGTCCACCAGGGTGAAGCCGCACGCGCCGAGCAGGGCTTGCAAGGTCTCGTGGGTGTAGGTGCGGTGCACGTGGTAGCGGCGGCAGTGCGCGTCGAACAGGTGCGGCCATTCGGCGCGGCGGGACAGGCAGTCCGCGGACAGGACAAGGTCGCCGCCGGGTTTGAGGACTCGGGCCATTTCACGGAGGGCCGCGGGCCCGTCAGTGAAGTGCTCAAGAGCACAGACCGACATGATCTTGTCGATACTGGCGTTGGCGAACGGCAGCCGCAGGGCGTCGCCTTCGATGAGCGCCGGCGCGTGGGAGATCCGCTGGCCGCGCAGCATCTTGTGCCGGGCCAGGTCGAGGGAGACGGCTCGCGCGCCGCGGCGGCGGGCCTGCGCCGCCCAGTAGCCGTCGCCGCCCGCGACGTCGAGCACCACCTGCCCGGTCAGGTCGCGGCCCAGCCACCGCAGCAGTGTGCCTGCTTCCCGGTAGCGGCACACGTGGGTCTGGTGGCCCAGGAAGGCTACGGCGTCAGCGAACACGGGCCCACCCTACTGGCCCTGTCGGACAGCCGGAAAACAGTAGTGGTGCGCCCAGGACTGCTCCCCGGGCCGACGCGGCGGCTTAGGCTGGCCGGGTGGTGAGCCGTCTCCGCGTCCAGCGACGGGTGCGCAGTGCCGTGGTGGTCGTCGTCCTCGGCTGTGCTGTGCTTGCGCTCCGCGCCCGGTGGGACGAGGCCGGGGCCGCGCTCGTCGCCCTGTCCCCGTGGACCGTGGCCGGTGCGCTCGCTGCCGCACTCGCCGGGCTGGGCACGCAGATGCTGGCGTGGCGGGCCCTGCTCGCCGACCTGGGTTCTCCCCTGCCCGTCCCGGTCGCGGCCCGGGTGATGTTCGTCGGCCAGCTCGGCAAGTACGTACCCGGGTCGGTGTGGGCGTTCCTCGCCCAAGTAGAACTCGCCCGGGACCGCGCGGTGCCGCGCTACCGGGCGGCCGCCGCCACCGTCCTGGCGATCACGGTGACATTGACCGTGAACTTGCTGGTCGCCGCGGTGCTGCTGCCGATCGCGGCCCAAGAGGCGGCACGGCGCTGGTGGTGGGTGCTGGCCGCGGCTCCGCTTCTGCTGCTCTTCACCCACCCGCGGCTGGTGACCTGGGTGTTGCACGGGGTGCTGCGCCGGATCGGCCGGGTGCGCACCGACGTGGACGCGGAACTCGACCGGGTGAGCGGGCGGGGCATGGCCGCCGCCGTGGGCTGGTCACTCCTGTCCTGGCTGCCGCTCGGGGCGCACGTGTGGCTGCTGGTGGCAGGGGTGGGCGGCGGCTGGGATTCGTGGGCTGCCGCTACCGGCGGCTACGCCCTGGCGTGGACCCTGGGCCTGCTCGTCATGTTCGCGCCTGCCGGGCTGGGAGTCCGGGAAGCGGTCCTGGTGACCGCGTTGGCCCCGCTCCTCGACGCGGGGGCAGCGCTGGTGGTGGCCGCCCTGTCCCGGCTGGTGATGACCGTTGCCGACCTCCTGTGGGCCCTGCTCTGCCTGGCCGCGGTACGCCCCCCGGCTGCTCCGGATCCGCAATGACCCCTATCCGGCCGTGTCGGTGAGGGCCGCAAGGTACCGGTCCCAGGAGGCGTCGGTGTCGACCGGCCGGACCCCCGCCCGCAGCGCGTCCAGACGGCCGGGCGCATAGCAGTCGGCGATCGCTCGCGCCAGATCCGCGGGATCGTCGGGGCGGCACAGCAGTCCGTCCACCCCGTCGCGGACCTGGTCGGGCAGGGTGCCCACGCGGGTGGCAATCACCGGCACGCCGTGGGCGTGGGCCAGCCACACGTTCTGGGTGGCGGTGGCCGAGCGGTAGGGCAGCACCACCGCGTCACACTCAGCGAACAGGGCGGGCAGCTCCCCGGCGGGCACGTATCCTTCCCGCCACTCCACCCGGTGGGCGACGCCGAGCTGCTCGGCGAGCGCCCGCAGCTCCGCGGAACCGCCCCAGAACTCGCCCGCCACGGTCAACGCCACCTCCGGCGGCCCGGCCGCGAGCGCCCGCAGCAGCACGTCCACCCCCTTGTAGGGGCGGACGATCCCGAAGAACAGCAGGCGGTGCCGCACCCCCGGGGGCCGCGGCTGGCGCGGGCCGATGTCCGGCAGGTGCGGGGGCAGTTCCGCCATGCGCACGGGCGGGCCGCTGCCGCCCAGCAAGCGGTCGGCGAGAGCACGCTGCTGCGGCGAATGGGTGAGGACCGCGTCGACGCGGCGGAGCAGGGCCCGCATCAGTGCGGTGTCCCCGGGCCGCTGTTCGTGCGGCAGGACGTTGTGGCAGAGCGCCACCACGCGGGCTGCTGTCCCGCAGCCGGCGCGCAGGACGAGATAGGGGGGAACCTGGACGGGAGAGAAGACGGCGAGTGCGACGAGGTCGGCTTCACAGCCCGCCCTGCGGCCGACCCGGTACCAGCTGTCGGGCCGGTACCAGGCGAGGTCGCGGCGGGTGCCGGGGTAGGGCGGGCCTTCCGGTTCTGTGACGGTCTGCTGCCCCGGGTACAGCAGCGCCGGGTACTGGGCACGCCACGATTCGATGACGACCCGGTGTCCTGCAGCGGCCAGCCGGTGGGCGAGTTCGGTGGTGTGCCGGGCCCCTCCGCCCTTGTACGGGTGGGTCGGGCCCACCAGGGTGATCCGCATGACTGCTTCCCTGTCAGGAGTCGCGGGACCGCACGATGAGATCGGCCAGCAGCCCCATTGCGGCGACGATGAGCCCGGTCATGAGCAGCATGATCGTGTTGTTGCGGATGTAGACCGGATCGGTGACCACGTCGTAGACGACCTTGAGCACGCCGGTGCCGAGCAGGAACAGGGCAGGCGGCATGAGCACCTTCAACGGGTTGAAGTACATGACCATCCGCAGCACTTGCAGCAGGTAGCGGTAGGCGTCGCGCACGGGCCGGAATTTGGAGCGCCCGGCCCGCTTGGCGTAGCTCACCGGTTCGTAGTGGATGGCGTGCTGGTTGGACAGGAAGGCCAGGGTGATGGTGGTGACGCAGGAGAACCCCGGGGGCAGCAGCCGCAGGTAGGGCAGGGACACGTCGCGGCGGAAGGCGCGCAGCCCCGAGTTCAGGTCAGGGATGTGCGAGTTCGTGAGGAGCTCGGCGAGCTTGCGGACCAGCCACTTGGCGGGGACGCGCAGGAACCGGTAGCTGCCCATCTCCTGGTCGCGGGCCCCCACCACCTGGTCGATGGTGTCGTCCTTGAGAAGGATGTCCACGAGCTCGGGGATGCGCTCATTGGGATAGGACATGTCCGCATCGGTCCACACGACGATCTCGCCGCGAGCGCGCTGGGTTCCGATGCGGCGCACAGTTCCCGCCCCGCCGTTGGTGGAGAACGCGATGACCTTCAGGTTCGGGAAGTGGAGTTCGGCGTCGCGCAGTCGGGCAAGGGTGTCGTCGGTGGAGGCGTCGTCGAACGCGAGCAGTTCATAGGAATGGCCGCTGGCGTCCATTGCCGCACAGATCCGTTCGATCTCGGCGACCACGTGGTCCTGCTCGTTATAGCAGGGCAGGACGATCGTGACGCGGGGATCGGCGTGCTGCGGGCTGGGGGCGGTCTCACTCACGGTGCGATCAGGATATCGAGGGAGTTGCCGCGGTCGCGGGGATGACCGCGATCCACAGGTCCCCGTTGAACCGCCATGCTCCCGCGGGCGGCTTCATCAGCGTGCTGGGGTCCTGCTCGGTGTGGACGTCGAACGAGTGGCGCGGGACGATCCACGGCGGCAGGTACGGGTGGAGCCGTTCGGCTCGGTCGGCGGCGAGCACCGCGTCGCGGCCGCGATCGTGGACTTCAGCGACGATCCGGTGCACGGTCTCCGGGTCGGTTTCCACCACCTGCGCTGTGGGCACCCCGCACATACCGCGGATGAGCTGCATGAACTTGGCGGCAGTGTTGGGGTCGACGATGAGCACGCTGGCCGTGTCCGGAAGCTCTGCACAGGTCTGCCGGGTGGCCGCGATCGACCCGACGTCCATGCGGTAGGTCATGATCCCGGCTGCGGTAGCCGCAGTGGGCAGCAGCAGGGTAGCCGCGCCCAGCACGGCCAGGGGAGTGCCCAGCCGGCGCAGCCGGTGCGGCGCACGGTCGCGGACCCGGCGCCGGGCCCAGGCGAGGAAGAAGACCGCGAACAGGATGAACGCCGGGAGCACCAGGGTGACCAGGCGGCGGCTGGCCCACGGATGGTCGGGGGTGATGGCAGGGCGCAGCAGCGTGGTGCCGACCGTCCAGGACAGCACCATCAGCGGCAGCACCCACTGGGGAGTGGGGCGCAGCGCCATCCGGCGCACCAGGAGAGCGACGCTGAGCGTCGCCAACAGCACCGTGGCCCAGCCGACGTACCAGCCGACCCAGGTCAGGCTCATCTCCTCGTAAGTGCGGTCGGGGTCGACAGGCAGCCCTTCGATCTCCTGGACTTGCCCGATATAGATGCCGGTGGCTTCGTCGCCGTGGCCACGCTGGACGAACAGCAGCGGGCGGGCGGCAATCGCCGCCATAGCGACGACGACGAGGACCGCCCCCGCGGTAGGCAGCCAGGGAGGGCGGTCCAGGCGAGGGATGCCGCGCCGCCACAGCAGAAGCACGCCCGCGGCCGTGCCGCCCACCACGATCCCGCTGATGAACAGGAGAGGATTGAGCGAGTCCGCGAGGTAGTTCAGGTAGGGGCGGGAGTATCCGAATCCGGCCACGAACCCGTAGCCGGCCCCGACTGCCAACCCCAGCCCCAAGGGGGTGGCCTCCCGGCGCCGGGCGACAAGCAGCAGCCCCACAAACCCCACCACGGGCAGCAGGTCGCGGAGCGCATCGATGCGCACCAGCAGCCCCAGTCCCAAGCTCAGCCCCGCGGCAAGAGCGAGCGTGTGCCCTGCCGACCACCGGCCCCGGGCTCTTCTCTCCAGCGCGTCGTAGGCAAGCACGAGCCCGCCGAGCAGCATGATCTGGGCGACCGGTTCGCTGTACGTGGAGCGGCTGATCCACTGCTGGGGCAGGCACACCGCGAGGAGGAGGGCGGCCAGCGGCGCCCATCGGGCACCGACGAGCCGCGCGACGAGTCCCGCGAACGTCAGCACCGCGAGAGCACCCGTGACCGGCGGTGCCAGCACAAGTCCTTCCAGGTCCGCGGCCCAGAACCCGAGCGCGTACACCAGGGGGGCGCCGGCGAGGAACTGCGGCCAGACCACGTCGTCGACCTGGTAGTAGGCGAGGCTGTGGTAGGTGAGCGCCGGATCGTTCCCGGCGATGAGCTCCCGCTGCTGGGGGATCGGCAGGAAACCGTACTCGGCGATCCACGCGGTGTACTGGGCGTAGGAGGCGGCGTCCCGCCGGACGACGAGCTGCTCGGAGTGGTAGGCGAGCTGCACCGCGGCAAAGGCGGCGGTGACCAGGACCACTAGGAGCAGCGCCCACCACGGGGTGTCGTCAATGTCCGGGGCCAGCCGGGGCAGGAGGACGAGCGCGGCGACGAGTGCGGGTCCTCCCAGCAGCACTCCGAGGAGCGGCGTGAAGTGGCCGAGGCAGAGCAGAGGGAACGCGACCGCCAGCCAGGCGGTGGCGGCCACCACCGGAACCAGTGTGACCCGGGCGAGCAGGGTGCCGGGAGACAGGTGCATGAATGCAACAATGCCAGCTCCCCTGCGCGGCGGCTCCGGAACCGGAATCTTTCCCCGGCCAGGAACGGCCGGCGCGGGCACGGCCCCGGCATTGGCCCGCCCCGGCAGCGGTGTTCTGCTTTCCCCGCCCTCCCGCAGGTACGATGTGCCCCGATTCGCCACCAAACCGAGAAAGGGCCTGCTGTTGTCAGCGCACACTCCGGGAGAGCTGTGGTGGGCGGCGAAGAGCGTCGACGCTACCCGCCCTTTCCTCACCTCCTACGACCCTGCCACTGACGTCCGGGTGGAGATGTCGTTCGCCACCTTCGACAACTGGGTGGCGAAAACAGCCAACATGCTGGTGGACGGGCTGGGCGCACTGCCCGGGGACACGGTGGCGCTCGCCCTGCCCCTGCACTGGCAGAGCCTCGCCTGGACGGTGGCGTGCTGGGTGACGGGGACGACCGTGGTGCTCGCTGAAGCAGACATCCCGGAAGCGGACGTGGTGGTGGCCGACGCGTCCCGGGTGGACGCCGCACTCGCCTCGGGGGCCCGCGAGGTGGTTGGGGCCTCCCTGCACCCGCTGGGCTTGCCGATGGACGACTGCCCGCCCGCGGCGACGGACTACACGCAGGAGGCCCGCGGGTACGGCGACGTGTTCGCTCCGCCTAAGGGTGATCCCCAGGCGGCGGCCCTGGTGCACGGCGGCCGCTCCTGGACGGGGGGTGAGCTGGCCGACAGGGGCCGGGACGCTGCGCGTCTCGGAAAGCTGACAGCCGAAGACCGAGTGGCTATCATCACTTCCGATCATGCCCCTCTTGCGGCGCTGGGGGATGATCTGTCCAAATTTTTGGGCGTACTGTCCGCGGCCTCCTCACTTGTGCTCATTCCGAGCCGTGACTCCACTACTCTGCAATCGCGGCTCGACATGGAGCGCGTGACGGCAGTCGTCGGTGATTTCCCTTCTCCTCTGCCGCCGCAGGCTTCTTACAGGTCGCTTCCCTGACCCCTATCTCCCCTCCTGGTGTTCGATGCCGAAGAGATCCTCCTCCCGACGGTCCGCAGGATCGCGTGCCCTGCAACGCAAGCTCAGCCTCGGCGGCTGGGTGGCAATAGGGGCGACGGCACTCGTCATCGCTAGTAGCCTGACCGCCTACGGCGCCTACTACGACATCTACGGCAACATCAGCCAGGAGACGGTCGACACCGACGCCTGGGATCGGCCCACCAAGGTCGAGGGCGCGATCAACATCATGATCATCGGCTCCGACGTGCGCAGCGGCGCGAACGCGGAGTACGGCGGGGAGATCGAAGGCGAACGCCCCGACACGCTACTCATCGCGCACATCTCCCCCAACCACGACGGCGCGATCCTGGTCAACCTGCCCCGCGACTCCATCGTGGACATGCCGGCGTGCGAGCCCAACGGGGATCGCCCGGGCATGGAAGCGCACCGCGGCATGCTCAACTCCGCGATGAACTACGGCGGCATCCAGTGCCAGTGGAAGGTCGTGGAGCAGCTCACCGGCATCCACATCGACCACTTCGTCAGCGTGGACTTCACCGGGTTCAAGGAGATGGTCGACGCGATCGGCGGGGTGGAGATGTGCATCCCACACCCGATCGACGACCCTAAAGCGCATCTGAAACTGGATGCGGGGCGGCAGACCCTCAACGGCGAGCAGGCACTGGGCTACATGCGTTCCCGCTACGGCCAGGGCGACGGCAGCGACCTGAGCCGTATCGACCGCCAGCAGGTGTTCCTCGGCGCCATGCTGCGGAAGGTGATGAGCGGGGAGATCATGTCGAGCCCCAGCAGCATCTACGCATTCCTCAGCTCGGTCACGGACTCCATTACCGTCGACGACCAGTTCACCGTCGACAAGATGACCGACATCGCCATCCAGATGCGCGAGGTCGACATGAGCAACATCCGGTTCGTGACCGTCCCCAACGGGGCGCACCCTGACGACGCGAACCGGGTGGCGTGGACCCAGCCTGACGCCGACCGGCTGTTCCAGGCGATCGCCAACGACACGGAGATCACCGACGAGAAGTCCGACGACGAGGAGAAGGACGAGGAGAAGGAGGACGTGCCCACCGTCGACCCCGCCGAAGTCTCGGTGGAGGTCATCAACGGCACGACCACCTCGGGCCTGGCCGGCACGGTGGGCGAGGAGCTCCAGGCACGAGGGTTCGTGGTGGCGGGCACGGGCAACCCGCAGGGGTCGGTTCCCGGGCGGACCACCGTCTTCTACGGTCCCGGTATGGAGGCGCACGCCCACACGGTCGCCGCGCAGGTGAAGAAAGCCGTCGTTGAGGAGAGCCCGTATCTGGGCTCCACCGTGCAGCTGGTGATCTCCATGGACTGGGACGGGCTGAAAGGGCAGTCCTCCGGGGATTCCAGCAACGTGCTTGACTCGCTCAACGCGAAGACCGCCGAGGCACCCGAAGACGACGCCTGCTGACCGCCTCCTGCCGGGTAGCGGTCAGGCGCGGGGAGCAGCCTCGGGTGGCTCGCCCGCCACGATCAAGCGGACCCACTGTTCGAGGATCTTCGGTAGCGCATAGCGTTCCGCGACCTCGGCACGGGCTGCGGCACGTTCCGCGTCGAACCGCTCCTCGGTGACGATGGTGTGCACCGCGTCCGCCATCTGCGCCACGTCGCCGTGGACCCAGCGCGGCGCGTAGACGGTGTCGGCGCCCGGCCACGCCCACACCACGGGGACGCTGCCTGAGGCCGCCCCTTCGGCTACCGCCCGGTGGAAGCTCTCGTCGTCACTGGTGGAGAGCACGAAGCCGACCCGGCGCAGCCATACCGCCACATCCGGGCCGTACGGGTCGAACACGACAGCGTCGGAGAGCGTCCTGGACCGTTGGATACGCCGGTAGACGTGCTCGTAGTGGGCGCGCTCCTCGGGCCGGTTCCACACCCACCAGTAATCCCAGGGCTGCCGGGTTTTGAGCGCCAGCGTGTAGCGGGGGTCGCGGGCACGCAGTGCGGCAAGGACGTCCAGCGCCCGGTCCAGCCGCTTGCGGGAGGGGATGACTCCGAGCATGCCCAGCGTGTAGCGGGCGCCGTCCAGTTTGGGCCGGGACAACTGGTCCACGTCGATGCCTTCGGGGAGCACCACCATCCGGTCGGCGGGCCAACTAGCGTGCTCTCGGGCGCGGTCCGCGTAGTGCTGGCTGACGCAGATGACCGCGTCGACTTTTTCGATGTCGAGGCGGCGCGGCCACTCCGTGGCGAGTTCGAACCGGTGGAGCCGCACCAGCAGCCGCTGCCCGGACCGTTTGTACTTGGCGTAGAACAGGGCGTGCGGGCCGCACCACTCGCAGATCACCACGTCGGCCCAGGCCGCCAGTTCCCGGCTGAGGTACTCGTCGTGGGTGTGCGGGCCTTCCCATTCGTCGAGCCGCAGCTCGATACCGGGCAGGCTCCTCAGATGCTGGATGAGCCGGTCGAGACCGCTGAGGTCGGTGCCGGCGATCGCGACTTTCAGCGGCAGGTCCGGGTTGGTTCCCCGGGGTGGCGGCGGCAGGGCTGCCTGCAGGAGGGAGCGGAGGACCTGGATTCCTTGGTCGAGGGTGAAGCGGGCGGCCGCGGCCGCGCAGCGTTCCCCTGCTGTGCGGTAGACCTCCGGCTGGCCAGCCCGTTCCACCGCGTCCGCCAGACTCTGCAGGTCCGGGGCGGCGAAGAGCGGATAGTCGGCGCCGAGCAGTCGCTCGTAGAGCGGGGTGCGGTTGACGACGACGGGAATCCCCAGCGTGCCGGGCTCCAGTGCCGTCAACGCGGGCACCAGGGCAGCGTCGATGTCCGAGCGGTGCCAGGACACGGCGAGGTGGCAGCGGGCGAGCAGGTCGAGGGCTTCTTCGTGGGAGCGGCCGCCGTGCCAGACCACGTTGGGGGTATCTTTGAGTGCTTTGGTGGCTCGTCTCACCCACTCCGGGGAGCCGTTGCGGATAGCGTCGCCGACCACGTGCAGCTCCGCGGGGATACCGCGGGAACCGAGCGCCGCGGGAAGCTGGGTGAGCGTCACCATGTTGCGGGTTTCCGCGATCGACCCGGCATAGCCGATACGCAGCGGCACGCCGGGCCGGTCTGCTCTGCGGGGTGCCGCGGTGAGCATGGGGGGAAGCAGCACGGCGCGGCCGGAGGCGGCGGGCACGGTGGATTCCACGAAGCAGCGCAGTTCTTCGCTGGCGCACAGCAGGTACCGGGAGGCCAGGGCGATCTCGGTGAGCTCGGAGACCACGCTGGGGGTCATCCGGGCCAGGGTGTGCGGTACGTCGTCCACACAGGTCCACAGTCGTCCAGCGAGTTCTTCGGCGTGGGCGGCGACCGCGGCGACGCGCTGCCCGCGGATGACGATGAGGTGGAAGCGCCGTTCCGCGTCGAGCCGGGTGATCAGTTCCACCGCCTGCTCAGGGTCGAGCCCGTGCGGACCGGGGTCGATCCGGTGCGCCCCGGTCTTGGGATGTCTTACCGTGACGTTCGGCAGCCCGGCCAAGGGGGCGGTGAGGACGTCCGTGTCCGGCTGGTTGCGGAGCAGCAGCATGGTGGCACACCCGGCTGCGGCCAGTGCCTGGGTCATGGACTGCGCCCACCGGGCGGTGGCGTCCATGGAGTCAGGGTCAGCATCGCCGTAGACGAGTGCGCGGATGTTCACGGATGTCCTTTCTGCGCCCCGGGGGTACGCCTGTGGCGTGGCACCATCCACGGTGGTGGCCTTGTCAGCGCTTCTCCGTTTGTTCCAGTGTGCCGCTTAACCGCCGGGTGTGTGCTCCGGGACAGGGCTCGAGGCTGCGGGGCCCGCGGCACTGAGAGCGAGCAGGCGCGCCCCATGCCGGCTCCACTGCTGGGGCGGCAGTCCTTTGCGGACCAGTTCGCGGCGGGCGAGGACAGGGCGTACTGCGCTGACGAAGACGTAGTCGGCTCCGGAGGCTGCCGGGTCGACGGCGGGGCCGACCGCGTCCGCTCCGGAGCATTCCGCGGCGCAGAGTGCATCGGCAAGGAAGAATTCCCCCGCGGGCTGGTCCCACAGTGCCGTCCAGGGGGTGGTTGCGGCGGCGGCGAGCTGGGCCCATTCAGCCGCAGACCAGCGGTCCTCCGGAGCGGTGGCGACGGTACGCACGGGGATGCCACGGTCTTTCAACCGCTGGATCCCGGCGAATGCGGCGCGGGAGTCAGGCACGACGACTTCGGCAGGCGGGTGCTGTTGGCGGAACATGTCGTCGGCGAGGGCAAGCGATTCGGTGTCGTCAAACGGGCAGGCGAGGACTGTGGTGGCCCGTCCCGCCAGCGGCTGGGTGGCGGAGCCTCCCCCCGCGGGAAGCGAGACCCGTTCCAGGAGGTCCGCCAGGACTACCGGGGTGGCCCGGGTCAGGAAGAGCGTGCGGAGGGCCAGGCGGAGCTCGGCGGGGCTGAGGGGCCCTTCAGCAACGGCTTGGATGAAGTCGGCTTCGTCGGCAGCGGTGCGCGCCGCAGTGTCCGGCAATCCGGGACCGGGGGCGGTTCCGGCGAGGAGGGCCCGGGTTCCGCAGGCGAGTGCCTGGTCGGCGAGCGTCGGCGTGTCCACGACCGCGACTGCGGCGGCGCGCAGCAGTTCCGGCAGTTCTTCCCATCGCGCGTCGGCGCGCACCCCTCCTTTGCTTTCCGCCACGAGAGGGTGGCAGTAGGGGGCAGCTCCGCTGACCCGCAGCAGGGTGGCGGCGCGATCTTCGGGGGCGGCGATCGGGTTGTAGCGGTGGAGGGGGACGCCGAGGTCGCCCTGGTGGACGTAGTCGAAGCCGAGCCCGGCCAGTGCGGGGGGTGCGGGCGCGTCGCAGACGAGGATGGTCGCCACTCCGCGGGCAGCGGCCGCGTCCAGCACCCATCGCAGGGCCCGGGTGCGGTCGACCGCGGCCGGGTCGCCTACGTGCGCCCACAGGTTTCCGGGTTGGGCGGCTGAGGCGGTGACCACGACCGCGTCGACGTCGGCGGAGTCGAAGACGATCTGGACGTCGTGCGGGCGCAGCGGGACGAGCCGCGCGTACGGTTCTACGGCCGCGCGGGCTACGGAGGAGAACACCCCAGCGATGACGACCCGCTCGTCTTTGAACGCTGGCTGCCCGGCAAGCAGCCGGGCTTCCTGGCGTTCGGTCTCATAGGAACGGACCGGTTCGGGGGACCGTACGCGCTGTTTCGGCGTGCTGCCCGCTGAGCGGCTGCTGCTGTCCCGCCACAGCCGGTACAGTTCCCGCGGCAGGTTCACCAGTCCTCGGGCGGGGCGCCGGGCAGCCCCGGCCAGGGCGCGGCCCACCTGGAGCGAGGTGGATCCTTCCAGGGCAGCGAGGCGCGCCTGGGCTTCTTGGAGCTGCGCTTCCCGTTCGGCGAGCGCTTTGCGGAGTTGCTCGGTCTGGCTCTGCTCACGCCGTTTCATCGTCCGTCCTTCCGGAGCGCGGGTCGCCCGTGGGGGCCAGGTGCGCACGTCACTGTGCCACTCCTTCACCTTGGCGGACGCGGATGAACGGGTGTTGAACCGGATGACACGCTTCAGGTCGCTCCGGTAGTGCCACCGCGCCGCATCGGGCGTGGCGCACCGCCATCGTAGTGCCCGATCCGGTTACAGCCAGGAAAACCCTGTCGCCCTGCGACGGTAAGCAAATACAAACCGTAGCAGCATCTCCGTAAACAGAATCACTAAATTTGCCGATGACACCCGCGGGAGTCTTTGACTCTCAGGTAATTCATCAATCTTCGCGAAATCGTTTCCCTCCCCTACTTTCCCCCTTCTTACCGCTGGTAGAAGCGCTATCATCGATCGCGCGCCGAGAGCAGCCCGCAGCCGCATACCCAGATATCGACCTTCTTATGTCTCCGGGAACAAGAATGTCCTGAACAGGCCAGAAAGATATCGGAAGGCAACGCGGTACCAATCTCGCGCGTCTAGCTACCGGGAAAATGAACACCCCGAGGGCACGTTTTCCATATGAGGGAGATCAACTGTGGGCGTCTCGACCTACACCTCTGACCTGGTAGTCGTCGGCTTAGGTTATGTCGGGCTTCCGTTGGCGCATGAAGCATGCCGGTCCGGTCTGAAGGTGACCGGCCTCGACGTGAACCAGCGCGTGGTCGACGGGCTGAACGCCGGAAAGTCGCATATCGACGACCTCTCCGAGCTGGACATCGCGGATATGCGGGCTGCCGGGTTCACCGCAACCTCGGACCCCAGCGTGCTCCGCAACGCCCAAACAATCGTGATCTGCGTCCCTACGCCTCTCTCGGAGGAGGGTTCTCCCGACCTCAGCGCGGTCACCTCCGCGGCTGAGACCATCGCGGCCCACCTGTCCCCGGGAACCCTGGTCATTCTGGAGTCCACGACCTTCCCCGGCACCACCGACGAGGTGCTCCGGCCGATTCTGGAACGCTCCGGCCTGGTCGCGGGGAAAGACTTCCACCTGGCGTTCTCCCCTGAGCGGATCGACCCGGGCAACACGCTGTTCGGCGTGGCTAACACACCGAAGGTCGTCGGCGGGTACACCGAAGTCTGCGGCGAGATCGCGGCCGCCTTCTACGGCAAGTTCGTGCGCACGGTGGTGCGGGCGCGCGGCACTCGGGAAGCGGAGATGGCCAAGCTCCTGGAGAACACGTACCGGCACGTCAACATCGCCCTGGTTAACGAGATGGCGATCTTCTGCCGCGAACTGGGGGTGGACCTCTGGGACGCCATCGCCTGCGCTGCCACTAAACCCTTCGGCTTCCAGGCGTTCTACCCCGGGCCAGGGGTGGGCGGCCACTGCATCCCTATCGACCCCAACTATTTGTCGTACAAGGTCAAGACCCTGGGCTACCCCTTCCGTTTCGTGGAGCTCGCCCAGGAGATCAACTCGCGCATGCCGGACTATGTGCTGTGGCGGGTCCAGGACATGCTCAACGAGGCCGGGCTGGCGCTGTCGCGGTCGACGATCCTGCTGCTGGGGGTCACCTACAAGGCGAACATCGCTGACCAGCGGGAGTCTCCGTCCCGGGCCGTGGCAGCCAAGCTCATGCAGAAAGGCGCCACGCTGCTCTTCCACGACCCGCATGTTCCGGAGTGGCAGGTGAACGGGTCTCCGATCCCGCGCGCGGACGACCTGGAGCAGGCACTGGGTGAAGCGGACCTGACGGTGCTCCTCACCGACCACTCCGAGTACGCGCCCAAGATGCTGCTGGAGCGGTGCCAGCGCCTCCTCGACACCAGGGGGGTGCTGCGCCGCGCTGACTCCGAGCTGCCCGGGGGCCGTCTCACTGCTTCGATCAGCCGCAAGGGCGTCCAAGTCCTCTGATCGCCTGTTCTCGGCTAGCTGTTTGCGCCCGGTACGGTTCCCGGTCCCGTTTTCAGAGCTTCCGCAACGGCGCGGAGCTCTGGATGCGGGACCGCAGCCGGGGGTGCGCGCCTCATCGGCGCTGGGTGAGCGGAAACACACGAAACCCCGGAATCCTTTCCTGGAAAGATAAGTTGTACGTTGCTGATCCGGCCTGCACCGCCGGACAGCCCCGTATTCGACGTACTTTCTTTCCAGGAGAGACCTTGTCCCAGATCTCCGAACCGCTGGAACTCGCCAAGGACGCCCAGGACCTCCTGTTCCGGGAAGCGCGGACCGCGAACACCTTCAGTGGCGAACCCGTCTCCGAAGAACAGGTCCGCGCGATCTACGACCTGGTGAAGTACGGTCCCACCGCGATGAACACGCAGCCGCTGCGCATCGTGCTGCTGCGTTCCCGCGAAAGCCGGGAGCGTCTCGTCCAGCACATGGCCGAGGGGAACCAGGCCAAGACCCTGTCGGCTCCGCTCACCGCCATCCTCGCCTACGACAGCGAGTTCCACGAGAAGGCCGACCGCTTCTTCCCCGACCGTGCCCAGGGCATCCGGGACATGTTCTCCAGCAGCGCTGAAGCCCGCGCGACGACCGCGAAACTCAACGCGTCCCTGCAGATCGGGTACTTCCTTATCGGAGTCCGCGCGGCCGGGCTGGCAGCGGGGCCGATGACCGGTTTCGACGCCGCCGCGATCGACGCCGAGTTCTTCCCTAACGGGCGGTACCGCACGCTCGTCGTCATGAACATCGGCAAGCCTGGCGCGGACCATCCCCAGTTCCCGCGGCTGCCCCGCCTCGACTACGAGGATGTGGTGACCGAACTCTAGGCCCGCCGCATGCACAGTGGCCCACTCCGCCGCGCGGGGTGGGCCACACCTCGTTCTACGCCGCTGCGACCGTTCAAATGATCGGCGGCCGTCCAGCGAGAGTCATCCGCCAGGCCGTGGACCATCGGATCGGCCGGCGCTCCCCCGCGTCGGTCCGCCACCCTTCCCAGAACCCGGAGAACCAGGGACGCAGTGCGCTGAGGGAACGTTCGCGCAGCACGGTCAGCGCCACCCAGACCGCCACGTAGACCACGGCCAGCGGCCAGGGCAGGTTCCGCTTGGCCAGCCACACGCGGTTGCGGGCGTTGAGCCGGTAGAAGTCGGCGTGCCGGGTCGGGGACGTCGCCGGGTGGTACATGACCGCCTCAGCGTCGTACTCGATGTGGTATCCCGCATCCAGGATGCGCCACGCCAAGTCTGTTTCCTCGTGCGCGTAGAAGAACGCGTCAGGCAGCCCGCCGCCCTGTTCGAACGCGGTGCGCCGGATCGCCGACGCCCCGCCGAGGAACGTGGTGACCCGGCTCGACCTGCCCGGGTCGCCCACTCTGAGTCGAGGCACGTGCCGCCGCTGGTCCGGGCCGCCGTCAGGGTCGGAGATCCGGAAGGACAGCGCACCGAGCGAGGGGTCTGCTGCGAACCGGTCGTGGACGTGCCGTCCCAGGTTGCGGGACCGGTACCATCCGTCGTCGTCGAGGAACAGGATGATGTCGCCGGTACTGGCCCGCACTCCCGCGTTCCGGCCAGCCGGGATTCCAACATTCTCGGGAAGCCGCACGGTGACCACCCGCTCATCCAAGTCCGGGAGGTCTGCGCCGTTCCCGACGACGACCACCTCGATGTCGACACCCTCCTGTTCGAACACGCTGGCGATGGCCCGGCGCAGCTCTGCCGGCCGATTGCCCATCGTCAGCAGCACACAGGAGAGCTTCAACTGTTGTTTACCTCCGCGCTGGGGAACGGATGGCTCCTGCCCCGGCGCGGCCCGTACTGATCCGCCGGAGGGGAGCGCGTCCTGGGAGGACCCCGTGTCCGCTCCGGATGCCTCACCCTGCCGTGTCGCGCTAGGGGAGGGGACGGAACCGCTCATCGACAACCGTTCAACACACCAAAGATGGATGACAGGACAACGGAATTCAACGGTCTCATGAACCAGGTAACGACCGTATCAACACCGGCAGGGTGAGCGGAACGCCCGCGCGTCACCGCAGCCGGCTGGAGGCCAGGATGCTCACCAGGTGCAGCACGGTCTGCAGCGCTGCCACCGCCACACAGGCAGCCATGAGCACCTGGGTGGCAGCCAGGTCGCCACGGACCGCATCCACCACTGCGGCCACCACGACCAGGAGGGAGAGCTCCACTGCCTGGATGATGCGGTGGAAACGCAGCGCAGAAGCGATCCGGCGCGCCAGGCTCAGGCCCGCGGACCGGGGATTCAGGGCTGCGGCCGGCACGTGGTCGCTCAACCCCGCCTTGGCCCGGGCCACCACCACGTTGTCGGTCTCCGCCTTGATCAGTGCGGCGCCGAGTGCCGCGGCCAGTCCGGCGACCACCCAGCCTCCGGCCGTGAACTCTCCTTGCGCCCGGATCCCTACCCCGACCAGCAGGGCGACCTCAGCGAAGTAGTGGCCGATGCGGTCCAGGTAGACACCGGTCACGCTGGTACGCCCGGTGAACCGGGCGACCTCGCCGTCAGAGCAGTCCAACAGCAGGTAGACCTGGATGAGCAGGGCCGCGAGCAGGGCCGACCACAGCCCGCCGAAGGCCACGACGATCCCGGCGAGCACACCGCAGACCACCATCAGGTAGGTGATCGGGTTCGGGGGCACCCCCAGGCGCACGAAGAACGTACTCGCATAGGGCGAGATCGCCCGCATGTAGAGGCGTCCCGCCCAATGCTCCTCGTTGACCCGCTCTTTGATTCCTTCCGGCTGGCCGCCGGCCCGCACCTCAGCGACCGAAGGTTTGGACATAGTCGCGAACGCTCCGCCTGATCTCGTCTTCGGAGAGGTTGAGGTGCTCCAAGACCGTGTAGCGTCCCGGCCGAGTGGACGGCGCGTGGACCACGGCTTTGACGAACTGCTCTTCGTCCAGCCCCACGTCCGAGGGGAGAGTCGGAAGCCGGTGGCGGAGCAGGCTGGCGCGGATGTCCTCGAGCTGCTGTTCCCCGTGGCCCAGGTAGCGGGAGCGGAGGAAGAAGGCGAACAGCGTGCCCAGCCCAGCCAGTTCTCCGTGGTTGCTGGTCCCCGGGTAGAGCTGGTCGATGGCGTGGAGGATCTCGTGGTCAGCGCCGCTAGCGGGCCGGCTCGACCCGGCCACCGACATGGCCATCCCCGACAGCACCAGGGCCTCGGCGAGCGCGGTGAGGAAGCTCTCGGATTCCACGGAGTCGCGGCGGTGCAGCACGGACTCGGCGGCCACCCGGGCGAAGGTGACGGCCATCCCGTCGACCGGTTCGTCCATCTCCTTGCCGGCCAGCTCCCAGTCGGTGATCGCGGACAGGTTGCTGAGCACGTCCCCGATCCCCGAGCGGACCAGCCGGTCAGGTGCGGAGCGGACGTAGTCCACATCCACCACGACGGCGACCGGCATGTTCACCCCGTAGGAGCTCTTGCCGCTCTCGTGCTCCAGCGAACTCACCGGGGAGGCGATGCCGTCGTGGGAGAGGTTGGTGGCGACCGCGATCATCGGGATTCCCGCCATGGTGGCGGCGAATTTAGTGACGTCGATGGTCTTGCCGCCGCCGATCCCCGCGACCGCTTCGAAAGCCTCCGTCCGCAGCTTCTTGCCGAGTTCGTTGGCGACGTCGACGGTACCTTCGTCGACCTGGAAGACCTCGCAGTGGGGAAGGTTGAGGTCCGCGACGATCCGGGCGCCCTGGCCGGGGCCGACCGCCACCGCGATCCGTCCCTCGTTGGCGATCCTCCGATCCGCGAGGAGAAGTCCCAGGTCCGCGATCGCTCCCCGCCGCACGTCAATGGAGAGCGGCGAGGCCAGCATCCGGGCTAGTAGCGGCATGCGATCTCCCGAGCGCGAGCCAGATCGTCGTGATTGTCCACCTCAACCCAGTCGACCTCGCCGATCGGCGCCACAGCGATCCTCTCGCCTCGGTCGACCAGTTCCTGGTAGCCGTCCTCGTAGTAGAGCTGGGGGTCGCGTTCCCAGGTGGCACGGAGCGCGTCTGCCAGGCGGCCAGCGATGCTCCCCTCGATGAGGGTGACTCCGATGTACTCGCCTGCGGCTGTCGCGGGGTCCATCAGCTTGGTGATCCGCTGCAGGTGTCCGGAGGAGTCCAGAGCCACCTTCATCTCTTCATCAGCAAGTGTTTTCACGGTGTCTACCGCGAGGACGATCTCCGGTCCCCTGTTGGCGAGTAGTGTTTTTTCCACGCTGGCCGGGTGCACGGTGTCACCGTTGACCAGCACCACGCCCTCAGCGAAGTAGTCCCGTGCAGTCCACAGGGAGTAGGCGTTGTTCCACTCCTCAGCCTTGTCGTTGAAGACGGTGGTGATCTTGACGCCGTGGCGGCGTTCCAGTGCCTCGCGCCGCTCCTCCACCGCCTCGGAGCGGTAGCCGACGATCACCACTACGTCGGTGAGCCCCACCGAGGCCAGGTTCTGCAGGGCGATGTCCATGATGGTGGTGTCACCATCGACCGGCACCAGAGCCTTGGGCAGCGTGTCGGTGTACGGGCGCAGCCGGCGCCCTGCCCCAGCGGCAAGAATCATGCCGAGCATGTCGGCGCTTCCCTCCCTCAGTTGTCGGAGGCCACAGCGCCCCCTTGTCCTTCACGTGGTTCTACCGCCACCGCGGTCACCGGTGCCGAAAGCCAGCTTGTGGTGGTCTCCCACGCCAGCAGGACCGCCAGATAGCCCAGGAGCAGACCGTAGGTGAAGGGCAGCCATCCCAGCGCCCCTCCGGCCGCGATGAGGAGCATCCGACCGTCCCAGCCCAGCATAGCCAGCCTGGCCCACTCGGAAGGGGGAATACCGTGGCGTACCCGGCGTACGGCGGAACCGTGATGGAAGATGACTAACGCGACAAGTGCGAATACTAGGGGACCTGGTACGCCGGAACCGTAGCCCAGCGCACAGAGGTACAGGTATTCGGCTGCTCGCAGCAATGGCGGAACAATCCAGTCGAACCGCCCATTGTGCGGATGCGCGGAAGCCACTCCCGACAAGAGGAGTGCCGCCGCCGGTGCGAACAGGGTAACCCCGTTCAGATCCTCAAAACCGGTGAATAACAAGACTCCCATCACCAGGATTCCGGCGAAAGCCGGCAGAACCGGCGGGAGCGCGCCCTGGACGAGAACGCCGATGCCCGTGCTCAAATGCCCGTCGTCTCGAAGAAAACGCAGGTCAACGTGGGGAGACTGCGTCGCAGAGCTCATGGTGGGCCTTACCGGGAGTCGGATTGCGGAAGCAATGTGGCAACTGCCATAGCAGCCACGGATCCGGCGATCAACGCCCCGAAAGCCACCGATGCATGCCAAATCGTTACCGAAACGGCAATGACGAGGAAGCGCTCCGACGGGCCGAACCGGGCCACGTCGCGGAGGAGCCTCCCCGCGCGTCCGCGGGACACGGCCTGCCGCCTCCGGCGGGGTGGGGCGGCGTTCCCGGGCGCCGCGCCACGGTCCCTGGTCTTCTGGGACGCAGGGGCCGGGCGCAGCCGGACGGTTCCGGGCGGCTCAGCGGTGTCGTCCGGGTCGCGGGCCAGGCCGAGGAGCTCCGCGGTGAAGTCGGGGTCGGCCGGTTCCCGGCTGCGGTAGCTGGGGTCGATCGCTTCGATCGGCGGGGGCGCTCCCCTGGACGCGTCCCGGGGCTGAGCCTCCGGGCGGTGTGCCGCGCGGGCCTCCGCCACTGATTCGCGGACCGCGTGGGCGGTCAGTGCCCCCGCCGCCCAGAGCCAGACGTCGGTCTGGCCTGCCAGGGACGCGCCGAGCGCCAGTCCTAGGAAGAGCACGTATTCGCGTACCCGGCTGAGCATCGCGACCGCCCAGGCGTTGAGCGCATCGCAGCGGTGTTCCGCTATGCGAGAGCCGACCGCGTCGCAGTAGAGCACCAGCGCCAGCGCGAGCGTCCCGACGAGGCTGCCCATCAGGGCAGTGTCGGTGAACCACACGGCCGCCACTGCGGTGAGGACGGCCCCGGCCCGGGCCATGGCAGCCGGAGTGGTGCCTCGCCGCACCGCCCAGCGCACCACGGGCTCGGCCAGCGGCCGCATCCCGTAGGCGGTGAGTACTCCGGTCTCCGTCACTCGCCGCGCCTTTCCCACACACGTTCTGTAGGTGTCAACGGTTACCCGGCCACAGACCGCTTGGCAAGGGGCCACACGGGGCGGAACGGGACGGCTTAGGCGGCTTTGCTCTTCTTCTTCCGCTTGGCGATCTCCGCCTTGGTGTCGGCGTTGTAGGCGTCCAGGGCGGCTTTGATGTCGGTGTCCAACACCAGTTCGCCGTTCTTGATGTACAGGCCGCGGTCGCAGAAGCGTTTGAGGTCGCCTTCGTTGTGCGAGACCAGGACCATGGTGCGCTGGTTTTGCAGCATTCGCTCAATGGCGTCGTAGCATTTGTTGCGGAAGGATTTGTCCCCCACCGCGAGCACCTCGTCCACCAGCATGATGGGGTGTTCCAGTTGGGAGATGAGCGCAAATCCGAGCCGCACCTTCATGCCGCTGGAGTAATGGCGCACCGGGGTGTCGATAAACCGCGACTCGATCTCGGCGAACTCGATGATCTCGTCGAACCGCTCCTGGAGCATCTCGTTGCTCATCCCGTGCAGGGCGCCCACCAGGTAGACGTTCTCCCGCCCGGTGAGGTGGTCGTTGAACCCGGCCCGCAGCTCCAGCAGCGGAGCGACTTTTCCGCGGACAGTGACTCTGCCCTCGTCGGGGATCAGCACCCCGGCGATCAATTTGAGCAGAGTGGATTTACCCGTCCCGTTCTTGCCGACAATACCGACACACTCGCCTTTAGTGATCGTAAAGGAGACGTTGCGCAGCGCCCAGAAATCGGAGGCACCTCGGTTGGGGTCACGCCGGTTTCCGTGAATAAACATCTCCCGCAGACTGCGTTTGCGCCGGCGGTTCGTCGCAAACTTGATACCGAGCCTTTCAGCCTCGATGATCGGCTCCGCCATTACAGCTCCTTAAGGACGGCGCTCTCCAGTCGTCGGAACGTGACGTACCCAACCAACATCACCAGGATGGCTCCGCCGACCGTCGTCCACAAGACGGACGCCGGAGGCGCTTCGCTGGCGTACCACACCGCGTGGTGCATCTGGAAAATCCCTGCCAGCGGATTGTGCTGGTAGAGCCACTTGAACCAGTCGGGCAGCGCGTCAATCTCCGTGACGCGGAACAGCGGGTAGATGACGGGCGTGCTGTAGAACAGCACTCGATTCAGGATACGAACGATCCGTTCCACGTCGCGCAGCAGCACGTTGATGGAGGAGAGCAGCAGAGTCATCCCCAGCGACAGGATGAACTGCACCGCGATCGCCGGGATGACCCAGAAGAAGTTCCACCCGGTCTCGCCCCGCAGCACCACGACGAACATCAGCAGGACAGGCCAGGTGAGCAGGTACTCCACGAATTTGGTCTGCACGATGGCCAGGGGGAAGATCTCCCGGGGCACTTTCATCGTGGTGATGAGCTTGGAGTGGGTGGTGAGTGCGCGGGGCGCGTCGCTGAGCGCCGCACTGAACCACATCCACGGCAGCAGCCCTGACAGCAGGAACAGGGCGTAGCCCCCGGGCGCGTCCGGGCCGCCCGGTGCCTCGCGCGCTCCGCCAGTCGCCGCGAACACCACGCCGAAGACGAAGTAGTAGACGCAGGCCATCGCCAGCGGCTCTAACATCGACCAGGCGTAACCGAGGATCGAATTCTGGTACTTGACTTTGAGGTCACGGCGGACCAGGTGTCTGACGACTTTCCGGTGTTGCCAGACGTCCAGCGTCCTCGACGCCACCGCACCTCCTCAGGATGCAGTCGTATGGAAACGATCGCGCGATAGAGATCGCCGTGGGATTCGTAGGGGTTTGCCTGTGGCATCCGAAGTCTCCGACGGGGCCGCTAGTGCGCCACGGCGGATATTTCGAGGCCACCGTCATGACATGCCACATCTGTGGCGGGGATGCTCAGGAGTGAGCGGCGCCGCTGACGAAAGCTGGGGCACGTCCGCCGCCTCTCCGGGAGAACACCGGGACCAGATCCATGGTTGCACGACCGGTGGCCCTGTGATTCCAGGCGTCCTAAGGTTACCGGTGATACCGCCCTGCTGTCCCATTCGCGGTGAATTGTTCCTCCATTGTTGAATCGCTGCCCAGAGTGTTCCGGAACCGTGGGCTAGCCTCTCCTTGTCACGCCGCTGTGTTGCTGTCACCCCGGGAGAGGCCATGTCGCTCGATCAGCCCGCGCACCGCCGGCCGCGGGTCGCCGCTGCTGTCCTCGCCGGCGGCGTAGGGTCGCGCATGGGCAGTGCGCACCCCAAACAGCTCCTGCGGCTGGCCGGGCAGACCATCCTGGAACGCTCGGTCGCCGCCCTGTGCGCCGCCCCAGAGGTGGACGAGGTCGTCGTGGTCATGAACGCCGCCCACCTCGCGGAAGCGGAGAAGATCCTCGCCGAAGGCAGGTACGACAAGGTGTCCCGGATCGTTCCGGGAGGAGCGAGCCGTTCCGAGAGCTCTCTCGCCGCCCTGCAGGCAGTCGACGACTACGACGACAACGACCTGCTGCTCCTGCACGACGCCGCGCGTCCGCTGGTCAGCGGCCGCACGATCACTGCCTGTGTGACTGAACTTACCGAAGTCGGCGCGGTCGGCGTGGCTGTACCGTCCAGTGACACCGTGGTCCAGGTCACCTTGGACGCCTCTGGACGCGAAGTGATCGCCGCGGTCCCCGACCGCGCTGCGCTGCGTCGGATGCAGACCCCGCAGGGTTTTCGGCTCGGCGTGATCCGCCGGGCCTATGCGCGAGCGTTCGCCGACCCCGGGTTCACCGCCACGGACGACTGCGGTGTCGTCCTGCGTTACCTGCCTGAGGAACCCGTGCGTATCGTCACCGGGGAGGAGAGCAACATCAAAGTGACCCATCCCAGCGACCTTGCCGTGGCTGAAGCCCTGCTCCGCACCGGGGTGGCGCAGTGATATTCGTCCCGACCGAGGTCATCGGCCACCGCGGCTTCGGCCGCGGCACCGTTGCCGGCCTGGTGGAGAACACCCCCGAATCGTGCGCCGCGGCTGTGGCGCACGGCGCCTCCTGGGTGGAGATCGACGTGCGGCGCAGCGCCGACGACGTCCTGCTGGCGTACCACAACGCTGCCCTGCCTGACGGGCGGCTCATCGTGGACCTGCCCGCCGCGGAAGCCCGGGCCGCCGGGGTCGCCACCCTCGACGAGGTCCTGGAAGCGATCCCCTCGGACATCGGCCTGGACTTCGACGTGAAAACTGTGCTGGAGGACGCTGTCGACCCGCCTGCCCGGCGCACGGTCAGCCTGCTCGCGCCGTACCTGAAGCGGCACGCGCGCCTCCAGCGGGTCTTCGTGTGCTCCTTCGACCCCTCTGCCCTGCTCGCAGTGCAGGAACAGGTGCCCGGGGTGGCCACCGCTTGGATGCCGTTCGTCCGCAACCCCGTCGACCACGCCCTCGCCGGGGCCGTGGCCCTGGGTTGCGCCCTGGTCGCCGTCGATGCCCGATCGTTCGGCCTGGGCGGCGAACCGGAGCGCCCGGGGCGGCGCTCGATTGAGGAGACGGTTGCGACCGCGCACCGCGCCGGTCTGCAGGTGGTGTCGTGGTGCCCCGACCCGGCGGACTCGGCGCGCCTCGCCGCTGCCGGAGTGGCCGCCGTGGTCGTCGACGATGTTCCCGGCACCGTGCAGGCCCTCACCGCTACGGCCGCGTCCTCTGCATAGGACACCGGTCCTTTCCCCAGGCTGGGGAAAGGACCGTGCACTCAGTTGGCTTGGGCTTTCTGCTGGCGCCGCGCCTGCGCAGTCCGCGAGTCGGAGCCCAGGCTCGGCGGACTGGTGAGGAAGCCCGCCCCCCACGCCATGTGCATGGTGGCCAGCGCCACCGGGAGCGCGAGGCGGGAAGCCAGCGGCAGTCCGGAGCCCAGCGGAATCGAGGCGAGGAGGATCGCCGCCACATAGCCGCCGGGGATCAGCCACGCCGGCCAGAAGAAGAACCCGCCCACCAGGCCCAGGACGATCGCGGTCAACGCAACCGGCGGAGCCAGGTAGCGGAAGTTGAGGGTGCCCGGGTGCTGCCGGGCCACAACCCGGCGCCACCGCCCGTAGTGGAAGTACTGTTTGGCGAGCGCCCGGACGTTGGGGCGCGGCCGGTAGGACACCCGCATCCGCGGCTGGAACCACACGGTCCCGCCGGTCATGCGGATCCGGTAGTTCATCTCCCAGTCTTGAGCCCGCAGGAACGCCTCGTCGTAGCCTTGGACCCGCTCCAAGGCGGAGCGCCGGAACACGCCCAGGTAGACGGTGTCAGCGGGCCCGCTCTCCCCACCGGTGTGGAAGCGGGCGTTGCCCACGCCGATCTTCGACGTCATCGCGGCGGCCACCGCTTTCTCCCACGGGGTTTCCCCCTCCGCGGCCATGATGCCGCCCACGTTGTCCGCGCCGGTCTCCTCCAGCGTCTCCACCGCGATCCGCAGATAGTCGGAGGGCATCATGGCGTGGCCGTCGATGCGCGCAACGATGTCGTGGGAGGACGCAGCGATAGCCGCGTTGAGTCCGGACGGGGTACGGCCTGACGGGTTGGGCACCACCTTGACCCTCGGGTCCGCCGCAGCGAGTCCGTCAGCGATCTCCTGTGTGCGGTCGCTGGACGGCCCCACGGCCAGGACGACCTCGATTTCACCTGGATAGTCCTGTTCCAGAACGTGGCGCACGGCGGAGGCGAGGTGGCGTTCCTCGTTCAGGACAGGCATGACAACCGAAACGGCAGGCCAGCTCACGGGCATATCCACAAGATTTTCACGCGATCCGGGAAGGAATCTGGGTATGTGAGTGCGGGAATCCGCTGTCGCAACGGTACTGCATACAGCGGTGCCCGGGATCCGCTCGGCGACCGTCCCATCCCGGTGGACGGGACGTGGAGGCAACACGCCGTAACCGGATTTTCCCGATCCGGAAGGGTGGTGCTGCCACTCTGGAAGAGTCGGCGGCTCGGACTGCTCCCGCGGCAGCGGCGGGCCGGATGGTTCGGGAGGACAACCGGTGAACGAGGACGGTAACGACACACCCCGCCCGTTAGGGGAAGTACCCGAGTTTCGACGGATCCGGTCGGGACCGCTCCCCCCGCATCAGAACATCCCGCCCCGTCGCCGCGCCCCCGCAGACCAGCTGCCGTGGCTGCCCAGCGCGGCCGCCCGACGGCGCCGCGCCGCACTACTGCTGTGCGGGTTCCTGTCCGCTGTGGTCCTGCTGGTGTCGGGAAGCTCATGGGCGGTCACCGGCTGGCTCTCTGACCAGTTGCACCGTTACGACGTCTTCACGGGCCTGCTGGACGAGAACCGTCCCCCGGCCTCCCAGGGCGCGTTGAACTTCCTGGTGATCGGCTCCGACGACCGCAGCGGTCTGGACTCCCGCCAACGCTCCGAACTGGGGGTGGGCAACGTCGAAGGGCGGCGCTCGGACACCATGATGCTGGTCCACCTCAACCACCAGCGGGAGCACATCACCGTGGTGGGCATCCCCCGGGACTCCTGGGTGCGGATCCCCGGCCACGGCCCTGACAAGATCAACGCCGCCTACTCCCTGGGCGGACCGCAACTGGCCGTGCAGACCGTGGAAGCGGCCACGGGGGTGCGCATCGACCACTACGTGGAGATCGACTTCACCGGGTTCGTGGAAGTGGTGGACACGCTCGGCGGGATCACCGTCTGCCTGCCCGAGGCGATCCACGACGAGAAGGCCCACCTGTCCCTCGAAGCCGGAACCCACCGCCTGCAGGGCACCCAAGCGCTGGCTTTCGCCCGCACCCGTAAAAGCCCGCACGGCGACTTGGACCGCATCGACCGGCAGCAGCAGGTGCTGGCCGCACTGCTCGACGAGGCGCTCAATGCGCAGATCCTCAGCGACCCGGCCCGGCTCGCCCAGTTCGTGGAGACCGCGCTCGGCTCGATCACGGTCGACGACACGCTGGACACCGCTGCCCTCATCCAGTTGGGCACGCAGCTGCGTTCCCTCGGCCTCGACGACGTCACGTTTACCCAGGTTCCGGTGGACCGGATCGACTTTTGGACGCCGAGCGGCGAAGTCGCGGTCACCTGGCATGAACAGCACGCCACCGAACTGTTCACCGCGATCGCTGCGGACCGGCCCATCCCCCAGCCGCAGTCCGCGGAAGACTCAGCCCTCCCCTCCCCGGACGAGGTGACCGTGGAGGTCTACAACGGCACCACCATTCCCGGGCTGGGCGCCCAGGTGCGTGTCGAACTGCTGGAGTCGGGGTTCCAGGTGCCGGAGAGCGCCGGGAACTGGCCGCAGCAGGACCTCGCCGAGACCCTGGTCCGCTACTCCCCGGAGCGCGAGGACGCCGCCACCCTGCTCGTGGAGAGCATTCCGGGGGCGCGCGCCGAAGTCGACCCGGGGCTGGGAGGCCGCGTCCAAGTGATCGCCGGCGTGAACCACACCGGGGTAGCCGTACCCGCCCACGCCGCCTCCCCGATTGCCGAGCAGCCGGTGGACGTCGGCGGCCGGGAGACCGTGCACACGCGCACCGCAGCGGAGAACGTGTGCCGGTGAACTCCGGGCCGTACGCGGTCCCGGAAACCACGGGCGGCTACCGCGCGTTGTCCCGGTGAGGCGGACAGAAGTGAGTTTCCTGCCTCCCGGTGGTAGGGAGAGAGAACACCGGTTGTTAAGGAGGGCCCGTGGTACGCCACCTGCTCGGTCTGCTCGCCGGAGTCGCGGTCACCCCGCTGCTGTGGGTCGGCGTGGCATGGGCGGGCGATCAGATCGCTCGACACGCCGCTGGACAGGAGTCCAGCGTCCCGCTGCCCACCGCCTGCGCCGTCCTGATGGGGGTCGGCCTGCTCGGCGCAGTCCTCGCTGCAACCCGGTTCTCGCCGCTTGCTGCGTTCGTCTCCGGCGGAGTGCTTCTCGGCGGCCCCCTGTGGGCGCTCCTCGACCCCGGCTCGCTGACGCAGCTCCTCCCGGCGTGGCTGGTAGGCTCCGACTCGCTGGTCCATCCGCTGGGCCCCGGGCTGCCGCTCTTGTGCACGCTCGGCACGCTGCTGTTCCTCTCCGCGCTCGTGCCGTCCCGATGGCGTTCGCGAAGCCAGCCCTGGTCCGAGGAGGTGTACCCGCCGCTTCCGCCCCCGGCCCGGGAACGCGGCCCCACGCCGACCCCGCCGCCTCCCGCAGACCCGCCTCCCGCCTCCGACCAGGCCGACGACCTGGCTACTCGGACGACTCTCCCGTTCCGCCGCGGCGAGGACGGCATCCATCCGCTGGCGGGGGATGACGACCATCACACTCGGGTGTTCGGCGACGGACGGTAAACCACGGTCCTGCCTCACCAGACGCTGTCCAATTTCTTGCAGTCTGTTGTGCTGTGCGGGAGTTCGACAGGGTTCAAGCCGACTACCGTGTTGGGATTAACCGCCCCTCGTGCACGCCAGTGAGCGGTCGTGGCGGCACGTGACCCGGAGGGGGCCCTGGGGCGGTGGAACAGCCCGCAGATAGCATTCCTAGGCCGGTCGGTGAGGAAGGACTGATTCCATTGGCGGAGAAGCAGCGCCTCAGAATCGCGGTGCTCGGCACCGGATACCTCGGAGCGACCCACGCCGCGTGCATGGCGGACCTGGGGTTCGACGTCCTCGGGCTCGACACGGACCAGAGCAAGATCGCAAGCCTCTCCTCCGGTCGGGTGCCGTTCTACGAACCGGGTCTCGAAGAGGTGCTCAACCGCAACCTGGCCGCTGGCCGGCTGCGCTTCACCACCGACTACGCCGAAGTCGCGGCCTTCGCTGACGTGCACTTCATCTGTGTCGGGACCCCGCAGCAGGCCAACTCCAACGCAGCCGACTTACGGTATGTCGACGCCGTGGTCGACACGCTGGCCCCCCTGCTGACTCGGCCCGCCGTCATCATCGGAAAGTCCACGGTGCCGGTGGGTACCGCGGCCCGCCTCGCCGCCCGGTTCCGGGCCCTCGCCCCCGCGGGTGAAGCCGTGGAACTGGGTTGGAGCCCGGAGTTCTTGCGGGAAAGCCACGGGGTGGAAGACACGCTCAACCCGAACCGGATCGTCCTCGGCACCGACTCCCCCCGGGTCGAGCAGGTGATGCGGGAAATCTGCGCCAGCCAGATCGAACGGGGCATCCCGTTCCTGGTCACCGACTTGCAGACCGCGGAACTGGTCAAAGTCTCCGCCAACGCGTTCCTCGCCACCAAGATCTCCTTCATCAACGCGATGGCCGAGGTGTGCGAAGTGGTGGGCGCGGACGTGATCCAGTTGGCCAAGGCGCTCTCCTACGACGACCGGATCGGCGGCAAGTTCCTCGGCCCTGGCCTGGGTTTCGGCGGCGGCTGCCTGCCCAAGGACATCCGCGCGTTCATGGCGCGCGCCGACGAGCTGGGAGTGGAATCGGCCCTGTCGTTCCTGCGCGAGGTCGACGCCATCAACCAGCGGCGCCGTGCCCGCACGATCGACATCGCGCGCGGCCTCATCGGCGGGAGCTTCGCCGGACGCACCGTCGGTGTGCTGGGCGCGTCCTTCAAACCGAACTCCGACGACATCCGGGACTCTCCCGCACTGGACGTGGCGGCTACGATCAACTCGCTGGGCGCCCGGGTCACGGTCTACGACCCGGAGGCTTTGGAGAACGCCAAGCGCGCCTACCCGCAGTTGAACTTCGCGCACACGATGCTGGAAGCGGTCCGGGACGCCGAAGTGGTTCTCCTCCTCACCGAGTGGGCCGAGTTCCGGGATGCCGACCCGGACGAGCTCGGCAAGGTGGTGGCTGAGAAGCGGATCGTGGACGGCCGCAACGCGCTGGACCCCGACTACTGGCGTTCCCGCGGCTGGACGTACCGGGCTCTTGGGCGCCCGTGACCGGCCCGTTGCTGTTCCGCACGAGGGGGACACGGTATGGCACAGCTCAATGATCCGGAAGCGATCCGCCGGCTGCTCGTGGACACCGAGGTGTGGGCGATTGTGGGGCTGGGCGCCAATCCGCACCGCCCCGCCTACTCGGTGGCCCGGTTCCTGCAGGAGCGCGGCAAACGGATCGTGCCGGTGCACCCCACCGCGGCAACAGTGCACGGTGAGCGGGGGTACGCCTCGCTCACCGACATTCCCTTCGACGTGGACGTGGTGGACGTGTTCCGCCGCTCCGCAGAGGCGGGCGCGGTTGCCGACGAGGCGCTCACCCGGCCTGAAGTCCAGGGCGTGTGGTTCCAGTTGGGAGTGGTGGATCCTGCCGCTGCCGACCGGGTGCTGGCCGCGGGGCGCACCATGGTGATGGACCGCTGTCCCGCGATCGAATGGCCGCGCCTGGTGGGATGAGCCCGGCCGACGAGACTGCTCGATCCAGGGCCGGGCTCGGAATGTCGCTGGGCGGGTGCTCCGGGCTCAGCGGGCGCCGAAGCCGAACGAGGAGCCTTCCGTGAGTTTGCGGCGCAGCCGCTCCCCCTTGGCTTTGGCCTGCTGGTTGAGGTCGTCCTGGAAGTCGGCCATCTTCGCGCGCAGCTCCTCGTCGTGGGCGCCGAGGATCCGCACTGCCAGCAGGCCCGCATTGCGGGCCGCGCCCACCGCCACCGTGGCCACCGGGACTCCCGCGGGCATCTGCACGATGGACAGCAGCGAGTCGAGCCCGTCGAGGTACTTCAGCGGGACCGGCACCCCGATGACCGGCAGCGGAGTGACCGAGGCGAGCATGCCCGGCAGGTGGGCTGCCCCGCCGGCCCCGGCAATGAGGACTTTCAGGCCCCGCTCCGTTGCCTGGGAGCCGTAGGCGATCATCTCGTGCGGCATCCGGTGCGCCGAGACCACGTCAACCTCGTAGGGGACACTGAACTCGTCCAGTGCCTCGGCTGCCTCTTCCATGAACGGCCAGTCGGAGTCGCTTCCCATCACGATGCCGACGGCGGGCGGGCTCTGGCTCACTGTGCGTCTCCCTTGAGGTAGGCGGCGGCAGTTCTAGCTCTCTCCAGCAGGGCGTCGGGGTCGTCCCCGACCACGGTCACGTGTCCGATCTTGCGGCCGGGCCGGACTTCTTTGCCGTAGAAGTGCACTTTCAGCTCCGGGTCCCGGGCCATGACATGAATGTAGCGGTTGAACACGTGGGGGTCGTGCCCGCCGAGCAGGTTCGCCATCACCGTGAAGGGGGCCACAGTGCGCGGCGACCCCAGGGGCAGGTCCAGGACGGCCCGCAGGTGCTGTTCGAACTGCGACGTGCAGGCGCCGTCGATCGTCCAGTGGCCGGAGTTGTGCGGCCGCATCGCCAGCTCGTTGACGACGACACCCGTGTCGGTTTCGAACAGTTCCACGGCGAGCAGCCCCACCACGTCCAACGCAGCGGCCAGTTCGATGGCGAGCTCCTGGGCGGCCACCGCCCGGTCTTCGGACAGGTGGGGGGCAGGAGCGATCACTTCGTGGCAGATTCCGCCGCGCTGCACGGTCTCCACCACCGGGTAGGCCGCGACCTGGCCGTAGGGGGAGCGGGCGACCTGGACCGCGAGTTCCCGGCGGAACGCGATCTTCTCTTCGACCAGCAGCGGGACCTGCTCGCGGGCGGCGCGCTCTACGACGGCCGCGGCCTCTGCTGCATCGCCGACTACCCACACGCCTTTGCCGTCGTAGCCGCCGCGGGCCGCTTTGAGCACCACCGGCCAGCCGGTCTGCCCGGCGAACTCGGTGACCTCGTCCAGGCTGGTGATGCCGCGCCACCGCGGGCAGGGGGCGCCGAGTTCGCTCAGCCGGGTGCGCATGACCAGCTTGTCTTGGGCGTGGTGCAGCGCTTCCGGGCCGGGGCGCAGCACGATCCCGGCGTCGTGGAGTTCCCGCAGCACCGGCTGGGGGACGTGCTCGTGGTCGAACGTCACCACGTCGCTGTCTTTGGCGAAGGCGAGCAGGTCGTCGCGGCCCCGGTCGTCGCCGAGGTGCACGTCGGCGACGACCCGCGCCGCACTGTCGGTGGGGCGGGCCGCCAGGACGCGGAAGTCCACGCCCAGCGCGATCGCCGCCTGGTGGGTCATCCGGGCGAGTTGGCCGCCTCCCACCATGCCGACGACGGGGACGGTCCGGTTAGTCTCGCTCACGGCTGCCTCACCTCTCGTTCACGGATACTGGGGTGCGGCCCCGCTTTCCACCGACGCGGGAACCCGGAAAAGTCTAGTAATCCTCTTGGTTCAGATCGGAACGGCTCGTGCGGTTGCTCTCCACGGTGTACCAGCGTTTCGCCCAACTCATCCACGAGCTGGCCAAATTCGGCGTGGTCGGCGCGGTGGCCTATGTGACGCAACTGGTCGCCACCAACGTGTTCTGGTATGCGCTGGGCCTTCCGGAACTCGTGGGGCAGGCGCTGGGCACGGTCTGCGCCACCGTGGTGGCGTTCCTCGGCAACCGGTTCTGGACGTTCCGGCACCGTTCGCACGGCCATCTGCTGTGGTCGTATGTCATGTTCTTCGGGTTGAACGCGGTGGGGTTGGGGATCCAGGTCGCCTGCCTGTGGTTCACGATCGCGGTCCTCGGGCTGGACGGCCCGCTGGCACGGAACATCGCAGGCAATGTGGTGGGGGTGGGCCTGGGCACCCTGTTCCGGTTCTGGAGCTACCGCCGGTGGGTGTTCCGCGCCCCGCACCGGGTGTCTGCCGCAGAAGCGGAGCAGGGGTAGCCCTATTCACTCAATTTTTCGTAAAAAGGTTTTTACTTACTTTCGACAAGGCCAACAACAAAAAGGATTATTTGCTCAGTAAACTTCTTTTTTCACAGAGCCGCTATCTCTAGGACCAGAGGACTGCGCGAAATAGGCAACACCTGGCGAAGACAGGAGTTGCACATTTTTAGGAAATCTCTGGTCCATCGGCGAGCGTAACCCGAAAATCTCTGCGAGAGTCTTACGATCAGTGCTATGACCTGCGTTTTGCTGGCCGAAGACGATGCTTCGATCTCTGAACCGTTGGCCCGCGCGCTCCGGCGGGAAGGATATTCAGTCGACGTCACCGTCGACGGTATGGAAACACTCGACCGTGCCCGTAGCGGCGACATCGACCTGCTCGTCTTGGACTTGGGATTGCCCGAACTGGACGGGCTCGAAGTAGCCCGGCGGCTGCGTTCCGAAGGGCACGGAACTCCGATTCTCATCCTCACCGCCCGGGCCGACGAGGTGGACACCGTCGTCGGACTGGACGCGGGGGCCGACGACTACGTCACCAAACCCTTCCGCCTGGCAGAGCTGCTGGCCCGGGTCCGGGCCCTGCTGCGCCGCGGCGGCGGCGAAGTCCCCGTCGTCCACGGGGTGCGCATCGACACGGACTCCCGCCGGGCCTGGCTCGGCGACCGCGAACTGCAACTGACCACGAAAGAGTTCGACCTGCTGCGGGTCCTGGTCCGCGAAGCGGGCAAGGTGGTCACCCGGGAGCAGATCATGCGGGAGGTATGGGACACCAACTGGTGGGGGTCCACGAAAACACTGGACATGCACATTTCCTGGCTGCGCCGGAAGCTCGGCGACGACGCCAACCAGCCCTCCTACATCACTACGGTGCGGGGGGTCGGCTTCCGGTTCGAGAAGGAGTGAGGCGCCCGCGGCGTTGACGAGGCACTATGCGCAGGAGGATGCTGTTCTCCACCCTCGTGGTGGCCATCGTCGCGGTACTACTGCTCGGGCTGCCCTTGGGGGCGCTCACCTACCAACAGGTGAACAACGCGAACATCGACCAACTCCAGCGGGAAGCCGAGATCATCGGCACCGAGGTGGACACCCAGCTCATGCGCGAGGGCCGCGTCGACGCCGCCTACTTCGCCAAAGTCTACCCCCAGCGGCATATCCAGATCACTCCTAGCGGCTCCTCCACCGTGGTGACCGGAGGCTGGGAGTACGATCCGCACGCTTCCGACGCGCCTGCAGCGCTCAACGCGACTGTGGTCTCCGCCAGCGGAGCCTCCATCTCGGTGTGGCGGGACACCCGGGGGGTGCGCGAGGAGATCATCAGCGCCTGGTTGGGGATCGCTTCCCTGTCCCTGCTGGCGATCGGCGTGGCGGTAGGACTGGCGATCTTGCAGGCGAGACGGCTCACCCTGCCGCTCGTGGACTTGGCGGCAGCCGCAGAACGGCTCGGTTCCGGATTCATCAGCCCCTGGGGGCACCGCTACGGCATTCCCGAAGCCGACGCCGTGGCTGAAGTCTTAGACCGCAGCGCCGAACGCATCGCCAGCCTGATCTCCACTGAGCGGCACTTCGCTACCGACGCCTCCCACCAGTTGCGCACTCCGCTGACCGCGCTGTCGATGCGGCTGGAAGAGATCATCGCTGAAGCAGACAAACCCGATGTGGTCCGCGAGGAGGGCGAGGCCGCGCTCGCCCAGACTGAACGGCTCGTCGACATCGTGGAAAGCCTGCTCGGACGAGCCCGCCGCACCCAGAACCCCAAACTGGAACCGGTCGCGATCGACGATGTGATCGAGCAGTTCATGGAAGAGTGGCGGCCGGTGTTCACCCAGGCCGGGCGGAAGATCCAGCTCGCCGGCCAGCCGGGGCTGACCGCGATGACCGTGCCCACCGACCTGGCCCAGATCCTGGCAACCCTCGTGGAGAACGCCTTCAAGCACGGGGCTGGCACGGTGACTGTCCGCCGCGTCGAAACCGGACAGTCCGTGCGGATCGAGGTGAGCGACGAAGGCGAAGGGATTCCGGAAGACCTCGTCCCCCGCATTTTCGAGCGTGAAGTGACGAGCGGCAACGGCACCGGACTGGGGTTGGCGCTGGCTCGGCACATCGCCGAGTCCGAAGGCGCCCGGGTGGAGTTCATCCAGTCCAAGCCGACGACGTTCGCGCTCTTCCTCCCCCCGGGCCGGGCCACTCTGGCGCGGACCACGGGGCCTGCCTGACCCGCCGCTCCCGTCTCACTCCGCTTGGGCTGCCCAGGCGGAGATCGGGGCCGCGGCGCCGTGCCCGGAGTAGACCGTGGTCTCCGGCGGCAGGGTGAAGAGGCGTCCCGCCACCGAAGTGCGGAGCGTCTCCGGGTCGTCCGGAGCATACTCTCCGCTCGCGCCGTGCCCGAGCAGGGTGTCACCGGTGAACACGGTGGCGAGCGCAGGCACATACAGGCAGACCGAGCCAGGGGTGTATCCGGGGGTGTGCCGCACCTCCAGTTCAACCGCACCGATCTGGAGGACTTCCCCGTCCAGCAGGGGCGCATCCGGTTCGCGGCGGGGGTGGCGCCGGTACCACAGCGGCAGGTCAGCCGGGTGGAGCAGAATCGGTGCGCTGGTGAGGTCTGCGAGGGTTTCCGCTGCGTTCACATGGCTTTCGTGGGCGTGCGTGCACACGACTGCCATCAGTTCGCGGTCACCGAGACCGCGGGAGATCGCCACCGGGTCGTGCGCCGGGTCGATCACGATCGCGCCGCGGTCGTCCCCGATGATCCACACGTTGGCGCTGCCTTCCCGGGTCCGGGCTTCGGGAGGCAGCACTCCCGAGGTGACGACCCCGCTGACCGTGACGGGAACTGCCGTGTCAGGACTGTCGGTCATGGGATGTACCACCGCTTTCCGTCGTCTCACGGCACCGCGCGGGCGACCTCTTCGTTCAAGGCCTTCCCGGCAGCCGTGGGAGAGTAACGCGGCGGGGTCACCCGCGTGCGGCCGCTGCCGACCCGAAACTGCGCCGCAGCGCGTAGGGCTGGAGCTGCCCCAGGCCGTGCGCGTGGCGGGCGCGCACCGCTACGACCTGGAAGCCCTCTTCGTCTTTGAGCTGGGCGGCGAGGGCCTCGTCGATGAGGACCGTGCCGGGGCGGGCGAAGGAGGTGAGCCTGCTGGCCCGGTTGACCGTGGTGCCGAACACGTCGCCGAGGAGGGCCAGCACCGGACCGTAGGCCACTCCGACCCGCACGTCCGGCACTTCGACGTGGGTTTTGACGCCGGCGGCGAGCTGCAGGGCGATGTCCGCGGCCGAGCGGGCGTCGTCGGCGACGTAGAGGATCTCGTCCCCCAGGGTTTTGACGATCCGGCCGCCGCAGGAGGCGACGATGTCGGCGGAGGTCGCTTCGAACCCCTCCACCACGTCGGCGAGGGCGACCTCGTCCAGTTCCCTGCTGAGCGTGGTGAAGGAGACCAGGTCCGCGAAACCGACGATGAGCGGAAAGTAGTGGGGGGAAGCGTCCTCGCTCTGCTGTTCTTGGACTGCCAGGCTGCGCGAGACAGCCGCCACGAGCTGGCGGCGCCACACATGCAGCAGCAGGGTCTCCATGTCGGGCAGCAGCTCTTTGGCGAGCCCCACCAGCGGTCCCAGATGCCCGTCGGTGTCGACCTCCGGTTTGTACGACAGGGTGGTGAGGATGCTGGTCTGCCATTCGGCGAGGCGGATCATCGTCTGGCCCATGGCGCGGGCGAGACGGATAGAGGCCTCTTCGGTGAGGAGACCGTCGCGGATCAGCCGGGCGGTGACCCGCATCGCCTCGACATCGCTGTCGGTGTAAGCGGGAACGTCGTCCTCGCGGGCAGCGAATCCCAGCGCCCGCCAGATCCTGGCGGCGAACTCAGGCGAGGTTCCCGCGAGTCGCACCACCTCATCACGGGTATACCGCGCCTCGCCTCCCATGAGGACGGCTTCGGTCTCCTTGGGGTCAGGACGAGACGGCATGGGTTCTCTCGTATTCGAGGTCGGGGCGGTAGGGGTGACGCCCGCTGGACATGGGTGAGCCGACACCCCTCCTAGCGAGGTGAGGCGCGCATGACTGTCGGTTTAGCCCTTCTCGGGCTTCCCCGTCAAGAAACACCTGCTTGAAGGGCTGCGGGCCGGCGGATGGGCGAAGCGGGAGGTGGTCAGGGGCCGGCGAAGCGGACGTGGACGACGTCTCCCACGGTCAGGGCGTGGTCGCGACCGCCGTCGGAGCGTACCTGGAGTCGCCCGTCCGTGTCGATCCCCATGGCCGTACCCTCCACCACGCTGTTGCCGGGGAGGTGGACGCGCACCTGTTGACCAAGAGTAGAACACACAGAACGATACTCCGCGGTCAGTCCACTGCGCTCAGCGTCCCCATCGTGCTCGACCCAGCGGGTGTAGCGGTCCGCGAACGCCTGCAGGATCGCGCAGAGCAGGAGGCCGCGGTCGACGCAGGACGCTCCGGCGAGCGCCAGCGAGGTGGCCGTGGGCACGGGGAGTTCCGCCGCGGTCTGGGTGACGTTGAGCCCTGTGCCGATCACCACGGCCGGCCCGGACGGGCCGAAGACGGCTTCGGAGAGGATGCCCGCAATTTTGCGGTCTTGGGCGAGAACGTCGTTGGGCCATTTCACCTGGGCGTCGACCGCGGCGACCCGCCGCACCCCGGCGGCGGTCGCCGCCCCCATGAGCAGGGGCAGCCACCCGTAGCGGGCGGACGGGACCGTGGGGCGCAGCAGGACCGAGAAGGTCAGTGCGGCCCGCGCCGGGGTGTGGAACGACCTGCCGAGCCGGCCGCGTCCCGCGGTCTGGTGCTCGGTGACGAGCACCGTGCCCGCGGGAGCGCCCTGCCGCGCCTGGGCGAGCAGCTCGGTGTTGGTGGATCCGAGCGACGGCACGACGTGGACGCTGGTCCACAGCGCTCCCGGCTGGACCAGGGCCTGGTGGAGCGCCTGCTGGTCCAGGGGCGGCCTGCTCAGGTCGGAGTGGAGCGAAGAAGGCATAGTCCCATTCAAGCAACGGCGAAGCCGCCTTCCCCCGCAGGGAGAGGGCGGCTTTGCCATGGAATTGCCGCAGCTCGGCGCTCACCCAGTGTTCTGGAGCCCTGCGGCCACACCGTTGACCGAGAGCAGCAGGAGCCGTTCCAGGTGGTTGCGGTCCTCCTCGGACAGCCGGTCGGCTTCCCCGGTGCGCAGGGCTTCCAGAGCACGCAGCTGCAGGTGCGAAAGGGCGTCCACGTAGGGGTTGCGCAGGTCGACCGCGCGGGACAGCACCCGGCGGTTCTCGAGGAGGCGGGTGTGCCGCGTGACTTTGAGGACCAGTTCCCGGGTGCGGTCGTATTCGGCGAGGACCTGTTCGGTGAGCTCTGGACGCCCGCCCAGCGCGAGGTAGCGCTCGGCGATCACCCGGTCGGTCTTGGCCAGGCTCATCTCGGCGTTGTCCAGCAGCGAGGCGAACAGCGGCCACTCCTTGTAGGCGGTGTGCAGCGCTTCCAGGTCGTCGACCGCGGCCAGGCCGCTGCCGAGCCCGTACCAGCCAGGCAGATTGACCCGGGTCTGGGTCCAGGCGAACACCCACGGGATAGCGCGGAGGTCGTCGAGGCCGCGGGCAGCCGAGCGGCGCGCCGGACGCGACCCCAGCCGCAGCTCACTCAGCTCCTCCAACGGGCTGACCCGGGAGAACCACTCCGCGAACCCTTCAGTGTCGACGAGGGCGCGGTAGGCGGCGTGGGCGGCTTCGGCGATGCGGTCAGCCATACCGCGGAACCGGGCGGCTGCCTCGGCGGCTCTCCGCTGCACGCTTTCGGTGGAGGCCATGAGCACGGCGTGGCCCACCTGTTCGATGTGGCGGTGGGCGATCGCCCGCTGACCGTAGCGGGCGAAGATGACTTCGCCCTGCTCGGTGACCTTGAAGCGGCCGTCCACCGATCCGGGGGCCTGGGCGAGGACGGCCCGGTTGGCGGGCCCGCCGCCGCGGCCCAGGGCACCGCCGCGGCCGTGGAACAGGGTGAGTTTGATGTCGTGCTCGCGCGCCCATTCGGCCAGCCGCGCCTGGGCGTCGTAGAGCCGCAGGGTGGCGCTGACCGGGCCGACGTCCTTGGCGGAGTCGCTGTAGCCGAGCATGACTTCCATGCGGCGGCCGGTCTGCTCGAGGCGGCGCTGGACGGCGGGCAGGCGGAGCATGCCGTCGAGGACCTGGGGGGCCGCGTCCAGGTCGGCACCGGTTTCGAAGAGCGGGATGACGTCGAGGATGGGCGCCTTGCCCGGGGGCATGGCGTGCTCGGCGAGCTCGTAGACGGCGGCGATGTCGTCAGCGGACTGGGTGAAGCTGACGATGTAGCGGCGGCATGCTTCCACGCCGAACCGCTCCTGAATCCAGGCGACGACCCGCAGGGTGGCGAGGACTTCCTCGGTACGTTCGGACAGTTCCCCGCCAGCGCGTATCTCCTTGAGTGCGGCGGCGTGGACTGCGCTGTGCTGGCGGATTTCCAGTTCCGCGAGGTGGAAGCCGAAGGTTTCGGCCTGCCAGATGAGGTTTTGGAGTTCGCCGTAGGCTTGGCGCACAGCGCCCGCGGCAGCAAGCGACTCTTGGACGGTCCGCAGGTCGGCGAGGAACGCTTCCGGGTTGGGGTAGCCGAGGTCGGCGTTGCGCAGCCGGGTGGCGCGGAGCCGTTCCGCGGCGAGCAGCAGGAGCTGGCGGTGGGGTTCGTTGGGCGAGCGCTTGATGATCTCCTGCATCAGGCGCGGGTAGGCAGCCCGGGCGCTGCTCAGCGCGGCGCGCAGTTCCGCGCTGGGCGGGGTGAGGCCGGTGTACTCGGTGTGGGTGCGGCCGATGCGTTCGCAGGCGTTTTCCAGGGCGCGCAGCACGTGCTCGGACTGGATGGTGATGGCTTCCCGCGTCACTTCGTGGGTGACGAAGGGGTTGCCGTCGCGGTCACCGCCGATCCAACTGCCGTAGCGGACGAAGGCTTTCGCCAGCGCGGGGCGCCGTCCGCAGCCTTCGGGGTCGAGCGCCCGGTCGAGGCTGCGGTAGACCTCGGGGATGACGGTGAAGATGGTCTCGTCGAAGGCGGCCATGGCGGTCCGCACTTCGTCGAGCGGGTCCATCTTCGTATAGCGGAGCTGTGATGTTCGCCACAGCAGGTCGATTTCTTCGAGGAGTCTGCGACGCGCCTCGGCTTCGGCGCCGCTTCCCGGGTGGGCCGCGTGCAGGCGTTCCAGTTGGGCACTGATGCGCTGGATCGCGGTGGAGACGGCGCGACGGCGCGCTTCGGTGGGGTGCGCGGTCAGGACCGGGTGGAATTCCATGCCCGCGATGAGTTCGCGCAGCCGCTCTGGCCCGGCGTCTTCGCGGATGGAGTGCACTGCGGCAGCCAGCGATTCGCGCTGCGGTTTGGCCGCGTCGTCGCGTTCCCGCAGGGCGCGCATACGGTGGTGCTCTTCAGCCAGGTTGACCAGGTGGAAGTAGACGGTGAAGGCACGCGCCACCTGCTTGGCGCGTTCCAGTGGCCACGAGGCGACGAGCTCGGTGATCTCTTTGCCCTCGACCGTCCCCTCGCGAGCTCCGATGACGGCGCGGCGGAGTCGTTCCACATCGTCAAGCAGGTCTTGACCGCCACTCTCGGCAAGTACGGTGCCGAGCATTTCGCCGAGCAACCGGACGTCGCGGCGAAGCTGGTCGGGCATCTCCTGGCGGGCGCTGTCGCGTGTCATGGCACAGACGATACCCAGATTGGTCTACTCCACTTGAACGTAGGGGTGTTCTTTTTATCGCGCAGCGTAGGCACCTCGAGCGATAAACATGAGAACTGTTATCATCAAAAGAAGTCCCGTGGAGACGGAATGTGCCAGGTCAAAGACCCGCGCACCGACACCACCGATGAGTAACCCGTATCTCCCCAGTTGAACGAAGAACCGGACTAATACTCTGAGGCCTTATGGCGACCCAAGCCCCTGAACCGCTGCCCGCGGACCAGATCGACATTCGCACCACCGCGGGCAAACTCGCAGACCTGCAGCGACGCCGCTACGAGGCGGTCCACGCAGGCTCCGAACGAGCCGTAGCAAAACAGCACGCCAAGGGCAAGATGACCGCCCGCGAGCGCATCGACGCCCTGCTCGACCCGGGCTCCTTCGTGGAGTTCGACGCCTTCGCGCGTCACCGGTCCACCAACTTCGGCTTGGAGAAGAACCGCCCCTACGGCGACGGCGTCGTCACCGGCTACGGCACCATCGACGGCCGGCCGGTCGCCGTGTTCAGCCAGGACGTCACCGTCTTCGGCGGTTCCCTCGGCGAGGTCTACGGCGAGAAGATCGTCAAAGTCCTCGACCATGCGCTCAAAACCGGCTGCCCGGTCATCGGCATCAACGAAGGCGGCGGCGCGCGCATCCAAGAGGGCGTGGTGGCGCTGGGCCTCTACGCCGAGATTTTCAAACGCAACACCCACGCCTCCGGGGTCATCCCCCAGATCTCGCTCGTCATGGGGGCAGCAGCAGGCGGCCACGTCTACTCGCCCGCCCTCACCGACTTCATCGTCATGGTCGACCAGACCTCCCAGATGTTCATCACCGGGCCCGACGTCATCAAGACGGTCACCGGTGAAGACGTCACCATGGAGGAGCTGGGCGGCGCACGCACCCACAACACCAAGTCGGGCGTGGCCCACTACATGGCCTCCGACGAGCACGACGCCCTGGAGTACGTCAAGGCGCTGCTGTCCTACCTGCCCTCCAACAACCTGGACGAGCCGCCCGTCGAACCCGTCCAGGTGACCCTGGAGGTGACCGAGGAAGACCGGGAGCTGGACACCTTCATCCCCGACTCGGCCAACCAGCCCTACGACATGCGCCGCGTCATCGAACACATCGTGGACGACGGGGAGTTCCTGGAAGTCCACGAACTGTTCGCGCAGAACATCATCGTGGGCTTCGGCCGGGTCGAAGGCCACCCGGTGGGTGTCGTCGCCAACCAGCCGATGAACCTCGCGGGCTGCCTGGACATCGACGCCTCCGAGAAAGCCGCCCGGTTCGTCCGCACCTGCGACGCCTTCAACATCCCCGTGCTGACCCTGGTCGACGTCCCCGGCTTCCTGCCCGGAACCGACCAGGAGTTCGGCGGCATCATCCGGCGCGGCGCCAAACTGCTCTACGCCTACGCTGAGGCGACCGTCCCCCTGGTGACCATCATCACCCGCAAAGCGTTCGGCGGCGCCTACGACGTCATGGGCTCCAAGCACCTGGGTGCAGACATCAACCTGGCGTGGCCGACCGCGCAGATCGCGGTCATGGGAGCCCAGGGTGCCGTCAACATCCTGCACCGGCGTACCCTCGCCGCCGCCGACGACGTCGAAGCGACCCGCGCCCAGCTCATCGCCGAATACGAAGACACTCTGCTCAACCCGTACAGCGCGGCCGAACGGGGCTACGTCGACAGCGTCATCATGCCGTCGGAAACCCGCACGTCCGTCATCAAAGCCCTGCGTGCGCTGCGCGGCAAACGCAAGCAGCTCCCGCCCAAGAAGCACGGGAATATCCCACTCTGATGACCAGCGACCACACCCAGCCCACTCCCGCCCCCTTCCTGCGGGTCGTGCGGGGCTCCCCCACACCTGAGGAGACGGCGGCGCTCGTCGCAGTCCTCACCGCCCGCGCCCGGGCCATCCAGGCCGCCCGCAGCCGGGCCGCGGGCGCTGCCCCCCGCTCAGGCTGGCGCGACCGCGCCCGGTTGCTCGGCGTGCCGCCGCGGCCCAGCCCTGACGCCTGGCGCCGCAGCTTCCACCCGGGATAACCCGCCGGCCCCTCTGCCCGCACCCCGCTGCGGGCCTGCAGCCCGCAGACTTGCCCACGGCATCGACGCCCGATGCCCCTCCAGGAGGAATGTTCGACCGTGCGTAAAGTTCTCATCGCCAACCGAGGCGAGATCGCTGTCCGGGTGGCGCGCGCCTGCCGGGACGCAGGCCTCGGCAGCGTCGCGGTCTACGCCGAACCCGACATCGACGCGCTCCACGTCAAAGTCGCCGACGAAGCCTACGCCCTCGGCGGGCAGACCCCCGCCGACAGCTACCTCGACATCGACAAGATCCTGGCGATCGCGGCCAAGTCGGGGGCGGACGCCGTCCACCCCGGCTACGGATTTCTCGCAGAAAACGCTGACTTCGCCCAGGCCGTGATCGACGCTGGACTGACCTGGATCGGCCCTCCCCCCGAGGCGATCACCGCCCTGGGCGACAAGGTCAAGGCCCGCCACATCGCGCAAAAGGTCGGCGCGCCGCTGGTCGCGGGCACCCCGGACCCGGTGTCCGGCGTCGACGAAGTGCTGGCCTTCGCCGAGCAGCACGGCCTGCCCATCGCAATCAAAGCCGCGTTCGGCGGCGGTGGGCGCGGCCTGAAGGTCGCCCGCACCATGGAGGAGATCCCCGACCTGTACGAGTCGGCGGTACGTGAAGCAGTCACCGCATTCGGCCGCGGCGAATGCTTCGTGGAACGCTACCTGGACCGGCCGCGCCACGTGGAGACCCAGTGCCTGGCCGACGCCCACGGCAACGTGGTCGTGGTCTCCACGCGCGACTGCTCGCTCCAGCGCCGCCACCAGAAGCTGGTCGAAGAGGCCCCCGCCCCCTTCCTCACCGACGAGCAGGTGGAACTGCTGTACTCCTCCTCCAAGGCGATCCTGCGGGAGGCCGGCTACGTCGGCGCGGGCACCTGCGAGTTCCTGGTCGGCGCCGACGGCACCATCTCCTTCCTGGAAGTCAACACCCGCCTGCAAGTGGAGCACCCGGTCACCGAAGAAGTCACCGGTATCGACCTGGTGCGGGAGATGTTCCGCATCGCAGCCGGGGAAGAACTGGGCTACGACGACCCTGAGGTACGCGGCCACTCCTTCGAGTTCCGCATCAACGCCGAAGACGCCGGCCGCAACTTCATGCCCGCCCCCGGCACGATCACGTCGATGCGGCTGCCCGGCGGACCGGGCGTGCGCGTAGACACCGGCTGCGAGCCCGGTTTCACCGTGCCGCAGGCGTTCGACTCGATGGTGGCCAAGCTCATCGTCACCGGCCGGACCCGCACCGAAGCCCTGGAGCGGGCGCGGCGCGCCCTCGCCGAGTTCGAAGTCGGCGGCATGCCCACCGTGATCCCGTTCCACCAGGCGGTCGTCCGCCACCCGGCGTTCGCCCCGGCCGACCCGGAGCAGCCGTTCAGCGTGCACACCCGGTGGATCGAAACCGAATTCGACGGGGTGATCGAGCCGTTCTCGGGCGACGTGGAGCAGACCGAAGCCGCGGAACGGGAGAAGGTCACCGTCGAAGTCGACGGCAAACGGCTCGAAGTGGTCCTGCCTGCCGGCTTGGGTGCGGACCTGTCCGCTTCCGCCCCCGCGAAGAAGTCGGGCAAACGCGGCGGCTCACGGAAGAAGTCCGCGGCAGCGGTGAGCGGCGACGCCCTGGTCAGCCCGATGCAGGGCACGATCGTCAAAGTCGTGGCTTCCGACGGCCAGGAGGTTTCGGAAGGCGACACGATCGTCGTCATCGAAGCCATGAAGATGGAGCAGCCGTTGACCGCGCACAAGTCCGGTACCGTCACCGGCCTGTCGGTGAGCGCCGGCGAGACCGTCGGAAACGGCGCGGTGATCTGCGAGATCAAAAGCTCCTGACCCGTAGCGCTCCTCACCAGGCCGGGCGGACCGTCCAGCGGCCCGCCCGGCCTGCGCGCACTCCCGCCCGAGGTGGATGTCCTCTCGCCCTGGCCGCCCTGGGCCCGCAGCGAGGAAGATAGACGCCACGAGGTAAGGCTCCCCCGCTCCCTCGCACGGGCGCAGCAGCACAACCGCCCGGCACGGCTCCCGCCGGCTTTTCCGAGCTTGCGCGGTCATGGACCGCCCGCGCGGGAACCCAAACCCCCACCCCATTCGTCGTCATAGGTGAGAGAGGCGAGAGGAACGGACGGATCATGGTGCGCCGACTAGCAATCACCACACTCGCCGCGGTGGCCGCTGCCGCCGTGGCTGCCGCACCCGCATACGCGGACCCCAGCGTGGACGAAGTCGCCGACGCGCTGAACAGCTCCCACGTCTACATCGACCCGGACGCCACCGGTGTCACCGACCGCGACGCGGAACTGATGAGCCAGGCCGCGGAGAACGTCGACACCCCGGTCTACTTTGTCGTCTTCCCCGAAGAAGAGTTCACGTCGCAGGCGGAGCTCGGCTCCTTCATGGCGGAAGTGCAGCAAGACGTCGGCGACGGCTCCTACCTGGTCTTCATCGGCAACACCACCGCGGCTGACTCCACCGTGCTCTCTCCCTCCGATGTCGCCGCGGCCGAGGAGGCCGCCCAGCGGATGAGCACCGTCCCCGACGCAGCCGTGGCTTTCGCCAACGAAGCCGAAGCCCAAGCGGACGCGGCCGCAGCCTCGGGCATCTTCGGCATGGTGCTGCTGGGCCTGTTCATCCTCGCCATCGTCGGCACCGGCTTCTTCCTCTACCGGTCGAAGAAGAAGCGGGAAGCCCAGGCAGCCCGGGAGCTGGCGGAAGTCAAGAAGGCTGTCGCCGAGGACGTGACCCTGCTCGGCGAGGACATCGCCCGCCTCGACCTCGACCTCAGCACAGCCGACGAGGCGACCCGCGAGGACTACGCCAAAGCGCTGAACGCCTACGACCGGGCCAAGGCGGAGCTGGAGACCATCACCCGCGCCGACGAGATCCAGCGGGTGACCAACGCTTTGGAAGACGGCCGCTACTACATGACCGCGACCCGCGCCCGGCTGGCGGGTGAACCGGTGCCGGAGCGCCGCGCCCCCTGCTTCTTCAACCCGCAGCACGGCCCGTCGGTGCGGGACATCGACTGGGCGCCCCCGGGCGGCGCAGTCCGCTCGGTTCCGGCATGCCAGGCCTGCGCCAGCGCTGTCCTGTCCGGCATGCACCCCGATGTGCGCATGGTCGACATGGGCGGCCGCCGGGTGGCCTACTACGACGCGGGCCCCGCCTATGCGCCGTACGCGGGCGGCTACTTCGGTATGGACATGATGATGGGCATGTTCACCGGCATGATGATCGGCAACATGATGGGCTCGATGATGGGAGCCAGCATGCTGGGCGCCGGTATGGGCGCTGGCATGGACGACTTCGGTGGTGACGACGGAGGCTTCGGCGACTTCGGCGGCGACGGAGGCGGTTTCAGCGACTTCGGCGGCGGCGGATTCGACGGAGGAGACTTTGGCGGTTTCGGCGACTTCTGACCGTCGGTCTCCGGCACACCAGGCAGCGTAGGGGTCTCGGCTGATCCGGCCGGGACCCCTTTCTCCTCGGGCAGGAGTCGCGCCCCGCGCTGCTCCCTATTCAGGGAAGCCCTGCATGAGGGAGCGGGCCGCCTCGGTCACGCTTCCCGACAGCGACGGGTAGACCGCGAACGTGTGCGCGACGTCGTCGACGGTGAGCCGCTGCTGGACCGCCAGGGAGACCGCGAGGATGAGCTCGCTGGCTCGCGGACCGACAATAACGCCGCCGAGCACGATCCCGGTGTGCTGGCGGCAGATGAGCTTGACGAAGCCGTCGCGCGTGTTGTGCATCTTGGCGCGCGGGTTGGTGGCCAGCGGCAGTTTGACGATGCGGCCGTCCACCCGGCCCGACACCACGTCGTCCTCGGTAGCGCCGACTGCGGCGAGCTCGGGATGGGTGAACACCGTGGAAGCGACAGTGGACAGGCGCAGCGGGGACACGGCAGCCCCGAGCGCATGCCACATCGCGATCCGCCCCTGCATGGCGGCCACGGAGGCAAGCATGTTGACGCCGGTGCAGTCCCCGGCTGCATACACCCCGGGGGTGGAGGTCCGCGACACCCGGTCGACTTGGACGAAACCCCGCTCGTCCAGCCGGATTCCCGCTTCTTCCAGGCCGAGGTTGGCGGTGTTGGGCACCATGCCGACCGTCATGAGGCAGTGGCTGCCTTCAATGACCCGGCCGTCGGTGAGCCGGACCAGCACCCCGGCATCGGTGCGGGTCACCGACTCGGCGCGGGAGTTCCCCAGCACGGTCATGCCGCGGCGGGCAAACACGTCTTCCAGCACGCGGGCAGCGTCCGCATCCTGGGTGGGCATGACCCGGTCCCGGGAGGAGACGAGGGTCACGTCGGATCCGAGGGCCTGGTAGGCGTTGGCGAACTCGGCCCCGGTCACTCCGGATCCAACCACGATAAGTTTCTCAGGCAGCTCGTTGAGGTCGTACAACTGCCGCCAGGTGAGGATGCGCTCACCGTCCGGGCGGGCCGTGGGCAGTTCGCGCGGATGCGCCCCGGTAGCGATGAGCACGACATCGGCGCGGATCCGCTCGTCGCCGACGGCGACGATGTGCGGATCGACCAGTCTGGCCTCGCCGATGATGATCTCGACGCCTTCCGTCCTCAGCCGGTTCGCGGTGTCGACCGACTGGGCTTGCGCCAAGCGTTTGACTCGCGCATTGACGGTTTTGAGCTCGACCCGGACAAGGTCTTTGTCCTCGGGTTCGTTGCCCACGTTGATACCCAGTGTCGCTGCCTCTTTGACGTACGAGGTGCGCACGGACGTGGCGATCAGTGTTTTGGAGGGTACGCAGTCGGTGAGTACGGATGCACCACCGATACCGTCGCGTTCGATGACCGTGACGTCGGCTCCCAGTTGCGCAGCGACGAGGGCCGCCTCGTAACCTCCGGGTCCGCCTCCGATAATGACGACCTTCGTCACGTCCCATCCACTCCTTAATGTTCTTCGGCCGCGAGGTCCGCTCGTGGTGGACACGCCCCAGCCGGGTAGGCCGCGGGCGCCGGTATCGCCTACTGGTCGGTGCCCTCCATTGTCGCGCATCCCCAAGCGGCGATTTGGCAGGCGCGAAAGGGAGAAGAGGTCGTAACATGGCCCCGTGCCCCTCTACGCCGCATACGCCACCACGCTCGACCCGGATCAGATGGCCAGGTGCGCGCCGCATTCCCCGCTGTGGGACACCGGGTGGCTGGAAGGTTGGAGGCTGACATTCGGCGGCGGCCGAGCGCAGGGCGACGGTGCTCTGGCCACCGTGGTGGAGGACGTGACGTCCAGCGTGTTCGTGGCGCTCTACGACGTCACCGAGCGGGACCTGCACGCGCTGGACAGCTGGGAGGGGAGCGACATCGGCCTGTATTCCAGGATCAAAGTGCGGGCAACCACCCTGTTCAACGGGGGGGTGACCGCGTGGATCCACATCCTCAACGACTACGAGGGCGGGCTGCCTTCCGCCCGGTACCTGGAGATGATCGCTTCTGCAGCGCAGAAGGCCGGAGCGCCGGCCGACTATGTCCAGGCGCTGCGTTCTCGGCCGTGTGAACCGCGGTAACCGGCTGCGCAGAGTTCCGGCCCCAGCTTTCGGAGGAGAAGCGCCACGCCCGCATGGTCGTGGCGGACGTCCGCCTCCCCTCCGAAAGCCGCGGAGCCCCGATCCGCCGGGTCGGCACCTGGCGCGGTGTGGCGAGCAGCATCCCGTGCCGAGATGTTTCCGCACCGGTGCCGTGCCGACGGTCTGTGACGCTGTACATCCCGGCGCTGATCCGCGCAACCCTTGCCGGGCTGTACTCACCGTTCTCGGGCGACCCGCGTTTCACCCGAGACAGCCGAGCGGTTGTGGTCCGCGCCCCACAACCACCCCGTTCTCTTTAGGCATGCCTAACCTAACCCGACTTGGGTGTGGGGGTCAAGGGGACGTCCATCACATCACGATCAGCGACGCCAGCCACAGCGCCACCGGAACCGCAAGAGACGCCACCGCATCCGGCGACCACGCCACGGTCGGCCCCGCCCCGGCACCTGCCCCCTTCCCCGCGCGGGCCTTGCGCTGCTCCGCCTGGGAGCGCAGCGTCCACGCCACCCGCTCGGCGGGACGCATCTGACGCGGGTCGTCCGGCCCCTCCCCGTAGCCGTTGAGCCGCCGCAGGTTCTCCCGCACCTCGGCGCGCTTGTTCTCCCGCACCGCCCACGAGCGGAACACCTGGTCGTCGGCGTGGACCCGCAGCACGTCGGAGACATCAGCCCACGTGAAAGCCGACCACGGCACAAAGACTTCCCGCAGCGGATTGACCAGGCGGACCCCGTCCTCGGTCGCCACCACCTTGGGGCGGATCGCCACCACGTAGGCCACCCCCACCGTGATGAGCAGGACCGCACCCGACACCACCGCGCTGAAATCCTTGCCCCGCACCACCAGGTCGACGAGCAGGAGCGCGGAGATCACCAGCCACGCCCACCCCATGAAGTGGGAGAAAGGCTGCCGGAACGTCGTCACCGCCCGCCCCACTTGAGCTGCGCAAACCCCGGCTTGATCCGGCCGTTGACCAGCACCAACCGCTCATCGAACGACGCGAAAGCCGACTTCATCGCGTTCACCGTGAAACTCTCCAAGTCATCCCACCCGTAACCGAACGTGTCCACCAGCGCGGCAAACTCGTCAGATAGCGTAATTCCTCCCAACAACCGGTTATCGGTGTTGACCGTGACCCGGAACCGCAGCCGGTGCAGCAGATGGATCGGGTGGGCTTCCAACGAAGGAGCCGCCCCGGTCTGCACATTCGAACTCGGGCAGATCTCGAGCGGGATCTGCTTGTCCCGCACATAGGAGGCGAGCCGCCCCAGCCGTGCCCCGTGCAGGTGCTCGTCCGCCGCCTCAATGTCCTCGACGACGCGCACCCCATGGCCTATCCGGTCCGCACCGCACCACTGCAGCGCCTCCCAGATCGACGGCAGGCCGGACGCCTCCCCCGCGTGGATCGTCAAATACGCGTTCTGCTGCCGCAGGTACGTGCACGCGTCCACGTGCCGACTGGGGGGAAAGCCCGCTTCGGGCCCGGCAAGGTCGAACCCCACCACGCCCTCGTCCCGGTAGCGCACCACAAGCTCGGCGATCTCCCGGGAGCGCGCCGCCTGCCGCATCGCGGTCAGCAGCGTCCGCACCTGGATCACCGCGCCGCGGTGCGCCACCCGCCGGACTCCCTCCGCGAACCCTGCCTGGACGGCTTCCACCACCTCTTCCAGGCGCAGCCCGCCGCGCAGATGCTGTTCTGGGGCGTAACGGACCTCGGCGTAGACGATCCCGTCTGCTGCCAAGTCCTCCACGCATTCGGCGGCGACCCGCTCCAACGCTTCCCGGGTCTGCATCACCGCGACCGTGTGCCGAAAAGTCTCCAGGTAGCGTTCGAGGCTCCCCGAATTGGCCGCCGCCACAAACCAGGCGCCCAGCTCTTCCGGGTCGTCGGTCGGCAAGTCGGTATAGCCGGCAGCATCAGCGAGTTCGACGATCGTCTGCGGCCGCAGCCCGCCGTCGAGGTGGTCGTGCAGCAGCACTTTGGGGGCGCGGCGGATCTGTTCCAGGGTCGGCTTAGCATCCATGGAAATCAGCTTCCCACCGGAACCGCGCCGCACCCTGGCATACTGCGGCGCGCGTCCTCCCTGGTCAGTCCGCTTCAGCGGTGTCGTCCAGGCCGCCGCGCTGCTCGGCGCGGAGCGCGGCCAACGCGGTGGCGACCATGAACCGTGTCCCCACCCCGATCGCGGTCTCGTCCACGTCGAACGTGCCGCGATGCAAGTCGAGCATGGGACGGTCGGAATTCCCCCAGTGGGTGCCGAGCCGCGCATACGCGCCCGGCGTGGTCTCCAAATACCAGGCGAAGTCCTCGCCGCCCAGGCTCTGCGGAGTGGCTGCCACCGCCTGCTCGCCCAGCACCTGCACGCAGGCAGCGCGGAAGATCTCCACGCTGTTCGGCTCATTGATGGTGGGCGGCACGCCTCTGCGGTAGTCCAGTTCGGCCTGCACACCGTAGGCGGCGACCACCGAGTCCAGCAGTTCCTTCACCACATCGGGGGCGGCATGCCAGGCCTCGTCGTCCAGGCAGCGCAGCGTCCCCTCCACCACCCCGTCGTCGGGGATAGCGTTGGGCGCGGAGCCGGCGCTGATCCGCCCCCATACCAGGCTGAGCCCGGCTCGGGGGTCCACCCGCCGCGACAGGGCGGCGGGCAGCTCAGTGACGATCTTGCTGAGGGCGTAGACCAGGTCTGCGGTCAAATGAGGCCGGGCGGTGTGCCCGCCAGGCCCGGACAGCCGCACCAGCACCTGGTCGCAGGCCGCGGTAATCGGCCCCGACCGGAGCCCCACCTGCCCCACGGGAAGCCGCGGGTCGCAGTGGAGCGCGAAAATCCGGTCGACCCCTTCCAAACCGCCCGCGTTGATCACTTCGCGGGCCCCTCCCGGCAGTTCCTCGGCCGGCTGGAAAAGCAGCCGGACCCGGCCGGGCAGCGCACCGGCCCGCTCCTGCTGGGCGAGGAACAGGCCGGCGGCCAGCACGATCGTGGTGTGCACGTCGTGTCCGCAGGCGTGTGCCACGCCCGGGACAGTAGACCGGTAGGGAACGTCCTTCTCGTCGTTGAGGGGCAGCGCGTCAATGTCGGCACGCAGTGCCACCGTCGGACCCTCACCGGTACCGATATCGCAGATCAACCCGGTGCCCTGGGGGAGACGCAACGGTTTGAGCCCGGCGTCGATGAGCCGCTCCTCGATCCGCTGCGTCGTGCGGTGCTCCGCAAAAGCGAGCTCGGGATGCCGGTGAAGGTCGCGGCGGAACTCGACAAACTCCCGTTCCCGGTGCGCCAGGAACACGGCCAACTGTTCGCGCAGGTCACGCCCCTGCATGCGAGGGACCCCCATTTCTCGATGGATCTGTTCGACCATGGCTCGACCCGACCGCGGGTGCCCCAGCCCGGAACTCTTTGACCAGCGCGTCGACTACGTCCTTGAGGACGCCTCCCTGCCGGATAATGGCCCGCTGGCGTTCGTAGGATGCGCCGTAGTGGAGAATCTCCGCGACCACGTCGAGGTCTTCGGCACACCCCAGGCGCTCAGCGATCGGCCGTAGTTCATGGAGCAGTTCGTACAGGTCGTCGCGCAGGGGGACGGTGCTCCCGCGCTCATCGATGATGATCCGGGCGTCCAACCCGTACCGGGTGGCTCGCCACTTGTTGTCGGTGACTACCCAACTCGACGGACTGGGCAGCCGGTATCCCCGATCGAGCTGCTGCTCGAACAACTGCACCAGGCTCTGCGACAGCGCGGCGGCCATGCCCACCTCGCGCACCGTGGGGATTCCGTCGAACATCCGGATCTCGACCGTGCCGAACTCCGGATGCGGCCGGATGTCCCACCACACTTCTTTGATGCTGGTGATGGTGCCTGCCCGCAGCAGCGTGTCCATGTACTCCTCGAACGCCCCCCAGTGCGCGAGCCGCGGCGGCGGCCCCGCCGTAGGCAGCGCACCGAAGACGATGGAACGGCTGGAAGCCAGTCCGGTGTCGTGCCCGCTCCAGAACGGGCTGGACGCGGTCAACGCGAGAAAATGCGGCAGGTAGCGGGAGAGCGCATTGACGATGGGGATGACCTTGTCGCGGTCGGTCACCCCCACGTGGACATGGACCCCGAAGGTGAGGATGCGCCGGGCCAGCCACTGCATCTGTTCGATCAGTTCGCTGTAGCGCTGACTCGGGGCGAACTCTTGGTCCCGCCAGTCGTCGATCGGGTGGGTGCCGGCGCACGCCAGTTCGATTCCGCGGCCGTCCGCGGCCTGCGTGAGCCGTGCGACCGTGGCTGAGAGGTCTTCCTTGACTTCGTCCACGGTCTCGCAGATGCCGGTCACCACCTCGATCGTGCTCTGCATCAGCTCATGGCGCAGCGGGGGGTTGCTTTCGGCGCCACTGAGCTCCGGGAGTTCTTCCAGGAGTTTCTGGGCGTCCTGGCGCAGGTGGCCGCTGTCGCGGTCCACCAGTTGCAGTTCCCACTCCACTCCGAGGGTGGCCCGCTTCGAGGGGTTGAATTCAATGGTCATGTCCGCCCTCCGCGCTGTTCGGCAGGAAACCGCTCCGGGTGCACGGCGCATCGGACATCGGGGTCGATGCCCTGTGCGCAGCGCATAGCCGTTTCGCTCCCTGTTGCTCGCCGACGCGTGTGGCGGACCGCGAGGGACCGGATCGCGGGGTCAGCGAAACGCCGTTTCCTCCTCGACGGCGAGAAAACGCGGGAATCGCACCGGGCTCGCGGAAAAGCGGCGGAGCGTGCTCTAAGGCCGTGCCGCCCCGTTCCGTTTGGGTTGCCGTCGCCGGGCCGCTCCGGTCGGGACTCAGTCCGCGGTGACGGCACTCGGGTGCAGCCGGTCGCTGCCGAACACTGCAACGCGTCGCCTCCCACCACGCTACCGAAAGAACCCGGAAACCGCTCGGAAGTGACCAACACGTAATGCCTCCGTCACACTCCAGCAGCGTGTTCCACCACACACGCCGCTTCTGTCCCTACCCAGGCGGCACGGCCCTCCCCCGCGTAGACCGGGCGCTCTCTTCCCGCTCCTACAGTGAACAACGACGCCCCCGCCCACAGCCCCGCGATGAGCTGCGGGTCTGTGGTCTGCGCCGCACCGAGTCACCGGGGAGGACGACACTGTGAAGCTGTTGAGGTCCGACCGAAAACCAATTCCGGTGGATGCTTCCACGGTCGCGGCATCCCGGGCCGCAGACCGGGCGGAAACCGCGTTCCGCGCCGCCTACGGCCGCGCCCCGGCCGGCGTGTGGTGGTCCCCCGCCACACTCCCCCTCCTCGGCGACTATGCGGGCGGCCACGACGCACGAGTGCTGTCGGTCGCCCTCCCGTGGGGAGTCGCGGCCGCGCTCGCCCCCGCCCCAGCGCCCGCCGTGGACATCCGCACTACCCGGTCCCCCAACCGTGCCGTGCGCTTCACCGCCCCGCGCCTCCCCCGCCGGCTCCCCGACTGGGCGGCAGCACTGCCCGCGGTCCTCACCGCAGCAGCGCACCAGGGACGCGGGCTGCAGATCATGCTCGACCTCGGCCCGTTCGACGCTGCCCCGGCTCTCACCGCCGCCTACGCGGTGCTGCTCGCCGCCACCGAACTCCACCAGGGGGCGGACGCCGCAGCAGATAGGTCCGCGCTAGCCCGCACCGCGCGGGAGCTCCTCGCCGACCACCTCGTCCCGGATGCCGCCGAGGCCATCCCCGACACCGCGCTGCGCGCCACCGCCGACCACGCGTTCCTTGCCGACTTCTGGACGGGCCGCGGCCGCCTGCTACCGCTGCCCCTTGCCCAAGCGGGACTGCGGCTCCTCGTCGTGGACGCCGGGACCGGACCGCTACCGAAACGGACCCTCGCCCAGCGGCGGGAGGAATGCGCGCGGGCCGCCCGAGCCCTCGGCGTGTCCTCGCTGCGCGAAGTCTCCGACCTCGCCGCTGCCCTGGCCCGCATCGACGACGCGGCGCTGCGGCACCGCATCAGGCACGCGGTCGCGGAAACCCACCGGGTCAACGCGGTCGTGGGCCTGCTGCGCGCAGGCTCCGCCGCGGAGATCGGTCCCGCGCTCAACGCGGGGCACCTGTCGCTGCGGGACGCCTTCGCCACGGTCTGCCCCAGGCTGGACACTGCGGCGGACACCGCCGTCCGCAAAGGTGCACGGGGCGCCCGCATGGCCGGTTCTGGCCACCGCGCGGCCGCTCTCGTCCCCGCCGAACGGGTCGACGCGGTGCGTGCGGGCATCCACGCCGCTTTCACCGCGCGCCGCTGGTCTGCGCCGCTGCTGGGGGTCGCCGACCCCGCCCCCGGCGCGCACCGGCTGCGCTGAATCCGGACATCAACCCGCACGCCGCCGCATTGAACCCACATAGCATGTGGCACGTCCAAAAGGACAACGACCAGGCGAACCGCCGTCAACGAAAAGGCGAGCGACACGATGGCTGACAGACCCCACCCCTACGACCGCGCCCCCGGCGGATCGTCGGGAAGCCACGACCGGACCGGCGTGTTCCGACGCAACCCCGACGGTGGCCTCCCCGACCGGATCGACAGCCTCTACCGGCCGGAACCCGCGGCGCGCTCCGCATCGGACGCTGCCGCGACCCGACGGCTCTCCCGGACCAGCGGCACCCCGCCCCGCCGCCCCACCCCCCGCAGCCGGGGCCGGGACAGCGGCGGATGGGAACGCCGAGAGCGCGAACGCCGGGCCCGGCGCCGCAAGAAAGCGGCGGTGCTCGTCCTGGTGCTGCTCCTCCTGCTTCCCACAGTCGGCTACCTGTGGGCGAACTCCCGCCTGAACCGCGTGGCAGCCCTGGTCCCCTACGAGGGCCGCCCCGACGACCAGCCGGGCACCACCTACCTCATCGTCGGATCCGACAGCCGAGAAGGCCTCAGCGACGAGGACATGGAGGCGTTGCGGACCGGCAAAGCCGAGGGGAAGCGCACCGACACGATCATGGTGCTCTACGTGCCCACCGAAGGCCGGCCCGCCATCATCAGCGTGCCCCGCGACTCTTACGTGGAGGTCCCCGGCATCGGAGCCAACAAGATCAACGCCGCCTACGCGGAGGCGCTCGGCGGCGGCCCCGCCACCCTGGTGCGCACCTTCGAACAGGCCAGCGGGGTGCGGATCGACCACTACGTGGAGATCGGATTCGCGGGTTTCGTCGACATCGTCGACGCCGTGGGCGGGGTAGAGTTGTGCCCGGAAGAAGCGATGGAAGACCCCAAGGCCGGCTTGGACATCGAAGCGGGCTGCCAGGTGATGGACGGCCCCACCGCCCTGGGCTATGTGCGGACCCGGGCAACCCCCCGCGCCGACTTGGACCGCATCCAACGCCAGCGCGAGTTCTTCAGTGCCCTCATCCAACAAGCCACCGCCCCCAGCACCCTGTTCAACCCGTTCCGGTCGATTCCGCTGGTCCTCAGCGGCACGTCGACGTTCAGCGTGGACGAAGGCGACAGCCTGATGGACTTGGCGTGGCTGGCGCTGGCCATGCGCGACTCTCCCGCGACTACGGCGGTCCCGGTCGGCTCCACCCCGACACTGGACGTCGGCTCGGTAGTGCTGTGGGACGAGGCCCGCGCCGAAGAGATGTTCGCTGCCATGCGGGAAGGCCGGCCGATCCCCGAGTCGGCGATGCAGGACTGACCCCGGTCCGCAGTGGACGTGACCAGTAGGGAGGCCCCGCGCGTGCTCGCTGCGGGGCCTCCCTGGTGACGCTCCTCGTCGCGTGCCTACCCCCCAGCGGCAACGCGACGGGCCACGTCGCTTTCGGAAAGAAAGTCCGTATTCTGTGGTGCTCGTGTCTTCCACCCTAGGGGCGGCCAGGTAAAACGCGCTGGGGGGTTCTCACCAAGAGTGCGCAAACCACTGCGCGGCCGCTCCGGGCGTCGCGCCGTGGCACCGGGCCGCCGAACAGGCGAGCCCCGGTGCCACGCGCCACACAGATCAGGCCGCCAGGCGCTTCTGCAGGTTCTCGTCGAGCACGGCGAGGAACTGCTCGGTGGTCAGCCACTCCTGGTCGGGGCCGATCAGGACCGCCAGGTCCTTGGTCATCTGGCCGCTCTCCACGGTCTTGATGACCACGTCCTCCAGGGTGCGGGCGAACTCGATGACCGCGGGGGTGTTGTCGAGCTTGCCCCGGTGCTCCAGGCCCCGCGTCCACGCGAAGATCGACGCGATCGGGTTGGTGGAGGTGGGCTTGCCCTGCTGGTGCTGCCGGTAGTGGCGGGTGACCGTACCGTGCGCGGCCTCGGCCTCCACGACCCGGCCGTCGGAGGTGCGCAGCACCGAAGTCATCAGACCCAGCGAACCGAAGCCCTGCGCGACCGTGTCCGACTGCACGTCACCGTCGTAGTTCTTGCAGGCCCACACGTAGCCGCCCTCCCACTTGAGCGCGGCGGCCACCATGTCGTCGATCAGCCGGTGCTCGTAGGTCAGCCCGGCCTTCTCGAACTTCTCCTTGAACTCGTTCTCGTAGATCTCCGCGAACACGTCCTTGAACATGCCGTCGTAGGCCTTGAGGATCGTGTTCTTGGTGGACAGGTAGACCGGGTAGTTGCGGTCGAGACCGTAATTGAAGCAGGCCCGCGCGAAGTCCTCGATGGACTTGCGGAAGTTGTACATGCCGAGCGCAACACCGCCGCCCTCGGGGAACTTGGCGACCTCCATCTCGAGGGGCTCGCCGCCGTTCTCCGGGGTGTAGGTGATGGTCACGGTACCAGGACCGGGCACCTTGAAGTCGCTGGCCTTGTACTGGTCGCCGTGGGCGTGCCGGCCGATGATGATCGGCTTGGTCCAGCCCGGGACCAGGCGAGGCACGTTAGAGCAGATGATCGGCTCGCGGAAGACCACACCGCCGAGAATGTTCCGGATCGTGCCGTTGGGCGACCGCCACATCTTCTTCAGCCCGAACTCTTCAACCCGAGCCTCGTCCGGGGTGATGGTCGCGCACTTGACGCCGACACCGTACTTCTTGATGGCGTGGGCCGCGTCGATCGTCACCTGGTCCTCGGTGCGGTCGCGCTCCTCAATACCCAGGTCGTAGTACTTGAGGTCGATGTCGAGATACGGCAGGATCAGCCGCTCCTTGATGAAGGACCAGATGATCCGGGTCATCTCGTCGCCGTCGAGCTCTACTACGGGGTTCTCAACCTTGATCTTGGCCATGGCTCGTGGCTGTCCCTTTCGTATGGCGTGTGGCCGGACCGCGAACGCGGCACCGTCTGAGGTTTCCTGGTCCGCGGCTCATGGATCGCCGCAAGAACGTCCCGGTCAGCGCGCTTCCAGGCCCGCCCGGAAGGCTGCTCCTCCCCGGGGACGCTCCGATCAGTCATACACGACGCTGTGCGGTATCTCGATATCAAGCTTATTAGTCGCGGACATATGTCATAGCTGCGGGGCTACCCAGGCCAAAACAATGAGAAGCACCGCCAAGGTGACGAACGTGACCACGTCCACCCAGCGGCTGCGCACCGCCAGCATGCCCACCCGTTCAGTAGGCAGGACAGCCCGCAGCACCGCACCCAGCAGCAGAGAACCGGCGATAATCGCGGGCCCCCGTTTGAAGTGGGCTGCAGCGACCACGACGATGCCCGCGCTCATCGTGGCGAGAACCAGCAGATAGGGCACCTGGTTCAACCAGCCTGGCCCGCTATCCGCGGCCGTCCCTGGCCCCTCCGGGTCAACCGGCTCATTCTCCCCTGTGGGCTGTGGCATGTCCGACCGCTCCGCTGTCGCCGCCTCCACCGTTTCCTGGCTCACCGCACACCTCACGCTCGCGCATACCTGCCCCGGGGACCGGCCGAGGCGACAGGGCCCGCCGCGGCGCAACGGGTTCGCACACGCCCGAGCTGACGCACTCTGTGGGAGCGCCCTACGCCGCCTGCCGACAGCCCATGCTGCTGTCGGCCACACGTGGCCCCAATTCTATTGACCGCCACGGTCACGGCCGGGTGGAGAATCGGGCTCGTCGAAAACTGGGGAATCGTGACCTGATTACCAGAAAAACGCTGGAGACACCCCACCTCACCGCCTTACTGGCGGGTAAGGGCATAGAAATCCTACCTCGCGGGTAACCAGACAGGAGATGAGTGCCACGGGCGAGCGAGGACAAAAACCCCTATGAATCCCACTCAATCGACGGCATCCCGCCGTGCCGCGGTCGGCACGGCAGCCCCCGCTACCCCCCGTCGCAACCATCCACACCGGTCGCGCTCCACAACAGGAGGAACAGCCGTGGACGGCCCCCACATACGGGTCGAGGAGACCGGCGAGATCCACCCCCTCACCGCGGAAGTGACGACAGTCGGACGCGGCAGGGGTGTCGACATCATCCTCTCCGACCCGAGTGTCTCGCAACTGCACGCGGAGATCGTCCGCCGCGGCCCGTACGTGTACGTCGTCGACATGGGTCTGTCCCGCAACGGTACCCGTGTCAACGGCCGCCCCATCGCCCAGCGGGTTCTCCGTGAAGGCGACGTCATCAGCTTCGGCGCTGCTCGGTGCAGAGTCGGCGGACTGCCGGAAGAAGACCTCCGCCCCGAGGTGGAACTGCGCCGGGGCGGCACCCCCGAACTCACCCGCCGCGAGATCGACGTCCTGACCTCACTGTGCCGCCCCGCCCTGTCCGACGACGCCTTCGTTGCCCCCGCGACCGCCCGGCAGATCGCGGAGGACCTCGTGGTCACCGAAGCGGCGGTCAAACAGCACCTGCTCCGCCTCTACCAGAAGTTCCGCATCGCGGAGGGGGTCAACCGCCGCACCCGGCTGGCCAACGAGGTGGTGGCGTTGGGACTGATCCGCCCCACACCGCCCTCCGAACGGCAGCGTCAGGCAAGCTGACCGTCCGGTGGGAGGTCCGACCCACGTCGGGCCTCCCACCGACCGGTTCAGGACAGCGACCGCTCCGCCGCTTCCACCACGTTCGTCAACAGCATGGCGCGGGTCATCGGCCCCACCCCGCCCGGGTTGGGGGACAGGTACCCGGCGACCTCGGCCACGTCCGGAGCCACGTCACCGACCAGGCCCTTCTCCGTGCGGGTGACCCCCACGTCCAGCACGACGGCCCCCGGGCTCACCATGTCCTTGGTGATCAGCCCCGGCACCCCGGCCGCGGCCACCACGATGTCGGCGCGGCGCGTGTGCGCCGCCAGGTCACGGGTCCCGGTGTGGCACAGCGTCACCGTCGCGTTCTCTGAGCGGCGGGTGAGCAGCAGCCCCAGGGGACGGCCCACCGTCACCCCGCGGCCGACCACGACCACTTCGGCGCCCCGGAGCGACACCCCGTAGCGGTTCAGCAGCTCCACGATGCCGCGCGGCGTACACGGCAGCGGAGCCTCCTCCATGAGCACCAGCTTGCCCAGGTTGGAAGGGTGGAGCCCGTCCGCGTCCTTGGCCGGGTCGATCTTCTCCAGCACCCGGTTCTCGTCCAGCCCGCGAGGGAGCGGAAGCTGCACGATGAAACCGGTGCACGCCGGGTCAGCGTTGAGCTCCGCCACCGCGGCTTCCACATCGGCCTGCGTCGCATCCGCCGGCAAGTCCTTGCGGATGCTGGCGATACCGACCTCAGCGCAGTCGCGGTGCTTCCCCCGCACATAGGCGTGGCTTCCCGGATCGTCGCCCACCAGGATCGTGCCGAGGCCCGGCACCACCCCGCGGGCGCGCAGCGCGGCCACCCGCTCCTTCAGTTCCTCCCGGATCGCCGCAGCGGTCGCCTTCCCATCCAGTACCTGTGCTGTCACCGTCATGCCTCTCTACTCGGCGAGACCGCGCAAGCCTCGCGACCAACGCTGTGCCGGATCAGTGGAAGAAGTGCCGGGTTCCGGTGAAGTACAAGGTCACCCCGGCACGCTCGGCAGCGGCGATGACTTCGTCGTCCCGCACCGAACCTCCCGGCTGCACGATCGCCCGCACGCCTGCCTCGGCCAGCACTTCCAGTCCGTCAGGGAAGGGGAAGAACGCGTCACTCGCGGCTACGGAGCCCTTCACCCGCTCCCCGGCGCGTGTCACCGCGAGGCGAGCCGAGTCCACCCGGTTCACCTGGCCCATGCCCACGCCCACCGTGGCCCGGTCGGCAGCCAGCAGGATCGCGTTGGATTTCACGGCCCGCACCGCACGCCACGCGAAGGCCAGATCGGCCAGGGTCGCCTCATCCGCGGCTGGTCCGGCCCGCAACTGCCACTGCGCAGGATCATCCCCGGGCGCGTCGACCAGGTCGGCGTCCTGCATCAGCAGCCCGCCGCTGATCTGCCGCATCTCCCGCCGGGCCCCGCGGTCCGGCTCCGCCACCTCCAGCAGGCGGATGTTCTTCTTGCGCGTGAGGATCTCCACGGCCTCAGGGCTGAACCCGGGCGCCACGACAACCTCGGTGAACACCTCGGCGACCTGCGCGGCCATGGCCTCGTCAACAACGCGGTTAGCGGCGATCACCCCACCAAACGCCGACACCGGATCGCAGGCGTGCGCCTTGCGATGTGCTTCGGCGATATTTTCTCCTACAGCGATCCCGCACGGGTTGGCATGTTTGATAATCGCCACGCACGGCTCAGTGAAGTCGTAGGCGGCGCGCAGGGCAGCGTCGCTGTCCACGTAGTTGTTGTACGACATCTCCTTGCCGTGCAACTGCCGCGCCCCGGCCAGGCCCTCGCCGCTGGCGCTCGCCGGCCGGTACAGTGCTGCGCTCTGGTGGGGGTTCTCGCCGTAGCGCAGCGTCGTCTGCCGCTGGTAGGTGACAGCCGTGAACTCGGGCCACCCCGAGTCCTTCGCCACCTCGTCGGGGGCGTAGGCCTCGGCGAACCATGCCGCTACGGCAGCGTCGTAGCTCGCCGTGTGCGCGAAAGCCGCCGCCGCCAACCGCTTGCGCTCCTCCAGGGTGAACCCGCCGCTGCGCACCGCTTTCAGGACGTCGCCGTAGCGGGCCGGGTCCACGACCACCGCGACACTCGCGTGGTTCTTTGCCGCGGCCCGCACCATCGCCGGACCGCCGATGTCGATCTTCTCGATGCACTCCTCAGGGGAAGCGCCGGACGCAACCGTGTCCGCGAAAGGGTAGAGGTTGACCACGACCAGGTCGAACGGCGCGATGTCGAGTTCGGCGAGCTGCGCCCGGTGCTCGGCCTTGGTCCGGTCAGCGAGCAGTCCCGCGTGCACCTTCGGGTGCAGGGTCTTCACCCGGCCTTCGAAACACTCGGGAAAACCGGTGACGGATTCCACCGGGGTGACTGCGACCCCGGCTGCGGTCAGCCGGGCAGCAGTGGAACCGGTGGAGACGATCTCCACCCCTGCTTCAGCGAGGCCGCGTCCTAGCTCCTCGACCCCGGTCTTGTCGTACACGCTGATCAACGCACGCCGAATGGCCTGCTGTGTCACCGGTTCTCCTCTGTCACGTCCCGGCTGGGCGCACCGCCCAGCTTCACCTGTCGATCGTTGAGGGTCCATCCGTGGCGGGCGAGCCGGCCGACGACGTCCACGAGCATGCGGCGCTCAACCGTTTTGATCCGCTCGTGCAGCGTGGCGACGTCATCGCCTTCCTCCACCCGCACCACGGCTTGTTCGATCACCGGACCGGTATCCACGCCTTCGTCCACAAAGTGCACGGTCGCTCCGGTGACTTTGACCCCGTAGTCCAGCGCGTCGCGTACCGCGTGCGCTCCCGGGAACGCGGGGAGCAGCGCCGGATGGGTGTTGATGACCGTGTTCTCCTGGAGAACCTCACGGCCAAGAATGCGCATGAATCCGGCGGAGACGACCAGGTCCGGTGAGAACTCCGCAAGACGTGCGGCAAGCACGCGATTCCATTCGCTCCGATCCGAATACTCGGAAAAAGGAACTATGAAAGTGGGCACGCCCGCTTCTTGAGCGCGGACTAAACCGGCAGCCTCACGATCAGATCCGACCGCAACGATCGTCGCACCGTAGTCCGGATCGGCAGCCGCCTCGAGTAAGGCCGCCATGTTGCTTCCCGTGCCCGAGATGAGAACGACTACTCGCGCCGACAGTGTGCTTCCTCCCCTGGGTGGACGGTTCGAGGACTTCTGCCCGGCCCCGGGCACGGCACGACCACACGCTGTCCGGGGGTATACCGCTGCCCTGTGGCCGACAAGGCAGCGCAGAGTGAGCAACTCGTGCAGAAGCCAGCCTATCCCGCCGCCCGGTACCGCTTGCGACGCCGGGTCCTGGCAGGAGCCGCGGAGCGGATCATTCCGGTCCGGCCGACCCGGTAGCGTCTAAGGAGACGCTAGTCCACACATGCCCCCACCGGTGAGGAGACCTAGTGAACAGTGAGCCGTCGACGCCGCAGCCTGGAAGACCCGAGATCACCGTGGAACGCGGTGGCCTGTGGGGGCTCATGTTCTCGTTCGCCGGCCTCCTCCTGCTCCCCTACAGCGCAGTGCTCTCCGTGCTCGGCATCGTCCAAGGGGCCCGGGCCCGCAAGAAGGCGAAAAGCCGCGGCACGCAGGCACCGGGTTCGCTGGCCAGCATCATCGTCGGCATCGTCGGAATCCTCTGGGCGCTCGTGATCTCCGCAGCTCTGGCGGTGTTCTCCGACGAACTCCGGGCGTACAGCGAATGCACTGCCCGCGCGCACACGGTCAGCGCCCAGGAGAAGTGCGACGACGCCTACTTCGAAGCGATCAGTGAGCGCTTCCCCGACCAGCCGTGGGTGCGGGAGCTCTTGGAGAGCGGCCGGGCCCAGCCTTAATCCGTTTCCCGGTCGAAGCCGGTGTCGGCCTCGTAGGTGATGCCGTACAGCTCGTCTGCGTCGTCGTCCCGGAACCGCCGCCGTAGGCTGCGCCACTGCGGGCGGGGCAGCCGCAGCGTGCGAGACGCGGCTTCCCGGTCCTCCTCGCCCTTCCTTGCCGGGGTGCTGGCCGGCCGGGCAGTCTCGACTCCGTCGAACGTGTCTCGGAGCTGCCGCCAGTTGACCACCCACGCGGCGATCGCTGCGCTCACCCCGACTTCCAATGCGACAACCACCCCCACCTGCCAGGGGGAGGAGCCGATCTCCGCCAACCGGTCCGCTCCCAAGGGGCCGCGGGCCAGTGCGCTCAGCCCGCCCCACACCACTCCGGTGCCGATCCCGCAGATGAATCCCCACAACGGTGCAGCCTCGTTGACCGGTACCGGCGCGCCGTGCAAGCTCCGCCAGCCTCCCACTGCCCCGGCGGCAAACGGGGCCAGCAGAGTCACCAGGGACAGGGCCGGGGCGGGACCGTTGTCGGGGAGGGCAGCCAGCATCGGGAGCTCCGGCAGCGGCCCCAGGGCCACGCCGGTGGGCGCGACCACTGTGTCTGCCCCGAACGCGAACCCCGGGCCTGCCGCGTAGGCGACCCCGAAGATGACCGCGTTCGGCAGGTACAGCAACTGGATGACGAACAGCAGCACGCCGCCGACCACCCCGGGGGCTAGCCCGCGGGTAGTCTCGACCGCTTCGGGGAACCCTGCGGCAAGACCGGAGAAGAACAGCGCAGCCCCGGTTGCTGCGAGCACTGCGGAAGCGCTGAACAGCCCGGAGACGACGGCGCGGAGCCGTAACGGCAGGAATGCGAGCACCCCCCGCCACGGGATACGGCGCTCTTTGAGGAGCTGCCGCAGCGCTCCCAGCCCTCCAGCGAGGAACGCGAGGAGGAAACCGGTGACGAGCGCTTGGAGCATGCTGGGCTGGACCGTGTCGTCCCGCCCGATGAGCGCGAGCGTGCCGGCGATCGCCGCATACGGGCTGGCGAGGGCCAGCGCTGCCTGGGCGGCGTGCCGGAGGCGGACCAGTCCGCAGGCGCGGACAAGCCGGCTTCCCGAGTGGTACAGCAGCAGCCCGGGGAGCACGAGCAAGCCAATGGGGAACAGCCCCATCCGCCCATCCGGGGTGACGAGTTCGACGTGGTGGCCGACAAGCCACATGCGGACCGCGATCCGGAACACGTCAACGATGTCGTCACCGAACGTGGTCGGCGGGGCAGCGATCCAGCCGACGAGGGTGAGGGTGGTGAGCATAGCCAGGCCGATCGCGGCAGCCGACGCCGCGCCGACCCCACCCGACGCGTACAGCGGACGCGCCTGCGCGCTGGCGCCCACGGGACGGGACGTTGCGGGACGGCTCCCCGGGCGGTGGGGTCTTCTGCCTGGGCGACCGCCGCCAGCCGGTTGACGACGTTTCGACGTTCTTGGAGGCACGCTCACGCTTCCATGCTCCCAGCCGCCGCGGTTTTAGGAACCTATTTCCGCCTGGCGTGTCGGAAGTCGCCAAAAAATCCCAAATGTGGTAAGGCGCGCTCCGGAGAACAGAACGGAGGGCCCGCCCCTCCGCGGGAGCAGGCCCTCCGACACGCGTAGCGTGTTAGAACAGGGAACGCACCAGCTTCGCGGCCTCGCTCGGCGTCTTACCGACCTTGACGCCCACGGCTTCCAAGGCTTCCTTCTTCGCCGCAGCGGTACCAGAAGAACCGGAGACGATAGCGCCGGCGTGCCCCATCGTCTTCCCCTCAGGCGCGGTGAAGCCCGCGATGTAGCCCACGACAGGCTTGGTGACGTGCTTCTTGATGTATTCAGCGGCCCGTTCTTCAGCGTCACCGCCGATCTCACCGATCATCACGATGACGTCGGTGTCCGGGTCGGCTTCGAACGCGGCGAGCGCGTCGATGTGCGTGGTGCCGATGATCGGGTCACCGCCGATACCCACGCAGGTGGAGAAGCCAATGTCCCGCAGCTCGTACATCATCTGGTAGGTGAGCGTGCCGGACTTGGACACCAGGCCGATACGGCCCGGCTTGGTGATGTCGGCGGGGATGATGCCGGCGTTGGACTGCCCGGGGGTGATGAGGCCGGGGCAGTTCGGGCCGATGATGCGGGTCTTGTTGCCCTTGCTGCACGCGTGGGCCCAGAAGGTGGCGGTGTCGTGCACCGGGATGCCTTCGGTGATGACGACCGCGAGGCCGATCTCCGCGTCGATCGCTTCGATCACCGCGTCCTTGGCGAACTTCGGCGGCACGAAGATGACGGTGACGTCAGCACCGGTGGCCTTCATGCCTTCGGCTACCGAGCCGAAGACCGGTACCTGGGTGCCGTCGAAGTCCACCACCTGGCCGGCCTTGCGCGGGTTGACACCACCGACGATGTTGGTGCCCGCGGCAAGCATGCGACGGGTGTGCTTGGTGCCCTCGGAGCCGGTCATGCCCTGGACGAGGACCTTGCTGTCCTTGGTGAGGAAGATAGCCATGTCTTGAAATCCCCCCGCGCTTACTTCGCGGCCAGTTCGGCGGCTAGTGCGGCAGCGCCGTCCATGGTGTCCACCTGGCGGACCGCTGGGTGGTTACGTTCGTTGAGGATCGAGCGACCGAGTTCGGCGTTGTTACCGTCCAGGCGCACCACCAGCGGCTTGGTCACATCCTCGCCCCGGGATTCCAGCAGTTCGAGCGCCTGCACGATACCGTTGGCGACCGCGTCGCACGCGGTGATACCACCGAAGACGTTCACGAAGACGCTCTTGACCGCGGGGTCGCTCAGGATGATCTCCAGGCCGTTGGCCATGACCTCGGCGGAGGCGCCACCGCCGATGTCGAGGAAGTTGGCGGGCTTGACGCCGCCGTGCTGCTCACCGGCGTAGGCGACCACGTCCAGCGTGGACATGACGAGTCCGGCGCCGTTACCGATGATGCCGACCTCACCGTCGAGCTTGACGTAGTTGAGGCCCTTCTCCTTGGCCTTGACTTCCAGCGGGTCGCCTTCCGCGGCGGAGGCTAGCGACTCCAGGTCCTGCCGGAACTCGGCGTTGTCGTCCAGGGTGACCTTGCCGTCAAGGGCGACCACCCGGCCGTCCTTGGTGAGGATGAGCGGGTTGACCTCGACCAGCGTGGCGTCTTTCTCCACGAAGACTTTCCACAGCTTGGTGATGACGTCGACGGCGCCCTGGGCAGCAGCCTCGGGCAGTTTGCCTTGGGCAACGATGTCGGCCGCGACGTCAGCCGGAGCCCCCTTGAGCGGGCTGATGGGGACCTTCGCTACGGCGTCGGGGTTGGTTGCCGCAACCTCCTCGATCTCCATACCGCCCTCGGCAGAGCAGATGGAGAGGAAGGAACGGTTCGCCCGGTCCAGCAGGAAGGAGAAGTAGTACTCCTCCGCGATGTCGCTGGCCTCTTCAACGAGGACCCGGTGGACGGTGTGGCCCTTGATGTCCATGCCGAGAATCTGCTTGGCCTTAGCGACTGCGTCGTCGGGGCCGTCGGCCACCTTGACACCGCCCGCCTTGCCTCGGCCTCCGGTCTTGACCTGAGCTTTAACCACGACGCGGGGCTTGCCCGCCGCCGCGAACTCTTCGGCGATGGCACGCACCTCCTCGGGCGTGCTCGCCACCTTTCCTTGGGGTACCGGAACCCCATATTCCGCGAAGAGTGCCTTCGCCTGGTATTCGAACAGGTCCACGAGGGTCCGTCCTTGTGACTCGCTGGCTGGGTTTCTGCGGAGGTCATTCACACAACGTGGGAACCATCTGCGGGGTGTGCCACGTTGGAAAGATGCTTGTTTAAGCCATCCGCACCATGCGGAAGCTTATCCAGCCCGACTTTCCGCAACAGACACCGGGTTCCCGATGACCGGTCCCATGACCTCGTGAAACTGGTTGTTTGTCCGTTATTCCCCACACTGAGTCGATAACCCATGTGACGGGTTACACAAGCTTCACAGGGACCGTGTCACGCTCTGTCATGCTCCTTCACCCTGTGCCCGAGGGGACCGCGGATGCGACGAACTGGTCGTAGCCGAGCCGCAGCACGAGGAGCACGACGACGACCAGGAGGACAGCCCGCACGAAGCCGGTACCGCGGCGCAGCACCATGCGGGCGCCCACCTGCGCCCCGGCGATGTTGCACACCGCCAAGCCCAGCCCGATCAGCCACATCACGTCACCATTGAGGGCGAAGACGATGATCGCGCCGAGGTTGGTGGCCGTGTTGATGATTTTGGCGGACGCCGAGGCAGTGACGAAGTCCATGCCGATGATCGACGTCAGCGCGATGATCAGGAACGTGCCGGTGCCCGGCCCGATGAGGCCGTCGTAGCATCCGATCACTAGGCCCGTGATGAGGACCGCGGCTACGACCCGGGCAGGGGTGCGCAGCCGTGGTTGGGCGACCCGTCCCATCGCGGGGCGCAGCACCACGAAGACAGCGACAGCGAGCAGCACCGCCATGATGATGGGGCGCAGGGTCGCGGAGGACACTGCTCCGGCAAGCGCGGCCCCGCTTCCCGCTCCGAGGAGGGCGAGTCCGGCTGCGGACCACACCACGTGGGGTTCGGATTTGACCCCGCGAGCGTAGGTGATGGCGGCGGAGCAGGTACCGAAGATCGCTGTCAGTTTGTTGGTTCCGAGCACTGCGGCCACCGGTGTGGTGGGGAAGGCGACGAGCAGTGCGGGAAGCATCAGCAGGCCACCGCCGCCCACGACAGCGTCGACCCATCCGGCGGCGACCGCTGCGGCCATGAGCAGCGCGATGATCTCGACGTCCACGCCTACCGATCCGAAAGAACGACGTGCCGCGGCGGAACGTCCCGATACGGGCTACCTGTAGTCACAAGTCCAAGAGCCTATCTCTTTGCCGTTTTCTGCCCTGCACCATCCCCGCCCGTCGCGATGCGGGGGAGTCTGTCCCGCAGAGCGCGGAAAGCCCCAGATCGGGTAGTGGGAGGTCATGGGTGAGGACTTGGAGAGGTTGGACACGGACGAGTTGCGGGAACGGGCAGTGGAGCTCGCCCGGAAGCGGTGGGATGTCAGCTACCTGTGGAAGCTGGTGGAGCATATTCCTAGTGCGGAGGCCCTTGCCGGACGCCCAGCGGCAGGACAGGCCGGGGTGCACACCGTGTCGGCGTTGTTCAGCCAACTGATCGCAGAATTCGAAGGGGACCACCAGCTCCGTGAGGCACTGCGTCCGCTCTACTTGGACTACCTGCGCCAGCATCAAGGCACTTAACCACCGGATCCAGTAGTGTGCCTCTCCCGGGCGAGAGAGGGTATTCGCTCCTTCCGCAGCGGCACAGGCAGGGATCGCTGCATCTCCGCTCTACCCCGCGGCAACCGTGACGACGGGACCGTGCAGGATTCTCGCCTTGAAGAGGCCATGCAGTGAATTCATCCCTCTTCCCGCTCTTCTTCACCACGGTTTTTCCTGGCCATTTCCCCGACACAGGGGTGGGGGCACCCTCGCCCAGGAAAAGGCATAAAAATAGGCCCCTGCGCGAGGGGCCTTAATTCAGAGAAAACGAAAAGGAGAGAGGCAGGAAAGAGGACCAAAGCCTCACATCTACTCCCTCTCCTTTTTGCGTGTGTGTACGGCGGTGTCCTACTCTCCCACCCCACCACAGGGCAGTACCATCGGCGCTGGGCGGCTTAACGACCGGGTTCGGAATGGGACCGGGTGGACCCCGCCCGCTATGACCGCCGTAACCCTCAC
>NZ_PITY01000018.1:0-4126 GCF_017577275.1 Thermobifida sp.
TGGGGGGGTGGTGTGAAAAGAAGGAGGGGGGCGGCAGGGGTTTTGGGGGGGTCTCCGCGGGGGCGGGGCGCGGGGGGGGGGTTTGTGGGGGGGGGGGGGGGGGTGGGTGGAAAGGGTTGTTGTGGGGTTTTCGGGGGGTCGGGGGGGGGGGGGGAGGGCGGGGGGGGGGGGGGGGGGTGCCCGTGGGGGGGGCGGCCTGCTGGGTGTCGACGGGCTGGTCGGGGGTGTGGCCGTCGAGGCTGCCGTGGATGACGTGCTGGGCGATAGCGCGGCGTTCCGCGGGTTGGAAGCTGCCGAAGGTACGGCGCAGCAGGGGGAGCACGGTGATGAAGGCGGACTCGTTGAGGCTGGTCAGCCATCGGTCGATCAGGGTGAGCAGGGCGGTGTCGTGGACGAGCAGGAGGCCGTTGTTGGCGACGAAGCCTTCGATCCATGCGGCGGTGCGGTCCGGCGGGGTTCCGGGTGAGGAGATCTGGCTGAGCCGCTGGTGCAGGGTGTCGGCGGTGAGGCGGCCGCTGTCGTAGAGGATGCGGTGGATGCGTCCGCTGATCCGGCCGGGGATATTCTCGCGGGGCGCTACTGCTTCGAGGGTGTCGAGCCATTCGGTTTCTGCGTCTCCGCCGAGCAGGATTACCGCGGTGTGGGTGGTGTCGATGTCAGTGGTGACCGCTGTGGCGGCGTCGTCGCTGAGGCCGGTAACGGCGAGGGCGAGGCCCGCGCAGATGCGGCTCAGCAGTTCCGTGGCGATGGTGCGGAGTGCCTTGGCGTCGAAGCGGCGCACGTTGCCGTAGCGGGCGGAGCGGGCCAGCGGGGGTAGGGCGCGCATCAGCCGTTGGATGTCGGTGTCTTCGGCGGCCCGCTGGGCGAGTTGGGCGACGGTGCCGGTGACGGCTTCGGGCAGGTCTGCGAGCAGGCTGTCTTCGAGGAGGCTGGTCAGCGTGGGAAGGTCGGCGTGCTGGGCACGGTCGTGGACGCACGCGGTGGCTGCTGCGGTGACCGTGGTGCCCCAGCGGCTCGCTTCGATGACCGCGATGTCGTATTCGGGTTCCCAGCGCAAGGTCCAGGTTTCGCGGAAGGTGCCGCGGGAGCGCACACTGTCGCGGGTGCGGGTGCCCCAGGGGATGCCGAGCAGGTTCAGCCGGTGCAGGAGGGCGCTGCGTTCCCGGTCCCGTTCTTCGCGCAGGTCGAGGACGAGTTCTCGTTCGAGTGCCTCGGGTTTGAGACGCAGCCGTTTTTGGTGGAGTGCCAGGTCTCGTTGCAGGGGGACGGTGGGGGTGGTGGGGGGAACGGTGCCGAGCCGCTCCCCTACCACCATTGCGTCGTGGACGAGCCGGGCCCGCAGTTCGGCGCCTTCGCAGAGCACTGCGGAGGTGGCGTCCGCGATTTCTTCGGGCCCGGGCAGGGGGCGGCCGCGCAGGGCTGCGAGAGCCTCGCACAGCCGCACTGCTTCGATGACGTGGGAGGAGGAGACGGGCTGGTCGTTGTCGCGTAGCTGTCGCGCCGCCTCGGTGAGCCACCGTTCCACGGGCCGGTCGGGGACGGTGAACAGGTGGTGGTACCAGCCGGGGGAGCGGACGCCGGCGCGGTATCCGGTGGCGGCGGCGAGCCGCCCGTGCGTCCAGGGGATCCACGTTGCGGCGACTTTGGTTTTCGCGAGTCCGCGCAGGAGCCGGGTGTCGGCGGTGGCGGGAGGCAGGTCGAGGAGGGCGGGCACGTGCCAGGCGCCGCAGACCACGGCGATCCGCTCGTATCCGGCGCGCAGCGTGGCGCGGAGCACTTTCCTCATGTGGGCTTCGCGTCGGGCTTCGCGTTCGGTTTCGGGGTCCGGGGCGAGTTCGGCGCGGACCGCGACCATGGCTTCAGCGATGGCGGGGAACGGGGAGGGTCCGCCGTCGCGGCGCTGTTCGATGACGTCGTCCCACCAGCGTTCCGCGTCGTCGTAGCCGGCGGCTTCGGCGAGCACGCTGAGCGGGTCGACGCGGACGCGGGACTCTTCGTGGTCGGTGTCGGGTTCGTCCAGGGCGAGGGTGTGGGCGGCAGGCAGGTCGCAGAAGCGGACGGGGATGCCGTGGGCGGCGGCGTAGCGGAGTGCCTGCCATTCCGGGGAGAAGACCGCGAACGGCCAGATCGCGGCGCGGGACGGGGCGGCCTGGTCGTAGGCGAGGAGGGCGACCGGGGGTTCCAGGCCGGGGACGTGCTCGAGAAGCGCATCCGCTTCCGGGGGTCCTTCGATGAGGATCACGTCGGGGCGGAGTCGGCGCAGCTCCGCGCGGACGGCGCGCGCCGACCCGGGCCCGTGGTGGCGGATGCCGAGGAGGTGGACGCGTTCGGTGTCGATCGGGGCCATCAGTGGGTTGCCTCCCGGCAGGCGGTGTAGAAGTCGTGCCAGTCGTCGCGGTCCCGGATCACGGTTTCCAGGTATTCGTGCCAGACCACGCCGTCGGTGGCGGGGTCTTGGATGACGGCGCCGAGGATGCCGGGCACGACGTCAGCGGGGCGCAGCACACCGTCGCCGAAGTGGGCGGCCAGGGCCATGCCGTTGGTGATGATGGAGATGGCTTCGGCGGTGCTTAGTGTGCCGCTGGGGGTTTTGACTTTGGTGTGGCCGTCTTCGGTGACGCCGTTGCGGAGTTCCCGGAAGACGGTGACGACGCGGCGGATTTCGGTGAGGGAGGCGGGGACTTCCGGCAGGTCGAGGTTGCGGCCTAGTTGGGCGACGCGGCGGGTGACGATGTCGACTTCGTCGTCGGCGGTTTGGGGGACGGGGAGGACGAGGGTGTTGAAGCGGCGGCGGAGCGCGCTGGACAGTTCGTTGACGCCGCGGTCGCGGTCGTTGGCGGTGGCGATGATGTTGAAGCCGCGTTTGGCTTGCACTTCGATGCCGAGTTCGGGGACGGGCAGGGTTTTCTCGGACAGGATGGTGATGAGGGCGTCTTGGACGTCGGAGGGGATGCGGGTGAGCTCTTCGACGCGGGCGAGGCGGCCTTCAGCCATGGCGGTCATGACCGGGCTGGGTACGAGGGCTTGCTCGGAGGGGCCTTCGGCGATGAGCCGCGCGTAGTTCCAGCCGTAGCGGATGGCTTCTTCGACGGTGCCCGCGGTGCCTTGGACGAGCAGGGTGGAGTCGCCGGAGATGGCGGCCGCCAAGTGTTCGGACAGCCAGGTTTTGGCGGTGCCGGGCACTCCGATCAGCAGGAGGGCGCGGTCGGTGGCGAGGGTGGCGACGGCGACTTCGACGAGACGGCGGGATCCCACGTATTTGGGGGTGATTTCGGTGCCGTCGTCGAGGGTGGTGCCGAGGATGTACTGGGTGACGGCCCAGGGGGACAGTTTCCAACCGGGCGGGCGGGGGCGGTCGTCGATTGCGGTGAGGGCAGCGAGTTCGTCGGCGTAGGCCTGCTCGGCGTGGGGACGCAGCACTGCGGTGGTGGTGAGAGTCACATCAGCTCCTTACGCATGGTGTAGCGGTATTCGAGAGTGGTGACGAGATGACGGAATTCGCGGCTTCCTTTGCGCTTCTCGGCAAGCGGGGCGAGGCGCTCGTAGAGGCCGGGGTCAAGCTTGTTTTCCGCGCCCGGCGCGATGACACCGAAGTGGTCAGGCGCGTCAGGGGACGTGAATAGCTGTTCGACGAGTATGTCGTTGAGCCGCCCCACCCAGGGGAATTCGAGCCGGTACAGAAGGTTCCAGGTCTGGGTTTCCGGAATGTCGGGGTCGTCGAGCCAGTGGGCGACCCGGTCGCAGCGTTCTTCAGCGGGAAGCTGGTGCAGGAGCGCGTCGAGCTGCTCGAACCAGTTGTTGGAGGCGAAAGTGTGGCGGCCGACGTCGTCGAGGAATGCCCGCACCCAGTCAAGGTCGCGGTAGCGGACGGCAGCGGCGATGAGGGCGTCGCGGACGGTGTCGTCCATCTTCTTGGACACCACGTCTGCGGGACTGCTGCCGAGGCGGCCGATCCACAGGCGCAGCGGAAGGTGGGAGAGCAGGGTGTGGGCGCGTTCCTCCGGTGTTTTCGTGGTGCGCCGGTTCGGGGAGAGCAGGGAGGCGAATTCGGCGTCGACGTCCCCGGGCGGGGTGAGGGTGATGGTTTCCTGCTCTTGGGCACCAGTGGTGCGGAGGAGGTGGGTAG
>NZ_PITY01000016.1:0-4045 GCF_017577275.1 Thermobifida sp.
CAGGACGATGGAGAACTCCTGGCGGCACTCGCCGTCGCTGGTGTAGTAGATGACGTGCTTGGGGTCGCTGTAGATGCCGGAGATTCCGGTGATCTCGCAGGTGATCCCGGTTTCTTCCAGGGTTTCGCGTACGGCTGCCTGGGGGACGGATTCGCCGAGGTCGACGGCTCCGCCGGGGACGGCCCAGTTGCCGTTGTCGGAGCGGCGGATCATCAGGATCTCGTCGTGTTCGTTGGTCACGATCACGTTCACCGACGGGACCAGGCTGTTGGCCTTGGGGGCCTGGGGGTCGTCGTAGTAGTCGATCCGCCGTGCCATGAGGCTCTCTTTCAGTCGAGGGGCGTGGCCTCGTCCCACACCCGTTCGAAGCTTTCCACGTAGGTGGTCACCATGCTGCCTCCGGCGACCTTGCGCAAGTGGAAGACGGGCGCGTTCGCCGCGGGAGCGCCGTAGACGTGCGTGTTCACGAGCATCTGGTCATCAGCGCGGTAGATCGAGTTGTAGAGGACCGTCCGGTGTAGGCGGAACTCCACACCCTCCACGGCGCGCAGCGGCCGGTACAGCACAATGACGTTGCGGATCTTGGCGGCCATAGCGTCGTCGATGCCCTCGTCAGCGCCACGCTGGGCAACCGCCTCGCACTCCGGATCACCGAGCAGGATGCGCACCCGCACCCCGGCTTCGGCCTTGGCGGCGAGAAGCCTTGACACGCTGACGTCCTCGGCCAGGAAGAAACCGCTGTAGACGAGAATGCCGATCTCGCGCTCGGCGGACTCGAACAGGCGCTTCCACGTGTCGCTGGGAACGGTCCAGCGGTGCGGGTGAACCGCGATGATCTCGCCCTCGGAAGCCGCCTTCTTCTGGTCCTTGGTCAGGGCCTGCGGCCACAGGTACGTCTCGTCCACGCCCAGACGTGCGGCGACCGCGTAGCGGTGGCGGCGGTAGGGAACGCGGCCGAGGTTGATCCAGCGTTCGACGCTCTTGGCGTCCACGCCAATGGCCTCGGCGAGACTGGCCGGGGTCAGTCCCTGTTCCAGTAGTGCGGCGCGCAGTCTCTCGTTCGGCATGGAATCCGTGTTCGCGGGACGTCGGGGGACGCGCTCACATTATCGAGACGTCCTGAACACGTCCAGCCATGTAGTAGTCCCGTCCCGTGTTCCTTGCGCATCCTGCTACTTGTCCGCAGGAATCGGCGGTTCGGCCTCGATCGGCCGAGCTGTCGCCCTCGACGGATCGAGGCTTAGTCTCTGGCATCAAGAATCGATACATGTTATACATGTATCGATTTCAGGGAGTGGTCTGGCGTGGACCAGATCAACGCAGATGAGCAGGAGTCTTCATGGCGATTCAGGGTGCGTTGCCGGTGGAGTTCGGGACGGTGTTCCCGCACGGGGCGTTCGCGTTGGGGGTGGAGGCGGTGACGAACTTCGAGACCAAGCGGCCGGAAGTGGACCGGGAGACCGGGTTGCCGTTGTGGGCGGTGGAAGTGATCGACGCCGACCCCAACGCGCGGGGCAAGGCCAAGTCGGTGAAGGTCAAGGTGGCGGCCGAGGTCTGCCCCACCCTGCCCGATGAGGTGGCGGGGCTGCCGTTCCGGCCGGTGGAGTTCGAGGGCATGTCGGTCATGCCCTACGTGGACGACAACGGGCGCCGGCCCCGGGTGGCCTACTCGCTGCGCGCCCGCGGCCTCAAGGCGCCCGGTGCTCCGGCTCGTCGTGCGGCCAAGGACGCCGCCTAGTTCCTGACAAGCAAGCGGGGCGGCCTGGTGCTGCAACACCGAGCCGCCCCTTTTACCCCCTCTGCTCTCCGTTCGGCTTGCCAACCGATGAACCACAGAAGAGGTGTGTCTGATTATGGCTGACCAGCCGCCTCCCGTCTCACCCCGGGAGATCTCCGAGTTCCTCGCCCTGGTCCGCGAACGCTCCACGAACCGCGTCCCGTCGACCCCGGCCGAAGACGTGGCGTTCTTCGAGCGCAAAGCCGACCTGCTCACCCGGATCGCCGCGCACTCCTTCGACCCCGAAGCGGTGGAGGTGGCGGCGATCGCCCGGGCCCAGCTCGACGCCGCCCGCACCCGCCTGTCGGGGGGTGGGTGCTGATGTGGTGGTCTCCTCGCCCGGCCGCCCAGCAGGTGTCGGTGACCACGCCGGTTCCGGCGCAGGCATTCCGGTTCGCCACGCCGGTGCTGCCCACGCCGGTAGCGTTGATCGTGGCCCGCTGGCTGGCCCGCGCCTTGGTGCTGGTGGTGGGGCTGCCGTTCCGCTTCCCCGTCGCCACGGTGGCGGCTGTCGCCTCGCTCCTGGTCTGGCACGTCTTCGGCTGGGTCGCCGTGGCGGTGGTCTGGTCGCTGATCGATGTCGGCCTGCTGGTGTGGTGGCGGCGCTGGCCCTCTTCCTTCCGCCATTGGGTGGGGCTGCGCATGCTCGCCGCCTGGCGGTGGTGGTGGGTGTATGCCCGTCAGTGGCAGCCGGTGCTCGTGGTGGCGGGGCTGGCCGAGACCTACCAAGAGCGCCAGTACCTGCCCCGGATTCGGCGGGTGACGTGTTCGGAGTGGGCCGACCGGGTCCGGGTGCGCCTGGTCGCCGGAACTACACCCGCGGACTTCGAGAACCGGGTTGCCGAGTTGGCGCACGGGTTCGGCGCGCCCTCCTGCCGCGTGACCGTGCTGGGGCCGCGGGATGTGGTTCTGGAGTTTCCCCGGTGGGACACCCTCGCCGAACCGATTGCCGCGCTCGACGTTCCGGCCGTCCCTGACCTCGGCGCACTGCCCGTGGGGCTTCAGGAGGACGGCACGCCGTGGCGGCTGAGGCTGCACGGGACTCACGTCCTGGTGGTGGGCGTGACCGGGGCCGGCAAGGGCTCGGTGATCTGGTCGGCGATCCGCGCCATGCTCCCCGCGCTGGAAGACGGAACCGCGCAGGTGTGGGCGGTCGATCCCAAGCGGATGGAACTGTCCTACGGCCGCTCGCTGTTCGCTCGCTACGCCGACACGGGGGAAGCGGCGGTGGCCCTGCTCGAAGAAGCGGTGGCCGAGATGCAGGACCGGGCCGAACGCTACGCCGGACACCGACGCTCCCACACTCCCACGACCGGGGACCCGTTCGTGGTGGTGGTGTTGGACGAGGTGGCGTTTCTGACCGCCTACCACCCCGACCGGGACGTGCGCCGTCACGCGGAGAACGCCATCGCCACGCTCACATCCCAGGGCCGGTCGGTGGGGTTCTGCGTCCTGGCTGCGCTGCAGGACCCGCGCAAGGAAGTCATGAACCTGCGCAACCTGTTTCCCGACAAGATCGCTCTGCGCCTGGATGAAGCCTCGCAGGTGGACATGGTGCTCGGTGAAGGCGCACGGGACCGGGGCGCTAACGCGCACCTGATCGACCCCATGCTGCCGGGGGTGGCGTTCGTCCGGTTGGAGGGCTCGCCCATGCCGGTCCGCGTGCGGGCGGCGTATGTGTCCGATGACGACATCGACACCATGACCGCCGACCACACCTCGGCCGCGACAGTGGAACTCCACGTGGTGGGAGGGGCCGCGTAGATGCCCACACCGACCGGCAAGACCACGCGCGCCGAACGTTTGGCCCAACCTCTGGCGCGGGTGGTGGCCGAACAGATCGCCGCCGACCACGGGGTGTGCATCCGCCCGGTGAGTCTGCGGCGCATCGACACCGCCACCGGGGCCAGCGAGGTCATCGACGTGCCCTGTGGGTCCACGCTGGAATCCCGCTGTCCGGCCTGTGCGCGCCGCAAGCGGTCCCTGCGCCGCACTCAGTGTGAGGAGGGCTGGCACCTGGCCGAGGAACCGACCGTGGTTCCCGATGATCCCTCCGAGGTTCAGCGGGCCTGGGTGGAACGGCGGGCCGGGGTCCCGGCCGAACCCGACCCGCTGGCCGCCCCCCGCGCGGGGCCCCGGGGCCCCGGGGGGGTGGGCCCAGCCGGCTCCGGTTCGGGTGGGGGGGTCCGTGCCCCGGGGGGCCGCGGCCGGGTGCGTCCCGCCCTCTCCGCGGGCCGGGGCCGGGGCCGGGGGGGGGGCGCGCGCCCC
>NZ_PITY01000019.1:0-236710 GCF_017577275.1 Thermobifida sp.
GAGCGGATCGTCTACATCCGGACTCTGGTGTCGGGCAAGAAGGGCGCCGACGCTGGTCGTTCCATCGACACCGTGGCCAACACTGGCCAGTACCTGTAACAAGCGACTTGGTGGGCCTGCCGGACATCCCCGGCAGGCCCTTCTTTCTGCTTGGCGGCCGTCGGCTTACCAACAGGCGCGGAACCTGCTCTGTCCAGCTCTGTAAAGGGGAGTGGTGGGATCGCGTGGGCTCTAGTCGGTGTGCAGGACTGTCGTCGTGTCCGTAGGGGGACCTGTGGGATGTGCGGTGAGGGTTTTCTACGCCTGAGGAATGGCTTTGTGCTGAAGGCTTCTCACATCGGTGGTTTCATTGCTATGCGAGACGACTCTGTCCTGATGCTCCATGCCTGTTGGGCCAAATTTTCTTATTGGGGAGCTTGGTCTTCTTTTCGGAAGTGAATGAAATTGGTGCTGCACGCTGGTAAAGTTGCAGGTCGTTTAGGGTGCTCCCCGCGCATGCGGGGATGGTCCATTCCGGATGAGGCCAGAGCGGCGGTTCTATTTGTGCTCCCCGCGCATGCGGGGATGGTCCTTCCCGGGGGCCACTGCCACACGCTATGCCGGAGTGCTCCCCGCGCATGCGGGGATGGTCCCGGGGCCTCCTACCGGTGGCGGGTGAAAACCTGGTGCTCCCCGCGCATGCGGGGATGGTCCCCCGACTACGGATCCAACCCCGACCCGTGGCAGTGCTCCCCGCGCATGCGGGGATGGTCCCGTCCTGCCCCCTACTCGACCGTCACTCTCCACTGGCCGCAGCACCATCTGCTCGCCCAGGCCCTACACCCTGAACCGGTCGTTGCCATGGCGTATTCACCGGCCCTCGTGCCTCGCCAAGCATGTAAAAAAGTTGAACTCCCGGGAAATTCAGGGGTTCAGCCCGGATTCGGGTTAGAGCAGGATCGGCCATTCCCGACCTTGATAGGTGAGCCGGGCGCCGTCAGGGTCGATGATGACCTGACATTGGTGCCGTGCTGGTTGGCCGAGTTGTTCCCATGTGCTGTGGGCGGCTTCTATCTCATCCCATAGGTGGCGCCGTCCGCCTTGGACGACACGCCCATCAGGGGTGAGATAGCACCAGGAGTCTTCGGTGAGCAGCCAGTGGCGCGGAGGCCCGTCGTCGTGGATGGTCCCCAAGGAGACGGCGTCAGGCACGACAAGGGCAGCAAACCACGCCCATGGTTCCCCGCTTGTGCCCGTGGTGAGGCTGGTGGTTCGTGCCGTGCCACCTTCATCCGCGGCTGCTTGGTGGCGGTGGAGCAGTTGCACGGCGTCCGCAGGTGGCGTGTTCCGGGCCGGCATGAACCCGCCGTAGGCGTCAAGCACCTGGCCGCGCGCGAGACTGCCGCCGGTTGCGGTGAGTCGTAGCATCAGTCCAGCGGGAAGATGGCCACGCCACACTGGGACCACCAACACCCCGCCTTGCCGAGTTTGCTCTATCAGCTTCCACGGCAGGGAGGTCAGTGCACAGGTGACGATCACTCGGTCATAGGGGGCGCCTGGGGGATACCCATCTGCACCATCTCCCACGTGCACGATGGGCCGGTAGCCGACTTCTGCGAGCCGCTGTTGGGCCTGTTCAGCCAGTACGGGGTCTACTTCGACAGTGACCACGTGCTGGTCGCCAAGCCGGTGGCAGAGCAGTGCGGCGTTGTATCCGGTTCCTGTGCCCACTTCCAGTACCCGCACACCGTCGGTCACATCGAGGGCTTCCAGCATGACCGCCATGAGCCCAGGCGCTGAGCTGGAGGAGGTGGGCTGTCCTTGGATGGGTTCCCCATCCTTGGGGGTGGGGAAGGTCCCGTTGATTTGGGTGGTCCACCCCTCGTCTTGGTAGGCCAGCTCTTCAGGGGTGGAGGCGAGAGTAAACCCGCCGTCGGGGTGTGGCTGGTAGATGTGGGGCAGGAACAGGTGCCGGGGGATCGAAGCGAAGGCCTTAATCCAGGCGGGGTCCCGCAGCTTGCCGTCGTGTGCCAGCTTGTCGGCTAGCGCACGCGGCGATGAGGTGTGCTGTGTGGTCATCAGCCCTAGTCTTTTTCCACGTCGCTCTGCCCCGGCTTCTGGCCGTCGGGATAGGTGACTCTCATGGTGCCGGCTCTTTCGATTTTCGCGCACGGCTGGCCGTCTGCCACCACGAGGACCTGCTGGTCGGGGTCATACTTGGTGTCGCTGAGGGGGACAGGGATAGGCGTGGGCTGTACGCCGTACCGCATTCCGAACGGGCGCCACTCGGTGACTTGGTCGTTTCTGTTCTCGTCCCTGCCAAGCGGGAAGGCGTCGGTGACCGCTGTCGACATTAGTTTTCCTTCCTTGTGAGAGCGTCAGCGATTGCGTCGCTGATCGGTTGTCCGGTGTGCTCCTCGATCCACCCGTACTGGCCATTGGGGTTGACCTCCAGAAAGTGCCATCGGCCGTCCGGGGAGACGATAAAGTCCAGGGCCGCGTAGCGCAGATGTAGACGGCGTAGTAGGTCACGCGCCCCTGTTAGAACACGCTGTGGCACGGTGGGAATGCTGTAGGTTAGCGCATCGTAGTCGGATCGCCAGTCGATACGAGCCGCGTCCGAGTGGGCGTGGATGGCCGCGGGAAACGCCTTGCCATCCACCATGGTGAGACGCACCTCGAACTCTTTATCCAGCCGTTGCTGGAACATATGAGCAGTGCGGCCGATGGCAGGATCACCCCACTGGTCTGGGGTGATCGGGGTGGTGAAGACGACATACGTGTCGCCGTTTTCCAACCACGAGGGGGCGCTAAGCGGTTTGTAGACGACGTCGCCGACCCGCGCACACCACCCCTTGGCTTGTTTAGGGTCGTTGGTGATCAGGGTTCGGGGCACGTTCAACCCTGCTTGCACCGCGTGGTGGAGCTGGTAGGGCTTGTATTCGGCGCGGCCGATCGCTGAAGGGTGGTTGATCCAGCCGGTCAGGCTGTTGATGATTCCACCGAAGCCGCGGCGGGCCTCAGTGGCCGCGAACTCGTACTCGGCTTGACTCATCTGGGCGGGTAGGCGGAATTTCCTGGGCCTGCGATACCAGATGCCGGTCACCGTGGACAGGTCGAGAATGCGGTGCGGGGTGGTAAGTGTGCCTGTCCATCCGTTGCCACCGATTTCGGAGTGCAGCACCACCTGTTGGGGGAAATCGGCTGGGTCCAAGCGGACGACGGGTACGCCACGCTCGGTGAGCCGCAGGATTACGTCGTCAGCGGTGATGTCAAACGGGTTGGTGAGGATGAGAACGGTCATGGCTCAGCCCTCCCGGTGGAGGGCATGGTGTTGAAGGCCATACTCAGCAGGGTGGCGCTTTCCTCTGACATGACTGTCCACTGTTTGGCCAGCGTGCTGATCAGCCACATGCCACGGCCATGTTCAGCCAGAGGGCCACTGCCGTCCACGACGTGAGGGCGGCTACTGGGGGTGAGCGGGCCCTCATCCTGCACCTCCACGTAGAGAGGACAGCCGGGCAGGTTGTGTAGGCGAAGGATGACCTCGCCGAGATTTCCGCCTTCTCGTGGCAGGCTGCTGCGGGAGTATCGGATGGCGTTGGTGACCGCTTCCGATACGCACAGGGTTACGGTCTCGGTCACGTCTTCGGGATACCCGTCGAGAATGCGGGACACCCATGCCCGTGCGGCGGCAACACTGTGGAGACAGGCGGGCAGACGTTTTTCTGCGTGCATGGTTCTCCCTCGGGGACTGCCTCAGCCTCCGTCTCAAGCCGGGCAGTCTTGCATTGCAGGGGGCTAGTCGGCGTGCTTGCTGCGCTGGGTCAGGTAGGCGCGGATGTAGACGGTGAGCTTGGCGGTGAGCTGGGTGTCGGCCTGTTCCGGTGGGGTGGCGACGTTCAGGTGCACGTCGGGAACACGCCCGCGTAGGGCGGCCTCGAGATAGTTGAGGTCGGGGGCGACCACAGGTCCATGAATGAGGTGGTCTCTATGCACCCAGACGCGGAACACCCCTTCATGGGGCACCCATACGCAAAACGAGCCAGGGTTTCGAGCTTCGAAATGGGCCGCGGACTGTTCTGGCTGGTCAGGCCAAACATGCCGAGGATGGGATCGGTTACGTGAAAGTGGCCTCCGGCGCGGAGGAGACCCTTTAGCGTTCAAGATCATGGTTGCCTACCCCTACGGGGCTAGAGGGCTGCACAGCCCAAGCCCATGCGGATGAATGCTTACTGTCATAATGCGATGCACATCTTTAGAAAATCAAGATGCGAATATCATGTGACCGATATGTCGGCTTCCTTGCCGTGGCTTATGATCACGCCAGGCAGGAGGAGGTGACCCGCATGGCCGGAAGGTACAGCCCCAGCGCGCGCCGCAGGCGGCTGTCAGCGCTGCTGCGGAAAATGCGCGAAGAACGCGGACTGACGATTGACGAGGTCAGCCGCAGACTTGACTGGCCCTCCGGGAAGCTGTCACGCATGGAGCGCAACGAATGGAAACGCCCGTCCCCGCGTGACATGCAGGACCTCGCCGAGGTGTATGAGCTGTCCCCGGAAATGCGGGAAGCGGTCATTAACCTTGCCCGAGAGTCCCGTGTGCGCGGCTGGTGGGTGGAATACCGGGATGTGCTCCGTGGCGGCCTTGCGGACTTCGAGGCTGGGGCGAGCATGATCCGTACCTACGAGGCGCTGCTCATCCCGGGCCTGCTGCAAACCCCAGACTATGCGGCGGCCGTCATGAGAAGCGGCCGCGTCATGGACGGCGACGACATTACCCGGAAGGTCGCCGGGCGGATGCGCCGCCAGCAAGTGCTAGAAGGGGACGATCCCCTGTACTTGTGGGCGCTCATTGATGAAGCCGCGCTGCGTAAGCAGGTGGGCGGCCGGGAAGTGATGACCGCTCAGATCCAGCGCCTTATCGATATGGCAGCTCGGCCGAATGTTGACATTCAGGTGGTGCGAGACAGCTTCGGCGCTCACGCGGCGATCGATGGCAGTTTCATGATCCTAGATTTCCAGGACCCAGCAGATCCACCGATGGTGTACCTGGAAACCGCCACCGACGATCTGTATCTGGAAGACCCAAAGGTCGTCCAACGGTATGTGGGGATTTTCGGGCACACATGTAGTGCCGCGGAGACCCCGCAAAGGTCGGTGGCCTACCTGAAAAACCTCATCGCGTAAGGCGGGAGAACATGCATTCACCCAACGTACAGTGGCGCAAGTCCTCCTACAGCGGTTCAGGCGACAACTGCGTCGAGGTGGCCGAGACTCCCGAGGCTGTCGTCTTCGTTCGTGACACCCAGAACCGTCACCTCGGGTACTTGAAATTCAGCGCGCAGGAGTGGACTGCGTTTCTTCACACCCTGAAAGCAGGCCAGGTCTGATCTTGTAGGCGTGGAAAAGCCCCCGAGATCAGCATCTCGGGGGCTCTTTGCATTCAACCACGGATGAGTGTACCGATTTGTGTCGTCTCTTGGCAGGTGTTTTTCGACCCTCCTGCTCTGGCGCCTTGAGCAGGGATTTCTTTGTGGCTCTGTAAACCCCGAAAATTTTTTTGGTCTGTACCCCGGCGTTTTCGCCTTTCCGGACCTGTAACCCTCTGTAGATGGTCAAGGTCAAGGAAAGGGTGCATGCCTGTGAGGGCGCTGGTCCGCAGTAGAACTTGGGGGTCTTTAATCCTCTCCGTGGTGGTTGTTGTTCGCGCTGTGCTGTGTTCTTCTGGCGGCGGCGTGGACTGGTGCGCCCACGCCGCCGGGGGTTTCTGCACACAACTCCCAGGACTGATGGGTTATAACAAGATCTAAGAAGATTCCTCTATCATGTTAGAGGAGTATTGGGGAGGTGAATGTGGAAACCTGTGTGGCAGCTGTGGGATGGGAAACTCACCCCATGGCTACGTCACGCACTCCACGCCGCCCCAACACGCTCGGCCCCACCGGGCTACAGGTCGCCGCGAACATTCGGCGTATCCGACAGTTGCGCGGCCTGTCCACTACCGAGATGGCCCGCCGTCTCACCGAGCGGGGTAGACCGATCACCGCTGTGGCGATCACCAACGTGGAACACGGTCGGCGTCGGGTGGACGTAGACGACTTGGTCGCGTTTGCCGCTGTCCTGGACGTGTCCCCCTCGGCGTTGCTTCTTCCTCCCACGGCTGTGGGCTGGGTGGAGGTGACCGGGGTGGGGGTCGTGGCCGCGCATGATGCCTGGCGGTGGTTGGACGGCCAGTGGCCGTTGGGTGCGCCCCGTGACCCTGAGCAGCTTCGTAGGAGGTTGATGGACTTCTTCCTCATGTCTCGCCCCGAGGGGATTCCGCCGTACCACGACGTGGACCGTGTCGTGGAGTGGATGCGGGACTTCGGCGAGACGCCGTTTGAGCGGGATAACGAGGTCCCACCGGAGTGACGAGGAGGAAGAAGCATGTCTGAACAGGTGAAGCAGACGGGAACGTTGGGGGGTCCAATCGGCTGGTCACCCCTCAGGAGCTGGCTGACTGGCTGCACGTGCCGGTGAAGACGGTATACGACCGGTGGCGGCAGTGGGGGCTGCGTCCGTACAAGATTGGCAGGCACCTGCGCTGGCTGGAACGTGACGTGCTCGCCTGGTTGGAGAGACAGCGGGCCGCGGCTTGACTCGGTAGGACCTTGGTATCCGATCCACCCCTCGGAGGAAGCCTTGGCGTCCTTGTACAAGCGCTGCAAATGTGCGGCTGGTGTCGACGATGAGAAGAAGAGGCTCCGGATCTGGAAACGTTGCCCCCATTCGGTGACCGTGCAGTGGAGACCCGGCGGCCGCGGGTCGCGGATGCAGACCGTGAGTTTTTCTGCGAAGGCCTACAACGGTGACCAGTGGGGGCGGCGGAGCGTTGGGCCAAGCAGGTGGAGGCGAAGAAGGCGATCCACGAGGTCGTCATCGCGCCGAGGGGCAGCGGCGCAGTTTCCGGGAGGCCGCGGAAGAGTTCTTGCGTACCCGGGTCGGGAACCGGAGTACGACCGCCCACTACGGGTACAGTCTGCGCAACCACGTGTACGGTTTCGAAGTTGCGGCGGGAGTCGCGTTCGGGGACCTGGCGGACGTCGAGGTGTCCCGAGAGCACGTGAAATCGTTGGTGCGTCACCTCACCGACCGGTTCGCGCCGAACACGGTGGCGAGCATTTTCATCGCGGTCGCCGCGGTGTTCACCGATCTGCGGAAGTCGGGGGTAATCGAACGGAGCCCATGCGCAAACGTACCGCTGCCTGAGCACGTGGAGTCCTGCGTGTTCGTGCCGGTCACGTTGCAGCAGTTGGACACGTTGGCGAGCCGCCTGCACGGGCCGTGGCAGATCGCCCCCTACTTGGGGCATGCTGCGGGGTTGCGGATCGGTGAGGCGTTGGCGGTCCGTCTCGACCAGTTGGTGGAGGGCGAGGAGGGGTGGGTGCTGCGGATCACCCGACAGGTGTTGGGGGCGCAGCGGTTGGCGCCGCTGAAGCACAGGCGGGCTGACCAGTTCCGGGAGGTGCCGGTGCCGGAGTTCCTGTACCAGCGGATTATGGAGCATGCGGAGCGGTGGTCGATCCCGGAGGATGGTTTCCTGTGCCCGGGGAGGTCAGCTCCGTATGTTCATCGGCCGTCGTTCTATGAGGATTTCCGGGACGGGGTGGGGCCGCGGAATTGCCGGACGAATTCACTTTCCATTGGTTGCGGCACGACTTCGCGTCGCGGTGTATCAGTGGGGGGATGCCGCTTCCACAGGTGTCGCGGATTCTGGGGCATGCCAGCACGGCGACTACGGAGCGTGTCTACTGGCACATGTTGCGGGGGTCGGTGTCGGCGGCCCGCCGGGTGTTGGATGAGGGGTATCGGAAACTCGGTTACACGCCTGGTGTCAGCGTGTCAGCAATGTGATGGCATGGTGTCGGTGCTCGAAGTGTTGACCTGCGGAAAATGGGTTGAGTGAGCGGATCGTCTACATCCGGACTCTGGTGTCGGGCAAGAAGGGCGCCGACGCTGGTCGTTCCATCGACACCGTGGCCAACACTGGCCAGTACCTGTAACAAGCGACTTGGTGGGCCTGCCGGACATCCCCGGCAGGCCCTTCTTTCTGCTTGGCGGCCGTCGGCTTACCAACAGGCGCGGAACCTGCTCTGTCCAGCTCTGTAAAGGGGAGTGGTGGGATCGCGTGGGCTCTAGTCGGTGTGCAGGACTGTCGTCGTGTCCGTAGGGGGACCTGTGGGATGTGCGGTGAGGGTTTTCTACGCCTGAGGAATGGCTTTGTGCTGAAGGCTTCTCACATCGGTGGTTTCATTGCTATGCGAGACGACTCTGTCCTGATGCTCCATGCCTGTTGGGCCAAATTTTCTTATTGGGGAGCTTGGTCTTCTTTTCGGAAGTGAATGAAATTGGTGCTGCACGCTGGTAAAGTTGCAGGTCGTTTAGGGTGCTCCCCGCGCATGCGGGGATGGTCCATTCCGGATGAGGCCAGAGCGGCGGTTCTATTTGTGCTCCCCGCGCATGCGGGGATGGTCCTCGAGGCCCCGGCTGCGGAAACGTCGCACTCGGGTGCTCCCCGCGCATGCGGGGATGGTCCTTCCCTGCAGGGCATAAGAGCGAGGGGAGTCATGTGCTCCCCGCGCATGCGGGGATGGTCCTGATCATCGGGTCAGAGTCGTCCGGTGTGGGGCGTGCTCCCCGCGCATGCGGGAATATATAAGGATTGCTGTACAGCTGGCTCGTTAGAATTGAGCTGATCAGAGATGGATCAACTGTCTTTTTCTCGATGTCGGTGACACCGTCAGAGATTATCCCTTCAACCATCCATGGTTGAGGGGGCGCTTCCCGCTGGGCACTACCGTGGTAGTGGGTTGATCTTCCGTATCAGCTGTATGGCGAACAGTCCTCCTGTATGCGGTTTTGAAGAACCGCGCACAAGTCTCTAGCTGCGCGTAGCTTTGAGATGTCCATGCCCTGTGTGGTTTCCATGAATTTCCGGTTTTTCGTGTCCATGAAGGCTCTTTGTAGGCTCTAATCAGCGAGAAATGTTCTGGCGGTCCAGTGTGCTGTTGGGGGTAGATTGGATTTTTGGTGGTTTGATGAAGATGATTTAAAATTGAATAAAATTACAAGTATTTTGCGATTTTTATTTTCTGATTCAAGGGGAAGGGGTGGTGGAAGATCTTCGTTTTAGGTTTTGCACTTTCGTATTGATTTGTGGATTTCGGTAGCTTGCGGCCAGAGGGCGTGCAGGGAGGGATGTCACGTTCTCGGGTCGAAAGCCGATATTGAGACGATTCTGCTCGCTGGTAGTCCTGGGGCTTCTCGCTAAGAAAGCGCCGATGCTGGCGGGAACCATCGGTCGGACGACCCAAAACCCTGGGTCCCGCCCTCGCGAATCGAGCTCGGAAGTGAGGACTGGCCGTCACCGTGGCGTACGGGGCGAACTCGGCTGTTCGAGCACAATTCGGCGGGTCATGCATCAAAGCGTGTCTCGGTGGATACCCTTCACAACATGACTGTGCGGCGGATTATGGGCATCGAGACTGAGTACGGGATCTCCGTGCCAGGAAACCCCGGTGCCAACGCGATGGTGACCTCGACCCAGGTGGTCAACGCCTACCTGACGGCTTCGGCCGCGCGGGCGCGCAGAGCTCGCTGGGATTTCGAGGAGGAGAACCCGTTGCGCGACGCGCGCGGCTTCGACCTGGCGCGCGAGGCGGCTGATCCGAGCCAACTCACCGACGAAGACTTGGGGTTGGCCAACGTCATCCTCACCAACGGGGCGCGGTTCTACGTCGACCACGCCCACCCCGAGTACTCTGCCCCCGAGGCCACCAATCCCCGTGACGCAGTCCTGTGGGACAAGGCGGGGGAGCGGATCGTGGCGGATGCGGCCCGGCGCGCTTCGATGCTCCCCTCCGCGGAGCCCATCCAGTTGTACAAGAACAACACTGACAACAAGGGCTCCTCGTACGGCTGTCACGAGAACTACCTGATGCGCCGGTCCACCCCGTTCTCGGAGATCGTGCAGCACCTCATCCCGTTCTTCGTCTCCCGTCAGGTGGTGTGCGGGGCGGGCCGGGTGGGGATCGGTATCGACGCACGCGACGCCGGGTTCCAGATCAGCCAGCGCGCCGACTTCTTCGAAGTCGAAGTGGGCCTGGAAACCACGTTGAAACGGCCCATCATCAACACGCGCGACGAGCCGCACGCCGACCCTGACAAGTACCGGAGGCTGCACGTCATCATCGGCGACGCGAACATGAGCGAGATCTCCACTTATTTGAAGCTGGGGACCACCTCGATCGTGTTGTCGATGATCGAAGACGGCTTCCTCACCAACGACCTGTCGTTGGAGACGCCAGTCGCCGACCTGCGGGCCATTTCGCACGACCCCAGCCTCACCCACCAGGTGCGGCTGCGTGACGGACGGCAGATGACTGCGCTGCAGCTCCAAGGCGAATACTTGGAGCAGGCCCGCAAATACGTGGAGGACCGCTACGGCACCGACGTCGACCCGGACACTGCCGACGTGCTCGACCGGTGGGAAACGGTGCTGACGACCCTCGCCGACGACCCGATGAAACTGGCCGACCAGCTCGACTGGGTGGCCAAGCTCAAGCTTCTGGAAAACTACCGGGCCCGCGACGGCCTGGCGTGGGACCACCCCCGCCTGCAGATGATCGACCTGCAGTACACCGACGTGCGCGAGGACAAAGGCTTGTACAACCGGCTGGTGGCGCGCGGCCGCATGCAGCGGCTCCTCGACGAGTCGGAAGTGCAGCGGGCCGTCACCGAGCCTCCCGCTGACACGCGCGCCTACTTCCGGGGCCGCTGCCTGGCCAAGTACTCCGACTCGGTGGCCGCAGCATCGTGGGACTCGGTCATCTTCGACATTCCCGGCTACGACTCGCTGCAGCGGGTCCCCACCATGGAGCCGCAGCGCGGCACCCGGGAGCACGTGGGTGAACTGCTGGACCGTTGTGAAACCGCTGCGGACTTGGTGGCCGCGTTGACGGGCAAACGCTGAGGCCTGGGTGCTCCCGGCCTGGATCCCCTACGGGCCGGGAGCACTGCCCGCATCCAATGCGAGGGCCGCCCACAGTTCCAGGCGGTGCCGGGGCACGTCCAAGGAACGGCCCATGACTCGTTCCGCGGTGCGCAGCCGGGCGCGCAGCGTGTTGCGGTGCACGCCCAAGGCGCGGGCGGTGGCTTCGATCCCGCAGTTGTGCTCCAGGTAGGAGCGGAGCGTGGCCACGAGTTCGGTGCCGTTGCGCGCGTCGTGCTCGCGGAGCGCGCCCAGCACGGTTTGCTGGAATTCTTCGGATGCTTCCGCGGGAAGGGAGTCGCGCAGCAGCGACCATGCTTCGGTGTCTGCGGCGTGCCGGTAGCCGGGACCGGAAGCGGCGATGCGGCGGGCGCGGTTCGCCGCATCAGCGAGGTACGCCGAGCCGCGGGCCTGGCATGCTCCCGCAGCACGCGGGCCTTCCGGACGTGCCGCCAAATCAGTGAAGAGGAGTTCACCCAGGCGGGGGCGGGTCCGTGATTCGGGGAGCACGACGAGGACCCCGTCGTCGAGCGCGCACAGCGCGGCCCGGTCGAGGGCTGGGCCGCTGCCCATGACGTCGGCGAGCGCGTCAACAACCTGGTCGACCAACGTGTCAGGGCGGTCGGTGGCCAGGTGCACTACTTCGAACGGGGGCGGCGGGAGCGTCAGGAGCCGGGCCGCGGACGCTCCGGCGGTGCGGTCGGTGACGAGGAGGCGCAGCAGCGGGGCGCGGGCATGGTGGTGCAGGCGCCGCGCGTCCCGGGACCGCAGCAGGTGCATGGTCAGCAGGGATGCAGCGTGGTTGGTGAGCATCCGGGTGGGGGCGGAGGCGGGGGAGGAGCAGCGCAGCGCCAGCCAGCCGAGGGTGCTGCCGCCAGCGCGCAGGTTTTGCAGGAGGATGGTGGCGTCCCCGTCGGCGAGGATCGACATGCCGCGCGGCCGGTCCCCGTCGAGGACGACCGCGGACCGCACCGTGCTGTGCCAGGGGTGTTCGCCACCGGGGACAGAGTGCGTGGTCAACCCGTTCTGGTCGAGGAGAAGGGCTTCCCCGGCGACTGCTTTGGCGAGTTCCGTGACCACACCGGGCAGACCCGTGCGCAGGGCGGAGCGGACCATGGCGTCCTGGGCGGTGAGCATTTTGCCTTGCAGGCGGAGCTGCTCGGTGGCGTAGTGTTCGGCGACCGCTTCCACGATCGCGATGAACGGGGTGTTGCCTTCCACGGACAGCAGCGGCATGTTGCGCTGTTCTGCCTCGTCCACCATGGCCGGCGGGATTTCGGTCAGCCACGTGTCAAGGGCGAAGCCGAGTCCGGCGCATCCCGCGGTGTCGAGCCGGGCGACGTAGGCGCGCTGTTCTGCTTCCGTGGCGCCGACGTTTAACCCCACGGTCAGCACGAGTTCTCCACCGCGGAGCCACCGCACCGGGTCGTGGAGTTCGGTGACGTGGGCCCAGCGCACGGTGCGGTCCAGTCCGCCGTGGCCGGCGCGGATCCGGATTTCCAGGTCAGGTCGGGCGGTCAAAGCGCGCATAGTGAGCGGTCTGCCGCCCGCAAACTGTGCGTACTGCACATTAGTCACGGTTTTGACTATACGAATCGTCTTTCACGGTTCCCTATGGGGGAGTCTAACGTCACATTGTTCCTATTTACGCAGGTCATCGTGGAGTTCAGGCAGTTTACCGGCACCTCCACGAGGAGGCGTCTGAAGAGACCCGCACGGAGCCATCATGAGTAAGCAGAGTCCCCCAACGACCAGCAGTCCGCTACGTGCCGCGATCGCGTCGTTCGTCGGTACCACCATCGAGTGGTTCGACTTTTACATCTACGCCACCGCTGCCAGCCTCATCTTTGCTACCGCGTTCTTCCCAGAGGACACGGATCCTCTCGTGGGACTCATGGCTTCTTTCGCCACGTTCGCGGTGGGCTTCTTCGCCCGTCCGCTGGGCGGCATCATTTTCGGCCACTACGGTGACCGGGTGGGCCGCAAGTCCGCGCTGGTCACCACGCTGGTCATGATGGGTACCGCGACGTTTTTGGTCGGGTTGCTGCCCACGTACAAGCAGATCGGGTTCGTTGCTCCGCTGCTGCTGGTGGTGCTGCGCTTCGTGCAGGGCATCGCCGTGGGCGGCGAGTGGGGCGGCGCGGTGCTGATCTCCGTGGAGCACGCGCCCGAGAACAAGAAGACGTTCTACGGATCTTTTGCCCAGCTCGGTAACCCCGCGGGTGCGCTGCTGGCCACCGGGTCCTTCAGCCTGATCGCTGCCGTGGGCAACGATTTCCTCTACTCGTGGGGGTGGCGCCTGCCGTTCCTCGCCTCCATCGTGCTTGTGGCGGTGGGGTTGATGATCCGCCTCAAGGTGGAGGAGTCCCCGGTCTTCACCGCGGTTCAGGAGAAGGCCCCCAAGGAGCTGCCGCTGCGCGCCGCGCTGCAGGGTTCGTGGAAGCCGCTGCTGCTCGGCATCGGTGTGCTTCCGGTGGCGGTCGGCGGCTACTACGTCGTCACCACTTTCCTGCAGAGCTACGGGGTGACGGAAGTCGGCGTGAGCGAGCAGGTCATCCTCAACGGCCTGTCGGTCGCGGCTTTCGTGGAACTGGTCGCGACCCTCGGCGTGTCCTGGCTGGGTGACCGCTTCGGCACGGTCCGCGTGGTGGTGCTGGGCTTGATCGGTGTGATCATCCTGGCGGTGCCGCAGTTCCTCGTCTTGGAGACGGGCAGCACGGCGCTGATCTTCCTGGCACTGGCTCTGATGCGCCTGGTGATGGCCGCGACCTACGGCCCGATCGCCCGGGTGCTGGCCCAGATGTACCCGCCGGAGGCCCGCTACACCAGCGTCTCGCTGGCCTACCAGGTGGCCGGGGCGATCTTCGGTGGCCTGTCCCCGCTGGTCTGCACCGCGCTGTACGCAGCGACCGGAACCATCTACTCGGTTGCGGGCCTGCTCATCCTCATGGCCCTGGTGAGCATCGCCTGCCTGGTCAAGGCGCCCCGCTACCGCGACAGCGACGTGCTCGCTGCTGCTGAAGCCTGACCCGTTGGACCCTGTCTGGTTGTGCCGCATTGGCGGCGCACCCTGTGACACCGATGACGAAGGAGTCGAGCTGTGTCCGCTCTGCTGATCCGCAACGCCACCGTGATCACCATGGACGAGGCGAACCCGCGTGCTGCAGCGCTGGCCGTCCGGGACGGCCGGATCCTGCTCGCGGGAACTGAGGAGGCGGCTCGGGCCGCGGTGGGTCCCGGCGCGGTGGAGATTGATGCGGGCGGGCGCACGGTTCTGCCGGGGTTTATCGACCCGCACAACCACCTGCTGTCCACCGCAGAGTCGCTGGCGGCGCTCGACGCCCGCTATCCGACGGTGACGAGTGTCGCCGACCTGGTCGCGGCGGTGGCGGCCGCGGCGGAGCGCACCCCGCCGGGGCAGTGGATCCGCGCGTTCGGGATGGACGACGCCAAATACCCGGAGGGCCGTCCCACCCGGCGCGTGCTGGACGAGGCCACCACCGAGCATCCGGTGATCATCTACCACGTTTCCGGGCACCAGGCGGTGGTCAACTCTGCCGCGCTCGCGCAGAGCGGGGTCACCGATGACGTCACCGACCCGCCTGGTGGGGCGTTCCTGCGGGACGAGGCGGGCCGCCTGACCGGGATGGTGGTGGATTCGGCGATGGAGCTGCTGCTGCCGCTGGCGGTGGACATCGGCTGCCACGGGCCGAACTTCCACACCGACCTGCCCGCTGAGCAGTTGCTGGGCTGGCTGCAGGATGCCGCGGACACGTATCTCGCCGCCGGGGTGACCACGGTGTGCGACCCGCAGGTTTCCGCGCGGGAGCTGCGGGTCTACCGGGCAGCGCACGCGGCGGGGACTCTGCCGGTGCGGACCTTCGGGCTGCCGTTGTCCCACCAGTTGGACGCGTTCCACTCTGTGGGGCTGGCGGCGCCGTTCGGCGACGACTGGCTGCGTCTGACCGGGATGAAGTTCTACTCGGACGGCACTCTGCTGGGCGGCACGGCCCGGTTCAGCGTGCCGTACGGGGAGCACGGCGAGTTCACCGGCAGCATGTACCACGAGCCCGAGGAGCTGGTGGACTTGGTGCGGCGCGCGGCCGAGCAGGGCTGGCAGGTCGCCATCCACACGCAGGGCGACTGGGCGATGGAGCAGACCCTGGCCGCGATCGACGCGGCGGTCAAAGTGGCCGGGCCTGACCCGCGGCCGCGGATCGAGCACTGCGGCTACCCGACGCCTGAGCAGACGCGGCGGTTCACCGACTACGGGGTGATCCCGGTGAACCAGCCAAACTTCCTCTACGACAGCGGCGGCGACTTCCTGCGCCGCTTGGGGGAGCGGGCGCACCGGCTGCAGCCTATGCGGGAGGAGCTGGACTTGGGGCTGCGTCCGGTGCTGTCGAGTGACTCGTTCGTGTCCAGCCTGCGTCCGATGGACACGGTCGCCAACGCGGTCCGCCGCACCACCCGCGAGGGTGTGGAGATCGGCGCCGACCAGGCGATCAGCGTGCACGAGGCGCTGCGCGCCCACACGTGGGACGCGGCGTATGCGCTGGGCGTGGAGGACCGGCTGGGCGCGTTGAAGCCGGGCTATCTCGCAGACGTGGTGGTGTTGGACCGCGACATTGAAGCCATCCCCACCGAGGAGCTCAGCGACGTGAACGCGTGGCTGACCGTGCTGGACGGTCGAATCGCCTACCGGGCGGAAGAGCAGTAACCACAGTGCTGCACTGGTGGGGGCCGCGGGTCGGCCCCCACCTTTTTTCGTGGGGGGAGGGCCCGCCTCAGTTGCGGGCGGACTCCAGGTAGGCAGCGAACTCTTCGAGCGAGATCAGCCCGTCGCCGTCGGAGTCGATGCTGCGCACGGCCTCTTCGGCCTGGTCGAGGGTGATCGGCGAGCCCAGCACTTCCATGAGCCGCCCCAGTTCCCGCGCGGAGATGCGCTGGTCTCCGTCGCTGTCGACCAGGTTGAACGTTGCCGCGTACTCGTTGGTGTCGGCCACCGCCGTCCCCTTTCCGGACGTTGCGCTGTGTGGGTGAGCGCGATACGTGGACGACCGGTACCCTACAGCGGCCTGGCCCCGGGCGAGCACGGCAGGACAAGGCGAGAAATCCGGCCCTATTTTTCTGTTTTCCCAGGCGATACGGTGTGCATTGTGGCTGTTCAAACGTGTGTACGTGTGCCGCAGTGGGTAACGTGCGCGAAACGACGCTCTGCGTAAGGGTTGAGTTGGGCGTCAAGTGGCCAAGATAGAGGCGAGAGCTCGAACACAGGGAGGAGCCTCCACATGGCGACGAAGGAAACCGGGGGTCAGAAGCACGCAACCCGACGCAACCAGGAGGTTGAAGAGATCGAGGTGACCACGGAGACCTCGGTGCGCAACGAGAAGCTGGCCGAGGACGTGGACGACATCCTCGACGAGATTGACGAGGTGCTGGAGAGCAACGCAGAAGACTTCGTCCGGCAGTTCGTGCAGAAAGGCGGCGAGTAGTCCCGCACCGTACCCCAGGCGTCGATGCCGTCCCCAGGCGGAAGTTCGCTGAAAGAGAAGTCACCGTCGGCGGGTACCTCCGTCTTCTGAGCTGTCAGTAGGGTCACAGCAAGGCAAACGAACAAGTCCGCGGTGCCCCGTCCACGTGGACGGGGCACCTCCGAAGGGAGTCGCGTGTCTGAAGCGTTCATGGGTAGTGGACGGCTGCCCGCCGCGTTCATGAGTCCGGGGCCCACGTCGTTCGTCGACTTCCTCCGTCAGGTGAGTCCCGACCGGCTGCCCAATTTCGCCAACCTTCCCTCCGACAGCTCCCCCGCCCACTTGACTCCCGAAGCCACGACGATCGTGGCTGTTGTCTTTTCCGGCGGTGTCGTGCTCGCGGGCGACCGTAGAGCCACGTCCGGCAATGTGATCGCCAACCGGGATATGGACAAGCTGTTCCGCACCGACGAGTTCTCTGCGGTCGGTATTGCGGGATCGGCCGGAATCGGTATTGAACTGGCCAAGCTCTTCCAGGTGGAACTGGAGCACTACGAGAAGCGGGAAGGGCGCCCGCTGTCGCTGGAAGGCAAAGCCAACCGGCTGGCCACCATGATCCGCTCCAACCTGGGGCTGGCCATGCAGGGGTTTGTGGTGGTCCCGCTGCTCGTGGGCTACGACACGTCCCGCGGAGAAGGCCGCATTTTCAGCTACGACCCGGTGGGCGGCTGCTACGAGGAGCACCGCTACCACGCCATCGGGTCCGGTTCGGTCTACGCCAAAGGGGCTTTGAAGAAGCTGTACCGCGATGACCTTGCCGAGACCGACGCTGCACTGGTTGCGCTGCAGGCACTCTACGACGCGGCCGACGACGACTCCGCCACGGGTGGTCCTGACCTGCACCGCAAGATCTACCCGCTGGTCGACGTCATTACCGAGGACGGCCACCGTCGGATGTCGCACGAGGAAGTCGAATCGTTGGCGCAGACGGTGGTAGCCGCCCGCGCTGAACACCCCGACGGACCCACCGCCCCGGTGAGCTGACCCTGTCATCCGTGCTCTTCGACCAGTAAAGGAAACTACGCCGGTGTCGATGCCGTTCTACGTCTCGCCCGAACAGATCATGAAGGACAAGGCGGACTACGCGCGAAAAGGGATCGCGCGGGGCCGCAGCGCCGTCGTACTGCAATACGAGGGCGGCATCCTGTTCGTGGCGGACAACGTGTCCCGGACGCTGCACAAGATCAGCGAACTCTACGACCGGGTGGCGTTTGCCGCGGTCGGCCGCTACAACGAGTTCGAGAATCTGCGCCTTGCCGGTGTCCGCTTCGCCGACATGCACGGCTACACCTACGACCGCAGCGACGTCACAGGCCAGATGCTGGCCAACGCGTACGCCCAGACCCTCGGCGCGGTCTTCACGGAGAGCAGCAAGCCCTGGGAAGTCGAGATTGTCGTCGCGGAAGTCGGTGACTCCCCCGACTCCGACCAGATCTACCGGATTACTTTCGACGGTTCCGTGGTCGACGAACGCGACTTCCTGGCGATGGGCGGCTCCGCCGAGCGGGTGACTGCGGCGCTGCGGGAACGGTACGTCAAGAACATGTCCCTGACCGACGCGCTGCGGGTCGCGGTGCACGGTCTGGCGCACGAAAACGGTGAACGACGCGAGCTGAAAGCCAGCAGCCTGGAGGTGGCGGTGCTGGAACGTTCGCGGCCGCACCGTAAGTTCCGTCGCATCCAGGGGGAACGGTTGGCCCGGATGCTCCAGGAGGCGCGCGAGGCCGAGGAGGCGGCTGAAGCGCAGTCCTCTGAAGACGGCGGCGCCACTGACTGAGTGTGATTCGGCAGGCGCCGCGGGCCGCGGGTCCGCGGCGCCGCGGATGAAGAAGGACGGGTGAGGCCGCGTGGAACGCCGCATCTTCGGTCTGGAGAACGAGTACGGGGTCACCTGCACGTTCCGGGGGCAGCGCCGGCTGTCACCGGACGAAGTGGCCCGCTATCTGTTCCGCCGTGTGGTGTCGTGGGGGCGCAGTTCCAACGTGTTCCTCCGCAACGGCGCGCGGCTCTACCTGGACGTGGGCTCCCATCCGGAGTACGCCACCCCCGAGTGCGACAACCTGCTCGACCTGGTAGCCCACGACAAGGCCGGGGAACGCATCCTGGAAGGGCTGCAGATCGACGCCGAGCAGCGGCTGCGCGAGGAGGGGATCGCCGGGGACATCTACCTGTTCAAGAACAACACGGACTCGGCCGGCAACTCCTACGGCTGCCATGAGAACTACCTGGTGGCGCGGCACGGGGAGTTCGGGAAGCTCGCCGATGTCCTCATTCCCTTCCTGGTGACCCGCCAGATCATCTGCGGGGCGGGTAAAGTCCTGCAGACTCCGCGCGGCGCGCTGTACTGCGTCAGTCAGCGCGCCGAACACATTTGGGAGGGTGTGTCGTCGGCGACGACCCGGTCCCGTCCGATTATCAACACGCGTGACGAGCCGCACGCGGACGCGGAGCGGTTCCGGCGACTGCACGTGATCGTGGGCGACTCCAACATGAGCGAGACCACGACGCTGCTCAAGCTCGCCTCCACCGACTTGGTGTTGCGCATGATCGAAGCGAATGTGCCCATGCGCGACTTCACGTTGGAGAACCCGATCCGGGCGATCCGCGAGATCAGCCACGATATGACGGGCCGCCGCAAGGTCCGCCTGGCCAACGGTCGGGAGGCCAGCGCGTTGGAGATCCAGCGCGAATACTTGGAGCGGGTGCAGAGCTTTGTGGACCGCACCGGCACTGACGCGACCGGTAAGCGCGTTTTGGAGTTGTGGCAGCGCACCCTGGAGGCGGTGGAGAGCGGCAACTTGGACTTGGTGGCGCGGGAGATCGACTGGGTCGCCAAGTACAAGCTGCTGGAACGCTACCGGGCCAAGCACGGGTTGAGCCTCTCGTCCCCCCGGGTGGCCCAGCTCGACTTGACCTACCACGACATTCACCGGGACCGCGGCCTGTTCTACCTGCTCCAGCAGCGCGGGCAGATGGAGCGGGTGGTCAGCGACCTGCGGATTTTCGAAGCGAAGTCGGTGCCGCCGCAGACGACGCGGGCCCGGCTGCGCGGCGAGTTCATTAAGAAAGCCCAGGAGAAGCGGCGGGACTTCACCGTGGACTGGGTGCATCTCAAGCTCAACGACCAGGCGCAGCGCACCGTGTTGTGCAAGGACCCGTTCAAGGCGGTGGATGAACGGGTGGAGAAGCTCATCGCTGGCATGTGAGTGGTGATGCCGGGCTGCGGCGGGGAGCGGGAGCGTTTCTCCCCGCCGCAGCCCAGGCAGTTGTGCGCTGCGCTTCTGCCGTCGGGTGCGGCAGCCGGCTACGGTTCGCTGACACCGCAGCGGTCGACGACGTGGCGCAGCAGGTCTTCAGCGAGCTGGTCGAAGTGGGCGCGCATCGCGTCCCGGGCTGCGGCAGGGGAGCCGGCGGCGATTCCGGACAGGATCCGGCGGTGGTGGCTTTGGGCGCGGACCCGGATGTGGGCGATGGTTGCGGTCCGGGCGTGCAGGTGCAGCAGTAGCCGGTCCACGGGGGCGCAGATCGCTGGGATGAACACGTTGCCGCAGGACCGCACGATGGTTTCGTGGAAGGCGGTTTCAGCGCGGGCGAACGTGGAGGCGTCGTCCGCGGCGATGGCTTTGTCCATCTCCGCGACGTGTGTGGTCAACAGGGCGAGGTCGGCGTCGCTGCGGCGTTGGGCGCAGAGTTCGGCGGCTCCGGCTTCCAGGATGCGCCGTACTTCCAGCAGTCCGAGTGCTGCGGCGCCTGCCCCGCTGCGGCGTTGCGCCATGCGCAGGATGAGTTCCAGGTCAGTCCAGTGCTCGGGTGCGTTGACGTAGGTTCCCCGACCGCGTTTGACCCGGACGATGTTCTTGGTCCGCAACACTTTGACCGCCTCGCGGACGGTCAGACGGCTGACGTCGGCTGCTGCGGCGATCTCGGCTTCCGAGGGCAGGGCCTCGTCCACGGCGAGTTCACCGCGCACCACCTGGTCGAGCAGGCGGTCGGCCAGGCGGTCGGCCAGACTCTCACTCCCCATGCGCGGATACCTCAAACAGGTCGGTTTCCGCGAAAGTAACATTCCCTCACTTAATGTGCAAGAGGTCACACGGAGGGGTGATTGAGATGAAAGATCACCATTCAGCAAACGAGCCGTCGGGGTGCCGCCACACGGGGCCCCGCCAGTCGGGGACGGATCCGTCGGCGTCGCGGACGGCGCGCTCGTCCACGGTGATGCCCAGCCCGGGCGCGGTGGGCCGCGCCAGGAAACCGTCGGTGAAGGTGAACACGTCCGGGTCGATGAGGTAGTCGAGGACATCCGCCCCCTGGTTGTAGTGGATGCCGATGCTCTGCTCCTGGATGAGGAAGTTGGGCACGCAGCAGGCGATCTGCAGGCTGGCCGCCAGGGCGATCGGGCCGAGCGGGCAGTGCGGGGCCAGGAGCACGTCGAAGGTTTCCGCGAGCGCGGCGATCCGGCGCACTTCGGAGATGCCGCCCGCGTGGGAGAGGTCCGGTTGGGCGACGGCGATGCCTGCCTGGAAGGCGGGCAGGAAGTCGGAGCGGGAGAACAGCCGCTCCCCGGTGGCGATGGGCACAGTGGTGGCCGCGACCACGTCCCCGATGCGGTGGGTGTATTCGGGCAGCACCGGTTCTTCGACGAACAAGGGGTGGAGCGGGGCCAGGTGGTCGATGACGCGCCGGGCGTTCGCCGTAGTGAACCGGCCGTGGAAGTCCACGGCGAAGTCCCGGTCGGGGCCGAGCACGTCGCGGACGGCTTCGGCGCGTGCCACGATCTCGGCGACAGCGTGCGCGGTGGAGAGCGGGTCGGTGCGGCCGGAAGCGTTCATTTTCACCGCGGTGAACCCGGCGTCGACCCGTTCCGCTACCGCGTCTGCGACTTGGCTGGGCTCGTCCCCGCCTACCCAACTGTAGGCCCGCACCCGGTCGCGTACCGGGCCGCCGAGCATCACGTGCACGGGGACGCCGAGGACTTTGCCCGCGATATCCCACAGAGCCTGGTCGAGTCCGGCGACCGCGCTGGACAGTACCGGCCCGCCCCGGTAGAAGGACGCTTTGGTCATCAACTGCCAGTGGTCCTCGATACGCATGGGGTCGCGTCCGAGGAGGAGTTCCGCGAGTTCGTGCACGGCGGTGCGGACCGTGGAGGCGCGTCCTTCCACCACGGGTTCGCCCCAGCCGACGACCCCGTCGTCGGTTTCGACCCGGCACAGCAGCCAGCGCGGGGGGACGGCGAAGGTTTCGACACGGACGATCTTCACGGGCGGTCCTTCCGGTTGGGCGGGTCCAAGGCGGTGCCGGCAAGGCGGCGGAGGTCGGCGTCGGCGGCGGCGAGGAGGGCGCGCATCGCCTGCTCGGCGGCGTCAGGGTTGCGGGCGCGCACGGCGTCGACGACGGCGCGGTGCGCCGGCACCGGGTCGGCTTTCGGGTCGGCGGAGTGCACGAGGATGTCGCGTTCCACGAGGCCGGGGGCGACGAGCAGGTCCATGCGGGATAGCAGTTCGTTGCCGGAGGCAGCGAGGAGGCAGCGGTGGAATTCGAGGTCGGCGAGGGCGTGGGCGCGCGGATCCCCACGGGTGCGGTCCATGCAGTCGAGGGCCTGGTCCAGGTCGGCAAGCTGGTTTTCCGTGCGTCGCTGGGCAGCGAAGCGGGCCGCAGCGGGTTCGATGAGGGCACGCAGTTCAGCCAGGTCGGCCATGAGCCGGGCGGTGTCACCGCCTCGGGCACGCCAGCGCACGACGTCGGCGTCGAGCAGGTTCCACTCGGTGCGCGGACGCACGAAGGTGCCGCGTTTCTGGCGGGAGTCCACGAGGCCTTTGGCGGCGAGTACCCGCACGCTTTCCCGCACCACGCTCATGCTCACACCGAGTTCGGCGCTCAAGGAGCGCAGGTCGAGGGTGTCGCCTTCGCGGATCATTCCGGAGGCGACGCGTTCGCCGAGGAGTTCGACGACGCGGCCGTGGACGCCCCGCCCGGGGTAGGAGCTGCTCATGGTCACGCGGAGGTTTTGTAGGAGGTCCAGCCGCCGTCGACCAGCAGTGTGGTGCCGGTGATGTAGGAGGCGTCGGAGGAGAGGAGGAAGGCGATCGCGGCGGCGACTTCGTCGGGTTCGCCGAGGCGGCCTGCCACGGTCTGCTCCACGCTGCGGCGCACGTCGTCTTCGCTGACGTTGTCCCAAGCCCGGGTGCGGATCGGGCCGGGGAGGACGCTGTTGACCCGGATCTGCGGCCCGTATTCCACGGCGAGCTGCCGGGCCAGTCCAGTCAGCCCGGCTTTGGCCGCGGCATAGGCGGGGCGGCCGGGCAGGCCCACCATGGCGTGCACAGAGGACACCGCGACCACACTGCCGTTGCGGGCCAGGAGGTCAGTGAGGCAGGCGCGTACCCCGAGGAAAGTAGCGGTGAGGGTCACCGCGATCTGGTCGTTCCAGTCGGCAAGCGAGGTGGCGTGGGCGGGGGCGATGGTGACGCGGTAGGCGTTGCTCACGAGGGCGTCGACGGGGCCGAACGTGTCGTTGGCGGTGCGGACGGCGTGGGCCCAGGAGTCTTCGTCGGAGACATCGCAGTACTGGAAGACCGCCCGGTGGCCTTGGTCGCGGAGGCGGGCGGCGACGCGTTCTCCGCGTTCCGTGTCGATGTCGGTGAGGACCACGGCGGCGCCTTCGGCGGCTAGCCGCTGTGCGGTTGCGGCCCCGATGCCGCCTGCGGCCCCGGTGACGAGGGCGACGCGGTCGGTGAAGCGGGCGGTACGGACAGGAAGGGGCACGATGCGCTCCGGAGTCGGACGGTCACAGTCGCCTAAATAAATCTGAATTATTTTTACGCCGCAGGTCATCGCGGTGCAAGGGCCTATCGGTGAAATCACCGGTTCCGCGCGAGACCACTTCCAGGTGATCCAGGTCATAGGTAACTTGATGGTCCGCGGCGTTGTCCCCTCTTCAGTCCCTCCCCGGCGCGCCGCACTCGTGACCTCGCCGCATGCCAACCAGTTGGTATGCGGCGAGGTATATCCCCGTGGTCCAAGACGCGGTGGCTCCGCACTGACAGAAAGAGGCTTCATGGCCCCTACCGCACCCTCCCCCCTGATGGAGGTCGAGGGGGTAACCGTCCGATTCGGAGGCCTCGCCGCGCTCTCCGATGTCGGACTGACGATCGCCCCCCAGAGCGTGACTGGCCTCATCGGCCCGAACGGAGCCGGTAAAACCACGCTGTTCAACGTGATGACCGGCGTGGTGAGACCCCAGCGCGGCACGATCACCTTCAAAGGGCGCCCCCTGCGCAACCATCGTCCCCACCAGCTTGCACGCCTGGGAATCGCCCGCACCTTCCAAGGCCTCAACCTCTTCGAGAGGATGACGGTCCTGGACAACGTGATCGTCGGCGCCGACCCGCTGGGCCGCTCCCGACTCCCCGGCATGCTCACCGGACTCGGCAGCTACCAGCGCGACGAACGGGAGCTCACCGACCGGGCCATGGCCGTGCTCGAAGAGTTCGGGATCGCCGACGTCGCCCACGCCTACCCCTCGACCCTCCCCTACGGACTGCAGAAACGCGTGGCCCTGGCCCGCGCCCTCGTCGCCGAACCTGAACTGCTGCTCATGGACGAGCCCGCCAGCGGCCTGTCCGGCGCGGACATGGCCGACCTGGCCGCCACGATCCGGCGGTGCAGCCAAACCATGGGCGTCGTCCTCGTCGAACACCACATGGACCTGGTCATGGACGTGTGCGACCACATCGTCGTCCTCAACTTCGGCCAGGTCATCTGCTCCGGTCCGCCGTCCGTCGTCCAAGCAGACCCCGCGGTTGCGGAGGCCTACCTGGGCACCCCGGTGCAGGAGGCTGCCGGTGAGTGACACCCCGATTCTGCAGATCGAGAACCTCTCCACCTACTACGGGGCGGTCCAAGCCCTACGCTCGGTGTCCCTGACCGTCCAGCCGGGAGAGATCTGCGCGGTCCTGGGCGCCAACGGAGCCGGGAAGACCACCCTGCTGCGCACCATCTCCGGGCTCCAGCCCGCCGCCCCCGGCAGCCGGATCCTCGTCAACGGCGAAGACATCACCGGCGCCCCCGCCGAGAGCATGGTCCGCCGCGGTCTCGCCCACGTCCCGGAAGGCGGCGGGGTCATCGTCGACTTGACCGTGGAGGAGAACCTGCGGCTGGGCGGGCTGTGGCGCGCCGACCGGCGCGACCGGGCCCAAGCCCTCGACGAGGTCTACGAACTGTTCCCGCCCCTGGTGGAGCGGCGCAACCAGCCCGCAGCCTCCCTTTCCGGCGGGGAACGCCAAATGGTCGCCATCGGCCGGGCCCTGATGGCCCGACCTGCCGTGCTGCTGCTGGACGAGCCCTCCCTCGGGCTCGCCCCGCTCATCACCCAGCAGATCATGCGGCTGCTGCACGACCTGCGCGACCGCACTGGGCTGACCGTGGTGCTGGTGGAACAGAACGCCGCAAGCGCCCTGTCCATCACCGACCACGGTTTCGTGCTCTCCCAGGGAGCAGTTGTTGCGCGGGGCAGCTCCGCCGAACTGCTCGCGGACGACCGGATGCGCCACGCCTACCTGGGTTTCTGAGGTGATCCCGTGAACCAGTTCATCAGTCTGACCTTCGAGGGCATCGCCAACGGCGCGATCTATGCGGCCTTGGGGCTGTCCCTCGTCATCATCTACCAGGCGACCCGGGTAGTGAACTTCGCTCAGCCTGCCCTCGCGCTCATGGCGGTCTACCTCGCCTACACCGTCACCCAGGCGACGGGCAGCTACTGGCTCGGTTTCGCCACCGCCATGGCCAGCGGAACCCTGCTCGGTGTGGTCACCGAACGGCTGCTGGTCCGCCCCGTGCAGGACAAGTCCCCGCTCAACGCCATCATCCTCACGCTCGGCCTGCTGATGGTGCTGCAAGGGCTGGCCGGCATGATCTGGGGCAACCTGCAGCACTCCTTCCCGCCGCCGATGAGCTTCCGCGACTTGGCCGCAGTCCCGATCTCCCCAGAGGAGATCTTCGCGCTCGCCGCGGTCGGGGTAGTCGCCACAGTGCTCTTCCTCCTCTACCGCTTTACCCCGCTAGGGCTGCGGATGCGGGCCGCCGCCTTCCACGCAGAGTCCGCGCGGCTCAGCGGCGTCCGGGTCGGGCTGATGCTCACCCTCGGCTGGGGCATCGCCTCGGCGATCGGCGCTCTTGCCGGAATGCTCGCGGTGCCCCCGCTGCTGTCCCCGACCGTGCTCGACGCCGTGTTCGTCTACGGCATCACGGCCGCCGTACTCGGCGGCTTGGACAACCCGTTCGGCGCGCTGGCCGGCGGCCTGGTGCTGGGCGTGGGCCTGTCCTATGTCTCCGGCTACGTGGGCTCCGAACTCACCACCCTCGCCGCCCTGGCGATCCTCATTGCCGTGCTCAGCCTGCGCCCCGCCGGACTCTTCTCCCGGGCGACCGTGCGAAAGGTGTAGCCGATGACCTCCTCCCTGCGACGAGACGACCCGCCGACGGACGTGGTCGCCCCCAAGGCCGCGCCGTCCACGCGCCCCCGGCCCCGGATCCGGCCCGTGCTGCTCACCCACCTGGCTGCGGCCCTGCTCGCCCTCCTCGGGGTCGTCGCACTGACCTTCCTGGTCGGCCCGATCGAGCAGTTGCGCATCGCCAAAGTGGGCTACCTGATGCTCGCGATCGCCGGGCTGCAACTGCTGGTCGGCGCCAGCGGGCAGATCTCCCTGGGGCACGGCGCTTTCATGTTCATCGGCGCCTACGCCACGGCTCTGACCGTGCTGCACGCGCCGATGGTGCCGCTGGCAGCGATCATGGTGCTCACCGTAGTCGTGGGCTGCCTCGCCGGGATCGTGGTCGGCGCGGCCACAGCGCGGCTGCACGGCCCCTACCTGGCCGGGGCCACCCTCGCCCTGGCGGTGGGTTTGCCTGCCCTGGCCCTGTACTTCTCCGACATTCTCGGCGGGTCCAACGGCCTGCTGTTCAAGATGCGCGGCGCCCCGCCCGAGCTCGCCGGGCTGGTCACCGACAACCAGTGGAAGGCCTGGGTCATCTGGTTCACCGTGCTGGTGGCCCTCGTCGTGCTGGCGACGCTGAGCCGGGGACGGCTGGGCCGGCGGCTACGCGCTATCCGCGACGACGAGGCGGCCGCCGCCATGGCGGGCATCCCCGTGGGACGCACCAAAGTGACCGCGTTCGTCATCAGCGCCGGATGCGGGTCGCTGGCGGGAGCCTGCGAAGCCTATCTGCTGGGCACCGCCACCCCCAGCTCGTTCTCGCTCGCACTGTCGCTGAGCCTGCTTGCCGCGCTCGTCCTGGGCGGGCTGGGCAGCCTGTGGGGCGCGTTCTGGGGTGCGCTGGCCCTGGTCTACCTGGAGCTGGCAGGAAAGGAGCTGGCAGACCTGCTCGGGTTGAGCAGCAGCGTGGCCGACAACGTGCCGCTGGTGTTCTTCGGAACGCTGCTCATCGTCATCGTTATGGCCTGGCCGATGGGCATCCACGGCGCGCTCAGCCGCCTCAGCGGCGTGGTGCGCCGACGGTGAGCCCACCGGTTCTTCCCACAACCATCACCTGATTCCCCTGCATATCCCCCTATTCCCCTACATCACCACACGTGGGAGCGTGAGATGAGGAAACCGATTACGTGGGCGGCGGGAATGCTGGCCCTGTCGCTGCTGGCCACCTCCTGCGGCGGCGCTGGCGAGGTCGCGGACTCTGAAGGGGCCGACCTGGACGTGTCTGTCGGAGTCACCGACGACACGGTCACCATCGGCACCCACCAGCCGCTCACTGGCCCCGCCTCCGCCGGGTACCTGGCGATCTCCCAGGGCGCCTCGGCGATGTTCGACTACATCAACGACCAGGGCGGCATCCACGGCCGAAAGATCGAATACCTGGTCAAGGACGACGTCTACGACCCGACCAAGACCGTGGAGGTGACCCAGGAGCTCGTGGAAGGCGAGCAGATCTTCGCCATGCTCGGCGGTCTGGGCACCCCCACCCACTCCAAGGTCATCCAGTACCTCAACGACAAGGGCGTCCCGGACCTGTTCCCCTCCTCGGGCGCGTTGATGTGGAACGACCCCGAGCAGTACCCGCTGACCTACGGCTACCAGGTCGACTACACCAAGGAAGCCAAGGTCATCGCCAAGTACATCGAAGAGAACTTCCCTGACGCCAAGGTCGCCTACTACTACCAGAACGACGACGTGGGAAGCGACTCGATCGCCGGGCTCGACCAGTACCTGGCCGACAAGGTCGTGGCCGACGAAGGATACGAGTCCACCGCACCCGACGCGGTCGGCGGGCAGATCGCCTCGTTCAAGGAGGCCAAGGCGGACATCGTGGTCTGCGCCTGCATCCCGGCCTTCGCTGCGCTGGGCATCCTCAACGCGGTCGGCCAGGGCTACCACCCGCAGTGGGTGATCAGCAGCATCGGCTCTGACATCCCCACCCTGCGCGGCCTGCTCAAGGAGTACGCCGACGACGACGAGCTGCCGGTCGACCAGATCCTCGACGGCATCATCACCAGCGGCTACCTGCCCCAGGTGAACATGACCGACGACCCGTGGACGCAGTTCTTCACCAAGATCCACGAGGAGTACGGCGAGGGTGAGCTCACCAACACCCGCATCTACGGCATGGTGCAGGCCGTGATGTTCGCCAAGGCGCTCAAAGCCGCGGGCGAGAACCCGACGCGCAAGAGCCTCATCGAAGCGGTGGAGAACATGGAGTGGCAGGGCCCCGGGCTGGTCCCCTTCGCCTCGTCCGCGGACGACCACGGCGGACACGCCGGTGTGCTCGTGCAGCAGTACCAGGCCGGTGAGGACGGCGGCACCATGAAGCGCCTCCAGGAGCCCATGGTGACCGACCGGGAAGGCGGCGAGATCTCCCCCGTCGACTACGAGCGGGTCGGCCCCGACGAGTACGACTTCCACGACTGACCGAGCCCTTCTGCCGCAGCGGCGGAAAAGCCTTCACGTCCTCTCGCGAGGCCCGGCCCAGCTCCGGGCCTCGCGGCATCCCTCTTCCGCAGCTCAGGGCCCGAATGGTGGGACCAGGCGGAGTTTCGCCGGGGCAGGGAGAGCAACCCCACCGTTGACTGTGACCTACGTCTCGGTAACGTGGGTCACATGGCAGACGTACTGATGGCCCCGGCCTCCCGCACATACGGCCGGGGTGCGGAGGTCGAACACCTGGTCACCCTGGCCTCCCGCGGGCGTGAGGGGCGCGGTGGGGCACTGGTTGTCGAAGGCAGTCCGGGGATCGGCAAGAGCGCGCTGCTGGACGCCGTCCTGGACCGGCTTGACAGTCACCGGGTGCTCCGGGTCAACGGCCGCCGCCCAGAATCCGGACTCCCCCTGGCCGGATTGCACGGATTGCTGCTGCCGGTACTGCACCTCCGGGGAACGCTCAGCCCGGAGCACGAGCGGCTGCTGGACGACGCCCTGCGCCGCGGCCGCTACGCCGAGGACGACCGGTTGGCGCTATCGGTCGCAGTCTTAGCGTTCGTCACCGCCCTGTCCCACGAACGCCCTCTCGTGTGCGTGGTCGACGACGCCCAATGGGTCGACCCCGATTCGCTGTCCCTGCTCTCTTTTGCCGCCCACCGTCTCAACCGGATCCGGGCGGCGATTCTGTTCGCCACCCGGGACACCGCGCCCCGGGAACTGTCCGGGCTGCCCCGGATGCGCTTGGCCCCCTTGACGGAGGAGACCCTCCACCAGGTGTTGGAGGAGACCGCGCCCGACCTGGACCCGGCGGTGCGCAGCGAACTCGTACGCCGCGCCCACGGCAACCCTATGGTCGCGCGCCACTACGCCGCATCGCTGTCCCCCGCCCAGCGTGCCGGCACCGAACCGCTGTCGGTCATGCTGCCGCTGCCCGCGGAGATCATGGACGCCTACGCCGAGACACTGGACTTCCTGCCCGCGGACGTGTCCCGGCTGCTGCTGTTGGCCGCCGTGGAACCCGGGGTGGCGGTCCCGGTCCTGACCGCGGAGGGCGACGGCGACTACGACCCGGTGGCGGCACTTGACCGGGCAGAGCGGGCCGGGCTGCTCTACGTGGAAGCCGACCGGGTGGAGTTCACCGACCCGATGATGGGCGAAGTGGTGTGCCGCCGCGCGACCAGCGCCGAGCTGACCCGGGCGCACTTGGAGATGGCGCGGCTGCTGGACGGCCGCGGCCCCCGCTACCGGGTGCTGTGGCATCGCGCCGCAGCCACCCGGGGCCCCGACGAGGAACTGGGATACGAGATCACCTCGGCGGTCTCGGCGGGCGAGCCCGGCCTGACCGCCCAGGAGGCGTCGATCCTGCTGGAGCGGGCCGCTGAGCTGACCACGAAACCCAGCCGGCGGGCCAACCGCCTCGCGGAAGCCTCCTACCAGGCGTGGGCGGCAGGCCAGTACAGCCGCAGCACCATCCTCATCAAACAGGCCGCTCCCTATGTGCCGATCGCCCGCATCCGCGGACTGCCGGACATGGTCAACGGCTACCGGGCGGTCGGAGAAGAAGACTCGGTCCAAGGCTGCGACCAGTTGATGTCGGCGGCCCGCGAGCTCGCCGACCACAACCCCCAGCAGGCCCGGGCCCTGCTGCTGCGCGCCGCTGACGCCGCTTCCCTCGCCGGGGACATCAGCCGTTTCATCGCCGCGGCACGCCAGGCGCTCACCCTCGACGTGTCCGACCCGCAGCGCGACTCCGGGCTGGCATACCTGGAAGGCTCGATGCTGGCGTTCCAGGGGAACTATGCGGCGGCGCTGGAACCGCTCCGCCGGTCGGTGGAGCTCGTGGAGGACGACGATGAGCCGCTCGGTTTGATCCGGTCGATCGTGGCGTCCCTGCGCCTGGGTGACGCGATCGGGGCGCGCCGCCAGACCGCCCGGGCGATCGCCCGCGCCGGGGTACGCGGCACCGTGTCGATGGTGCCCAAAGCACTGTCCTACGCCGTCTACGGCGAGTTCCTCCACGGCTCGCTGGCCACCGCGACCGAACACGCTTCCCTGGGGCTGCGGTTGTCCACGGAGACGGGGCAGCGCAACTGCGCCGCCCACCACCTGGCTGTCCTGGCCATGCTGGCGGCACTGCGCGGGGACGCGGAAGAATGCGCCACCCGGGTGGCGGCCGTCACCGAGCACACCGACAGCCGGCCGTTGGGCTTGGCGCGGGCGCTCACCGAGTGGGCCCTGGCCTACCTCGACCTGACCCGGGGCCGGATGCACGAGGCCGCGACCCGCCTCGAAGAGCTGGCGCGCAGCGAACCCTGCCAGGGCCACCCCACGATCCGCCTGCTGAGCGTGCCCCACTACGTGGAGGCAGCCGTGCACATAGGGGAGACCCAGCGGGCTGAGGCCGCGCTAGCCAGCTTCGAGCAGTGGGCCAACGCCACGCAGAGCCCCAACGACTTGGCGCTCGTCGCCCGCTGCCGGGCCTTGCTGAGCGACGGCGAGACCGCCCGCGAATACTTCGAGGAGGCGCTCAACCTGCACCGCCGGGGCGGGGGCGGCGGTATCGAGGAGGCGCGGACCCGGATGGCGTACGGCACGCTGCTGCGCCGCTCGCGGCTGCCGTCCGCGGCCCGCCCCCACCTGCGGGCCGCGGTGGAGGCGTTCACCCGGTTGGAGACGCCGCTGCTGCTGCAGCAGGCCAAGGAGCAGTTGCGTGCCACCGGGGAGGCGCTCGACGACACTCCCGCACCCACCGCGGGGCTGACCCCCCAGCAGGAGCAGATCGCACGGTTGGTGGCGGAGGGCGCCACCAACCGGGAGATCGCGCAGCGCCTCTACATCAGTCCGCGCACTGTGGAGCACCATCTGCGCAACATCTTCCGCCAGTTGCAGATCCGCTCTCGCGTGGAGCTTGCCCGACTGATCAGCGGACAGTGACGTACAGAGGGGCGACAAGGGCGTGGTGTCCCGTCCAGCAGCGGAGGGACACCACGGGCCCGTCCCGCACCCTGGATACGGATCAGATGTCAGACGTCTTCAGTGCAGCAAGAGAGCGCGCGGTCAAGGAAACCCCCGGGGTTCTGTAGCGGAGCCGGATGTCCTAGTCTGCACGCAAGAAAACTAACAGCGATAGGTTTTGGGGTGCGGAATGGATTTCACCCTCACCGAGGAACAGACCGCGCTGCGCGCCATGGCAGCGGAATTCGTCGACCGCGAGATCACCCCCCACGTCGTAGAGTGGGACCGCGCCGAGAGCGTCCCCCGGGACCTGGTACCGCGCCTCGGTGAACTCGGCTTCCTCGGCATGACCATCCCCGAAGAGTACGGCGGCGTGGGCGGCGACCACGTCTCCTATGCCCTGGTCATGGAAGAACTCGGCCGCGGCGACTCCTCCGTCCGCGGCCTGGTCTCGGTCTCCCTGGGCCTCGTCGCCAAGTCCATCGCCACCTACGGCACCGAAGAGCAGCGGCAACGCTGGCTGCCCGGCCTGTGCTCCGGGGAGCTCCTCGGCTGCTTCGGCCTCACCGAACCCGACACCGGGTCCGACGCCGCCTCCCTGTCCCTGAAGGCCGTCCGCGACGGGGACGACTACGTGCTCACCGGCTCCAAAATGTTCATCACCAACGGCACCTGGGCCGACGTCGCCATCATCTTCGCCCGCACCGGCGGACCCGGCCCCAAAGGCATCACCGCCTTCCTGGTGCCCACCGACACCCCGGGACTGACCCGCACCACCATCCACGGCAAACTCGGCCTGCGGGGGCAGCCCACCGCCCAGCTCTTCCTCGACGAGGTGCGGGTCGGCCCCGACGCCATCCTCGGTGAGGAGAACCAAGGCTTCCGCATCGCCATGGCAGCCCTGGACAAGGGACGCGTCTCCGTGGCGGCCGGAGCCGTAGGCGCCGCCCGCGGCGCCCTGGAAAGCGCCCTCGCCCACGCCAAGGAACGCGTCCAATTCGGCCGTCCCATCGCCGGATTCCAGCTCGTCCAAGAAATGCTCGCCGACATGGCGGTGGAAACCGACGCCGCCCGCCTCCTCGTGTGGCGGGCCGCCGACCTCATCGACCGGAGAGAACCCTTCTCCACGGCCGCATCCATGGCCAAGCTGTACGCCACCGAAACCGCGGTGCGTGCCGCCAACAACGCCATGCAGGTCTTCGGCGGCTACGGCTACATCGACGAATACCCGCCCGGCAAGTACCTCCGCGACGCCCGCGTCACCACCCTGTACGAGGGCACCAGCCAGATCCAGAAACTCATCATCGGCCGCGCCCTCACCGGCATCAGCGCCTTCGCCTGACCGACCACGCCTGGAGGCACCGTGATCACCACCGACCGAATCTACATCGACGGCCAGTGGATCGCCCCCCAGACCAGCGACCGCATGGCGGTGGAAAACCCCTACACCTGCCAGGACATCGCCACCATCCCGCTGTGCGGGACCGAGGAGGTCGACCACGCCGTCCACGCTGCCCGCCGCGCCTTCCCCGCCTGGTCCACCACCGACCTGGAAGAGCGCCTCGCCCACCTGGACGCCCTGCGCCGCGAACTCGCCGTGCGCGCCACCGAGATGTCCGCCCTCATCACCTCGGAGATGGGCGCGCCCAAGGTGATCGCCGACCGCATCCAGGTAGGACTCCCCCTCACTGTTCTCGGGGACACCGTCGCCACCGCCCGGGACTTCGCCTGGACCGAGAAGATCGGCAACTCCCTCATCCTCCGCGAACCCATCGGCGTCGTCGGCGCCATCACCCCGTGGAACTATCCGCTGCACCAGATCGTCGCGAAGATCGCCCCCGCCCTCGCCGCGGGCTGCACCGTCGTCCTCAAACCCAGCGAGATCGCCCCGCTCTCGGCGCTCCTCCTCGCCGAGATCATCGACTCCGTCGGCTTCCCACCCGGCGTGTTCAACCTCGTCACCGGCACCGGCCCCGTAGTCGGCGAAGCACTGGCGGCCCACCCGGACGTGGACATGATCTCCTTCACCGGCTCCACCCGTGCCGGAAGCCGCGTCTCCGAAGTGGCCTCCGCCACCGTCAAGAAGGTCGCCCTGGAGCTCGGCGGCAAATCCGCCGGAGTTGTCCTCGACGACGCCGACCTGCCTACCGCGGTGAAAGCCGTCGTCTCCGACTGCCTGCTCAACTCCGGCCAGACCTGCACCGCCCTGACCCGCCTGCTCGTGCCGCACGACCGCTACGAGGAAGCGGTCGCCCTCGCCGTGGACGCGGCCCGCAGCAAACCCATGGGCGACCCCGCTGACCCTGCCACCCGTATCGGGCCGCTGGCCTCGGCCGACGCCCACCGCCGCGTCCTGGGGCACCTGGAGCAGGCCCGCAAGGACGGCGCGGTCTTCGCCACCGGTGGACCCGACGCCGACGTGCCCGAACAGGGATACTTCGTGGCCCCCACCGTACTGGCGGGACTGGACCGCGACGCCGCAGCCGCGCGCGAAGAAATCTTCGGACCCGTGCTCACCGTGCTCGGCTACCGCGACGTCGACGACGCAGTGGAACTGGCCAACGCCACCGACTACGGCCTCTCCGGCGCGGTCTGGTCGGCCGACACCGACCGGGCCCTCGCCGTGGCCCGCCGGATGCGGACCGGTCAAGTCGCCATCAACGGCGGCCGGTTCAACCCCTCCGCGCCCTTCGGCGGCTACCGCAAGTCCGGCAACGGACGTGAACTGGGCCGCTTCGGCTTGGAGGAGTTCTGCGAAGTCAAGGCAGTCCAGCTCCCGTGACCTCACCCACGACCAATCCCACCCCGAGGAGAACCATGCCCACCACACTCGCAGCTGTGGTCCGCGCCCCCGGCGAACCCGTGCGCATCGAAGAGGTCGCCCTGCCCGAGCTCGGCCCCGGACTGGTCCGGGTCCGCATGGCCGCCGCCGGGGTGTGCCACTCCGACCTGTCCCTGGCCTCCGGCAAGCTCGCCCACCCCATGCCCGCCGTGCTGGGCCACGAGGGAGTCGGACACGTCGTCGACGTCGGCGCAGGAGTGTCCGACCTGTCCGTCGGAGACACGGTGCTGCTCAACTGGAATCCGCCGTGCCGCTCCTGCTGGCACTGCACCCACGGCGAGCCCTACCTGTGCGCCAACGCCGCCGACGCCTCCCGCCGCGTGTGGGGGACCCTCGCCGACGGCACCGACGTCCACCCGTGCCTGGGGGTGGCCGCATTCGCCCAGGAGACCGTGGTCCCCGCAAGCGCGTGCGTGGCGATCCCCGCAGACATCCCCCCGACCGAGGCCGCGCTCCTCGGCTGCGCGGTGCTCACCGGGGTCGGAGCGGTGCGCAACGCCGCCCAGGTGCGTCCCGGACAGTCCGTGGCCGTGATCGGCCTGGGCGGGGTCGGCCTGGCAGCCGTCCAGGGGGCGCGTCTCGCAGGCGCCGCCATGGTGATCGCGGTCGACCCGGTCGAAGAAAAAGAGGAGCTGGCCCGTTCCCTGGGGGCCACGCACTTCCTCACCCCCAGCGATGACCTGTCCCGGCGCATCCGCGCCCTCGCGGACGGGCGGGGAGTCGACCACGCCATCGAATGCGTGGGCCGGGCCGCTACCATCCGAGCCGCCTGGTCCTGCACCCGCCGCGGCGGCACCGCCACCGTGGTGGGCTTCGGCGCGGCCACGGACACGCTGACCCTCAATGCCCTGGAGATCCCCCATTTCGCCCGCACCCTGCAGGGCTGCTTGTACGGCAGCAGCGACCCTGCTACGGACGTCCCGGAACTGCTGAAGCTCTACCGCGACGGGGAGCTGGACCTCTCCTCCCTGGTCAGCAGGACCATCGGTTTGGACGACGTGCCGGACGCCCTCGCCGAGCTGCACGCCGGACGCGGTGCCCGCAGCCTCGTCGAGTTCTGACCCCTACCCTGGGAAAGGAGTTTCCGAAACACGGTCGCGTTTTGAAGGATTGCATCGGAAAGATTTCCTGAAAACCCCGCGGAGACCGGTTTGCGGAAACCGGGCCAACCGGGCCGGGAGCCTATCGGAAGACCCCGCAGAAATGCGGGGTCTTCTTTATACTTTGGCGGACGCATCCCCCATAGTGTTCAATCAAGGTAGGAGAACGGTCCGCAGAGGTATAGACCTTAGAGAGGCCGGTGAAGGAAAGTCCCGGTGTGAGGAGAGTCGCATTCGGGCAATATCAGGGAAAGACTCGAAGGGAAGGCGGAAGCAGCGCGGGAATTTCCCAGTAATTCGATAGTGTTTACGCCGGCAAAGCGAGAATAAAGGGGGAGAGACTGTGGCACGGAAGACGGTTATCGAACTCATCGATGATCTCGACGGCTCCAAAGCCGATGAAACCGTCACCTTTGGCATCGACGGGGTCACCTACGAGATCGACTTGTCCGCCGACCACGCCGAGGATCTCCGCTCCATCTTCGAGGCGTACGTGAAAGCCGGACGCAAGGTCGCCAACCGGCCCCGGCGCAAGAGCCGCACTCCAAAGGTCGACACGAGAGCGGTCCGCAAGTGGGCGCAGGCCCAAGGGTACGAGGTCAGTGAGCGCGGCCGGATCCCCCAGCACATCCTGGACGCCTACCAGAAGCGGACCGGCGACGCATGACAGAGCGGGGCACGGCACGGAATCGTCGCAGAACTACCGCGATTCCGTTACGTGCCCCCAAGTTCTTAACGACCTCTTACTCGGATACGGCATCCTTCCCTCTCCGATAGTGTGTCGGAGACCGTGGCCAGACTCTTGAGGTAGTGACAACATGCGTCGACGTGCGGCTGTGGCCCTTGCGGTGCCGGTGAGCGCCCTGATGCTGGGGGCGTCCGGATGCGGGGTCATCCCCGAAGAGTGGCAGACCCCCGCGCTGATGCGGACGGAGCAGGAGTACGACAGCCGCCTCCCGGTCGTCAGCGGTGCCGTCGGCGAAGAGCCCGAAATCTCCTTCCCTGACATCGAGCCGCCCACAGAGCGGATCGCGGGTGTCGCCCACCACGGGACAGACGACAGCGCCCTCATCCGCGACACCGACCTCGTGGTCGCCCACATCGTGGAGTACCAGTGGACCGACAAGGGCAAGGGGGAGCAGGTCAGCTCCACCTATGAGCACGACGCCCCCGAGCTGCTGTCGTTGACGCGGATGCCCGACGACCTCGCGGGATCCATCGTCAACCAGTCGGTTGGCTCCCGGATCGTGTTCCTCTTCCCGCCGCCGACTGAAGAGGAGCGCAGCCAGTACGAGATGATGGGGCAGGAGCCCCCCGAGGGAGCGTCCGTGTCCGTGGTCGACATCGTCGCGCGCCACGGCAAGGGCGACGTGGTCCCCGGTGAGCAGATCACCGACGTCGGCGAGGACATGCCCACCGTCGTCGACAAGGGGCGCACCATGCCCGAGATCACGATCCCGGAGGACACCGACCCGCCCAAGGACGTGAAGGCCATCCCCCTCATCGAAGGCGACGGGCCCGAGATCACCAAGGGGCAGAACATCGTCGTCCAGTACACCGGCGTGCGCTGGGACGACGGGGAGGTCTTCGACTCCACCTGGAACACCGGGCTGGAGGACCGCGCCGCCGCGGAGAACGAAGACACCGACGGCGACCCGCTCCACTTCCAGATCGGGGTCGGCGGGGTCATCGAAGGCTGGGACGAAGGCCTGGTCGGCCAGCGGGTCGGCAGCCGTGTCCTGCTCGTCATCCCCAAGGACAAGGCGTACGGCGACAAGGCTGCGGAGCGCGGCCAGCCGGAAGGCACCCTCGTCTTTGTCGTCGACCTGCTCGGCGCCTACAACTCCAAGCCTGAAGAGGAAGAGGAGCCGGAGGTCGTGGAAGAAAGCGAAGCCGCTCCCGAGGAGGCCAAGGACGACGAGTCCACGGACGACAAGGAGAACTCCGAAGAGTAGCGGCTTCCCGGAGCCGGAGACGGGGCGGGGATCGATCCCCGCCCCGCGTCGTGGTCCGGCCGCACTACCCGGGCAGCGGGTCCCTCAACCCAGCATCCGGGCCGCGTACCGGCCTGCAGCCGCCGCTGCCAGGAACGCCGCCGGATCCTCAGCGAGCCCGCGCCCCATCGTGGACAACCGCACCGGGACGGCCTCCAACGCCGCGAACAGGCCGTCGACCTCCACCTCGACGAGAGTGTGCCGCTCGCCCAGCACGGCAGCCTCGGCACGCACCCGCGCGCCGAACTCCCCGTCAAGCAGCGGCACGACCACGTCGGCGCGGGCCAACGCCACCCGCCCGTAGGCGGTCACACTGTGGTGGGACACCCCGCGGTGCCGCGGGCGCGGGTCGGCCTGGCTCACCCGCAACGCCCCCACGGGACGGCCCTGGAGCACTGCCGCGGCGTTGACCGCCTCACCCACGGCCACCCCCGAAAACCCCCACGGCGTGCCCGTTCCCAGGTTGCCCGGCCCTTGCGCCACCACCGCAATATCAGCGGCAAGCACGTGCCGGGCTGCAAGCAGCCCGGTGTGCACGGTCACCGCTTCCACATCCCCGCCGAACGCCTGCCCCACGGTGACCGACCCCGCCAGCAGCCCGGCCGCGCGCAACTGCGCCACGGTGCGGGAGAACCACAGCGGCAGCGCCCCGCCGTCCAGCATCACGTAGACCACCCGGGCGGTGGGACGCTCCGCCAGCGCCCCCGCCACCACGGCGGGAAGTGCTGAGTGCAGGTCCGCGGTCACCACCGGCATCCCCGCGATCCCGTCCGCGTCCCGCAGCAGCGCATGGTGCTCGGAGTCTTGCTCGTCCGCGCCCAGCACGGTGGCCTGCATCGGGGTGTAGCGGGCCTTCACCAAGTGGCCGGGGCCTTTCGGGTCGGGCGGCAGACGGTCGGGCAAGGCGATCACGAACGCATAACCGCCGGTTCCCAGCCCGAGCGCCAACGCCGTAGTGTTGAGCAGCACCCGGTCACCCGGTTGCGGGTCGCCGACCAGTGCCGGATAGGCCAGTGCCCGGCATTCGCCTTCCCCGCTGGCCAGCTCCACGACAAGCTCCACTGCACCAGGCCACGAGCGGCCAAGGTCACGGACCCGTCCATCACGCCATCTGATCACGCGCGCCACGGTACCGTTCATGGTGGCGCGATTCCGGGAAACCGGCGCACGTGTACGCGGGCAGCGTCCAGAAAGGCGGGAAATGTCGCAGAGCAAGACCGAACGGCAGCTCAATCTGGTGATCTGCCTGCTGGCCACCAGGCGTTTCCTCAGTGCCCAAGAGATTCGGGCGACCGTCCACGGCTACGGGGACGTCGAAAGCGACACGGCCTTTAAACGCATGTTTGAGCGCGACAAAAAAGAATTGCGCGACGCAGGGATTCCGATCATCACCGGCCGCCACGATCCGCTCAGCGACGAAGACGGCTACCGCATCGCCCGCGACGACTACGAACTCCCCCCAATCGACCTGCGCCCCGACGAGGCCGCAGTACTCGGCCTGGCCGCCCGCGCCTGGCGGCACGCTGTCCTCGGCGAGGCCGCCGCCAACGCCCTGCTCAAACTGCGCAGCGTCGGAGTGCCTGTGGACGCTGCGGCACTGCCCGCGGTCACCCCGGTTCTCGGCGCCGACGAGCCCGCGTTCCCCTCGGTGTGGCAGGCGGTTCGGGACCGCCGCCCCATCAGCTTCGACTACCGCAAACCCGGAGAGGACCCGCCACAACCCCGGGAGCTTGAACCGTGGGGGGTCGCCAACGTCGCCGGACACTGGTATGTCGCCGGCTACGACGGGGACCGCCGTGCCCGCCGCGTCTTCCGTCTCAGCCGGATCGTCGGCGACGTGCAGATCCACACCAGCGCTCCCCCGGTGCAAGTGCCGAAGGATGTGGACGTGCGTTCCCTGATCAACGCGCGCCCGCCCGAACCCGAGCAGGTAGCAGTGCTGGAGGCGCGCACCGACGCCGCCCACGCGCTGCGCCGCGCCGCCCGGCGCATCGTCGCGGGGGAGCGCACCGGCGGCACCGGATGGGACGTGGTGGAGTACCCGTACGTCGACGAAGCCGACTTGGCTGCGCGGGTCGCCGAATACGGCGAGCACGTGGTGGTACGCGAACCGGAACAGGCCCGGAAAGCCGTGGTCGCCCACCTGCGCGCCGTCGTAGCTGCACCCGTCGCGGCCGCGACAGACGAAGACCCGCCCGCGCCACTCCCTGGCACGCCGCGTCCCCCCGCGTCGCGTCGAGCCGGAACCTCCACTGAGCAGTTGCGCCGCCTGCTCATGCTGGTGCCCTACGCCCTCAGCCACGACGTGCGGGTCAGCGAGGTCGCCGCCCACTTCGGACTCACCGAAAAACAGGTGCTCAAAGACCTGAGCCTGCTGTGGATGTGCGGGCTACCCGGCTACACCCCTGGCGATCTCATCGACGTGGACGTGGAGGCTGCCGCCGAAACCGGGGAGATCATCATCTCCAACGCGGACACCCTAGCCGCCCCCCTGCGGCTGACCGCGGACGAGGCAGCCAGCCTCGTCGTCGGGCTGCGCCTGCTCCGTGACCTGCCCGGCGTGGACAGTGTCGCGCTCGCCCGGGTGGAGCAGAAGCTCCGCGACGTGGCGGGCGCTGCCGGCCAGCTCGCCGACGCTGTCGACGTGCGCGTGGACGACAACCCGGAGGTCGCCGAGCTGCGGCACCGCATCGGCAAAGCCTTGGAGTCCGGTAGCCGAGTCCACCTGCGCTACCTGTCCGGCTATGCCGACCGGGTCAGCGAACGCGAAGTCGACCCGATGCGGCTGGTCGTGCAGGACGGGCACTACTTTTTGGAAGGGTGGTGTCGCCTCCGCCGCGACGTGCGGCTGTTCCGCCTGGACCGGATTCTCGAACTGGACGTGCTGCCGGTGGCTGCCGAAGTGCCCGCCGGGGTACGCAGCCGCGACCTGAGCAGCGGGGTGCTGCAGCGCTCCGCCGACGATGCTTTTGTCACATTCGAACTGGAGCCTGCGGCGCGCTGGGTCACTGAAGAGTACGTCTGCTCCGAGGTGCAGGAACTGCCCGGAGGACGGGTGCGCGCCACACTGCGCACGCCGGAGCCCGGCTGGGCGGTGCGGCTGGCGCTGCGGCTGGGCGCTACCGGGCGTCTGGTCGCCCCCGGGGAGCTCGCGGCACGGGTCCGGGAGCTGGCTGAACGGGCGCTGCAGCGGTATGCGGAGGAAAGACCCGACGTTCCCCAGCGCTGAGGGTGGTGTTACGCCCTGGATTGAGTAGGCTCAAGACGTGCTGTGGACCGTTGCCGTGCTCATCGTTGCGGCCGGGGCGCTCGCTGCAGGGGCGTGCGCGGTGCAATCGTGCACGGGTGCCCAGGAGTTAGCGAACGAACTCCGCGTCGCTCACGCGGCGGTAGGGAAGCGATGGGACCTGCTGCGCGCGGCGGTCCGCGAGACCAGCCACCACCCACCCGCCGGACGGGTGGCCAGACCAGGACGTACCATCGGTGGCGCAGGCAGTGCCGCACAGAGAGGCTGACACAACCATGAGCATCGGGCCCAGAGAAATCCTCATCCTGCTGGTAATCGCGCTGCTGCTCTTCGGCGCGAAGAGGCTGCCCGAGCTGGCGCGCTCCTTGGGCCGCAGCGCTCGCATCCTGCGCGCGGAAGCCAAAGGGCTGAGCGAGGAAGACACTACTTCCCAGCAGACCGCAGACCAGACCCACCAGGCCGAGGCCCGCACCGAGCAGCCCGGCACCCAGCAGCAGTCGGGCAGCTACCCGCAGCTTCCGCCAGGTCAGCGGATCGTGGACAACTCCGGGGAACGCATCCAGCGCCCCTACGGGACCTGAGCCGCGAGGGGCGAACCAGCGAAGTCGCGTGACCACCCGTGGGGACGGGGGAGGCACGCGGTCGGTACCGGGTGAGGCGGAGAACACGTACAGCGATGAGGACACGACGGCAGCGGAAGGCGAACCCTGAGGCGCGCATGCCGCTGATGGAGCACCTGCGTGAACTGCGGGACCGGCTGCTCAGATCGATGCTGTCCATCGGCGTCGGCCTCGTGGTCGGCTTTCTCGTCTTCGACCCGGTGTGGGAATTCCTGCAGCAGCCTTTCTGCTCGCTCTCCGCCGAGGTGCGCGGCAGCGACCACTGCGGGTTGAACTTCACCGGCATCTTCGACGGGTTCAACCTGCGCTTCAAAGTCGCTGTCATCGTCGGCCTGCTGGTCTCCAGCCCGGTGTGGCTGTACCAACTGTGGGCGTTCGTCGCGCCCGCGCTACGCGGCAAGGAGAAGCGCTACACCTACCTGTTCGTGGGGTTCGCGGTCCCGCTGTTCTTCTCGGGCACGGTGCTGGCCTACTACGTCACCGCCAAGGGCATGGAGATCATGTTCTCCCTGGCCCCCGAGGGTGCGACCGCGCTGATCACCCTCGACAACTACCTCAACTACATGATCATGATGTTGGCGGTGTTCGGCGCTGCCTTCGTCCTGCCGCTCATCGTGGTGCTGCTCAACTTCATGGGGGTGCTGTCCCACCGCATCATCGGCAAGTGGCGGTCCATCATCATCTTCCTGATCTTCCTGTTTGCCGCCGTTGCTACTCCCGGTGGGGACCCGTTCACTATGCTGGCCCTGGGAATTCCGATGGTGGCGCTGTTTGAAACAGCGGAACTGATCGCTTTCATCAACGACCGGCGCCGCAGCAGGAACCGTGATCCGTTGGCAGAGCTTGACGACGACGAGATCTCCCCGCTCAATGACTTTGACAGCACGACCGAAAGCACGTCGAACCGCTAGCATCCCGCGCCGGTCGTGAGATCCGGACACCATTCACGGGAGAGCCCCATGGACGAACAGCACACTTCCGCCACGCCCCGCCGCGACCTTCCGCCTGAGGCTCGCGGAAACGAGAAATGGCACGACACCAGCAACGTGGTGTGGATGCGGTCCTCGCTGTCGCGGGACGACTCCGAAGCGATCGTGGAGGTCGCGAAATTCGACGACGGCTACCGGGCGATCCGCGACGGGAAGAACCCGGACAAAGGCATCCTGTTCTTCACTCCTGAAGAGTGGGAAGCGTTCGTGCTCGGCGCTAAGGACGGCGAGTTCGACATCCCTGAGGAGTACCTGACCCCCGAGGAGATCGCGATCCAGCGCGGCGAAGTCCCGGTGACCGCGGTGCCTTCCCCGCTGAACAAGCAGACCGCTCCATCCACTGAGTCCGACTAGGCCAGGCCCGGCCTGCGCCGCAACCCCCTCCATCCCCCGTGCCGACTGTCACCCTGCTGGTCAACCCCGCTTCCGGGCGCCGCCGAGCCGCCGTCGTCGCGTCCGCGCTGCGTGAGCGGCTGCGTGCGCGGGGCGCCCAGGTGCGCCTGCTCATGGGAGAGTCAGCCGGGGACAGTGCCCGGCTCGTCGACCAGCTCGTCGCGCAGCGCCCCGACGTGCTCGTCACCGTCGGCGGGGACGGCCTGGTCCACTTGGCGTTGCAAGCCGTGGTCGGCACCGACATCCCGCTGGGTGTGGTGGGTGCGGGCACTGGGAACGATATCGCCCGCGAACTGGGGCTGCCCCGCGCACCTGATGCGGCCGCCCAGGCTATCCTGGCCGGGCACACACGGCAGGTGGACACGGTACATGTGGCGGGCCGCCACTATCTGAGTCTGCTCGCCTGCGGATTCGACTCCCGCGTCAACGAGCGGGTCAACCGTTTCCGGAGGAGCCTCGGCCGTCTCGACTACGTGGCCGGGGTCCTCGCCGAGCTCGGCGCGTTCACCCCGCTCGACTACACCGTCGACGTCGACGGGCAGCGCGTACAGACTACGGGAATGCTCGTGGCAGTGGCCAACACCCGCTGCTACGGCGGCGGCATGCTGATCTGCCCCCAGGCCCGGCCCGACGATGGGCTGCTCGACGTGATCGTGGTCCGCGAGGTGGGCCGGCTCCGCTTCCTCCGCCTGTTTCCTCGCGTCTTCACCGGATCCCACCTGGAGTTGCCCGAGGTTACCGTGCTGCGGGGCCGACATGTCTCCCTCAGCGTGGCCGGCGACGTCGTCGCCCACGCCGACGGGGAACGTCTCGCCGCACCCCCGCTGGTCTGCGAGGTCCGCCCCGGCTCGGTGCGCATGGTGACCGACCACTGAACCGATAAGACCGGTCTTGCCTGGTATGGCCATCGGCCAGCCACGGTGAGTAAAAGAACACGACGCGTTGCCCCTCCCACCCTCTAGGCTGACCAGTATGAGCACTTATGCCGCCCGCTACGCCGAGTTCCGCAGGCGACAAAAGGAGTCCAGCCCCACCATCGAGGAGTTCCAGAATCTCTACGGGTTCGACTTCGACGACTTCCAGATCCGGGCCTGCAAAGCCTTGGAGACGGGGCATGGGGTGCTGGTCGCCGCACCCACCGGTTCCGGAAAGACCGTCGTGGGAGAGTTCGCTGTCCACCTGGCGCTGCGTGACGGTCGCAAGTGCTTCTACACCACCCCGATCAAGGCGCTGTCCAACCAGAAGTACACCGACCTGGTGCGCCGGTACGGCTCCGACAAGGTGGGGCTGCTCACCGGGGACAACAGCATCAACGGTGAGGCGCCCGTCGTGGTGATGACCACCGAGGTGCTGCGCAACATGCTGTACGCGGGCTCCGCCACACTGTCGGGCCTGGCGTACGTGGTCATGGACGAGGTGCACTACCTGGCTGACCGGTTCCGCGGCGCGGTGTGGGAAGAAGTCATCATTCACCTGCCCGAATCCGTGCAGATCGCGGCGTTGAGCGCCACGGTCAGCAACGCCGAGGAGTTCGGCCAGTGGCTCCAGCAGGTGCGCGGCGACACGTCGGTGATCGTGGACGAGAAACGCCCCGTGCCGCTGTGGCAGCACATGATGGTGGGCACCCGCATCCACGACCTGTTCGTGGAACCGGAGGGCACCGACACCGGGCAGGAAGAGGAGAAGAACGGACGCGGCTCCCGGAAACGCCGCCGGTCCCGGCATGCCCGGCAGCGCACCGTGGAGATCGAGGTCGGCGGGGAACGGCTCCACGTCAACCCGAAACTCATCCGGTTCGCCGAAGAGGACGCCCGCCTCACCCAACTGGCCTACCAGCGCCGCCACCCGCAGGCGCGGGCCCGCGGCGGTGCTCCCCGGCCGCGGAGCAGGTTCGCGCCGCCCACTCGGGCACAGATCGTCGAACAGCTCGACCGCGAAGGCCTGCTGCCCGCCATCACGTTCATCTTCAGCCGGGCGGGCTGCGATGAGGCGGTGCGCCAGTGCGTGGCCAGCGGGCTGGTGCTGACCACCCCGGAGGAAGCAGCAGAGATCCGCGAGTACGCGGAACGGCAGTGCGCCGAGATCCCTCCGGCGGATCTCAACGTGCTCGGCTACTCCGAGTGGCTGCAGGCATTGGAGTGCGGGATCGCCGCCCACCACGCCGGGATGCTGCCCACCTTCAAAGAAGTGGTGGAAGTGTTGTTCTCCCGCGGCCTGATCCGCGCCGTGTTCGCCACGGAGACACTGGCGCTGGGCATCAACATGCCCGCCCGCACTGTCGTCATCGAAAAGCTCGACAAGTGGAACGGGGAGACGCACGTCGCCCTCACCCCTGGCGAGTACACCCAGCTCACCGGCCGTGCGGGACGCCGGGGCATCGACGTGGAGGGGCATGCGGTCGTGGTGTGGCAGCCAGGCACCGACCCGGAGATGGTCGCCGGGCTGGCGGGCACCCGCACCTATCCGCTCAACTCCAGCTTCCAGCCGTCCTACAACATGGCGGTCAACCTGGTCGCGCAGGTCGGTCGGGAACGCGGCCGGGCCATGCTGGAGTCCTCCTTCGCCCAATTCCAGGCGGACCGTTCCGTGGTGGGTCTGGTGCGGAAGCTCCGCGCCCAGCAGGAGGCGCTGGAAGGCTACGCCAAAGCCGCCTACGACCCGCGCGGCGACTTCATGGAGTACGCGGCGATGCGCCGCCGGCTCTCCGACTTGGAGAGCGCCGCGCAACGCAACCGGCGCACGGCACGCCGCAAGGAAGCGGAACGCAGCCTGCGTGCGCTCCGCACCGGCGACATCATCCGTATCCCGTCGGGACGCCACGCCGGCTACGCCGTCGTGCTGGACCCGGGGCTGGACAAGGGCCCGCTGCCTGTCCCGCTCGTGCTGACCGTGAACCGCCAGGTGAAACGGGTCAGCGCCAACGACTTCCCGATCCCGGTGGAGCCGACAGGGCGGCTGCGGATACCGAAGTCGTTCTCTGCGCGTTCCGCGCAGGCGCGCCGCGACCTGGCGTCAGCGCTCCGCAGCAAACTGGAGACTCTTCCCACGGCTCCGATCCGGCACCGGGTGCGCGACGGGGCCCCAGAGGACCCGGAGATCGCGGAGTTGCGTGCTCGCATCCGAGAGCACCCTTGCCACCACAGCGAAGGCCGGGAGGACCGGGCCCGCTGGGCGGAACGCTACTTCCGGTTGAAGAAGGAGACCGAGGAACTGGAGCGCCGTATCGAAAGCCGCTCCCACGTCATCGCCCGCACGTTCGACCGGGTCTGCGGAGTGCTGCAGGAACTGGACTACTTGGAGGGCGACACCGTCACCGAGGACGGGCGGCTGCTCAGCCGCATCTACTCGGAGCTGGACCTGCTGGCAGCCGAGTCGCTGCGGCGCGGCGTGTGGGATGCGCTGGGGCCGGAGGAGCTGGCCGCCTGCGTGTCCGCGCTGGTGTACGAGTCGCGGCGGCCTGACGAGGTGTTCGCCCGCGTGCCGTCCGGCCCTGTCGAGGAGGCGCTGAACGCCATGATGCGGCTGTGGGGCGAGCTGAGCGATATCGAACACCGGCACCGCGTGTCCTTCCTGCGGGAACCGGATCTGGGCTTCGTCTGGCCCACCTACCGGTGGGCGCGCGGCGACCAGTTGGATCACATCCTCAACGAGGCGGGGATGCCGGCGGGCGACTTCGTACGCTCCACGAAGCAGCTCATCGACCTGCTGGGGCAGATCGCCCAGGCCGTGCCGGAGGACAGCGGGGTGCGCACCACGGCGCGGCAGGCCGCCGACAAGCTGATGCGCGGCGTGGTCGCCTACACCTCGGTGGGCTGACACCGCCACTGCCGCGGCAGCCCGCGGGCAGTATCCCGAGCCGCAGACCGTCCTTCTAAGCCACGGGGGATGCCGGTGCACCGGTTCCGGCATCCCCGTGGTGTGCTGCCGACCAGCCGGGAAGGGGCGCCACACCGGCCCGGGCGCGGTCAAGCGGGCAGGTGCTGCGGGAACACAGCGACAGACTCCGCTTTTCGGGTCATCTGCCGCCGTGGGGTATGACCGTTGCCTTTTTCCTGGCGCCGTGCGTCACCGGCGAAACCCCCCAGGTCTGCACGTTCCAGCGCGATGGGGGCAGAGGAAGGGGCAGGGGCCGGCGCATGCCTCATGCTGTCCTCCCTGCAAGGGAGAGATTTCCGTATAACGTTTGACCGGCTCCGGTGGGTCTTGCTGTGGATATGCGGCTGAGGCGACTAAAAACCACGGTCAGGACCAGAAACGACAAAGGACGGGGGCCTGAACTGATGCCGGGGCGGACACTCTTGGTGACCAACGACTTTCCACCGCGCCAGGGCGGAATCGAGACGTTCTGCTATGAACTGGCCGTCCGCCTGGCCTGCCACGGTGGCGTGGTCGTCTACACCTCCACGTCGCCGGGGGACGGCGATTTCGACGCGCGGCTGGATTTTCCCGTAGTCCGGGACCGCGCCACCACGCTGCTTCCCACGCCGCGGGTGGCTGCCCGGGCCGCCGCGCTGCTACGGGAGTACGCCTGCGACCGGGTGCTGTTCGGGGCGGCCGCCCCGCTGGGCTTAGCAGCCCGCCGCCTGCGCGCGGCCGGAGCCCGCCGGATTGTCGCCATGACGCACGGACACGAAGTGTGGTGGGCGCGGCTGCCGGGTTCGCGGGCGCTGCTGCGCCGTATCGGACGGCATGTCGATGCCCTCACCTACCTGGGCCGGTTCACCCGGTCCGCGTTGGAGCGCGCGTTAGCCCCCGCGGACCGGGAGAAACTGGTCCGGCTTGTGCCCGGGGTGGACCCTGACCTGTTCCACCCGGACGTGGACGGCTCCGGGGTGCGGGGCCGCTACGGGCTGGGGGACGCGCCGGTCGTGTTGTGTGTGGCGCGTCTCGTACCGCGCAAAGGCGTGGACACCCTGATCAGAGCGCTGCCGCAGATCCGGGAACGGGTTCCGGACGCTCGGCTGCTGGTCGTGGGGAAAGGACCGGATGAGCGGCGTCTGCACACGCTCGCGGAACGGGCGGGGGTGGCCGAGGCCGTCGTCTTCACGGGCGGCCGCCCGCACGCGGAGCTGCCCGCGTTCTTCGCTGCCGCCGACGTGTTCGCTATGCCCTCGCGGACCCGGCGGTTCGGCTTGGAAGCGGAAGGGCTCGGCATCGTCTACCTGGAAGCTGCTGCGAGCGGACTCCCGGTGCTGGTCGGCGCATCAGGGGGAGCGCCCGACACCGTGCAGCACGGCGACACCGGGTTCGTGGTCGACGGCCGGAATCCCGCGGCGGTCGCCGAGCATGCCGCAGCTCTGCTGGCTGACCCGGAGACCGCGCAGACGATGGGTAAACGCGGCCGGGAGTGGGTGCTGGCCGAGTGGACGTGGCAGGCGTCGGCGGAGCGAATGCTGGCGCTGCTGGACTGAGCTGCGGCCGCACCGGGCTGCAAGCAGTCGGGGCGCCCCGGCAAGGGACGCCCCGAAGTGTGGACGATGAACGCTCCGTCGACTAGACGCCGGCCGCGGTGTTGGCGGGGTGGCCGATGGCCAGACCGCTGGACGGGTCGAAGTAGTGCAGGCGGCGGGTGTCCACGGTCAAGGAGATCGGGTGGCCGGGGCGGACCGAGCTGCGCGGGTTGACTCGGGCGGTGAAGAAGGTCTTGTTCTCACCGGCCAGCGGCAGCGCCGCGTCGTCGCTGTCCCCGTTGCCGGCGGCCCCGGCAGCCAGCGCGGCCGTGGCTTCGTGCTGCACCGGCGGGGCGTCCACCGCGAAGATCACGTTGATCTCGGTGCCGAGCTCCTCGGTGACGTTGGCGGTCACGTTGATGGTGCTGCCGCGGTGGGAAGCGAAGTTGGCGTCGTCGAAGTCGGACGGGCGGATGCCCAGGATGATCTCGCGGCCGAAGTACTTCTCCAGGCCGGGGTGCTCGCGCAGGCTCTCTTCGCTGACGTGCAGCACGTGCTCGGCGAAGCGCAGCGCGGCGCCGCCGTTCTCCGCCTCGATGCGGGCGTTGACGAAGTTCATCGCGGGCGAGCCGATGAACCCGGCGACGAACAGGTTGACCGGGTGGTCGAAGAGGTTCTTGGGCGTGTCGACCTGCTGCAGCTTGCCGTCCTTGAGGACCGCCACCCGGTCGCCCAGGGTCATCGCCTCGACCTGGTCGTGGGTGACGTAGACGGTGGTGACGCCCAGCCGCTCGTGGAGCTGGTGCAGGGAGGCGCGCATCTGCACGCGCAGCTTGGCGTCCAGGTTGGACAGCGGCTCGTCCATGAGGAACGCCTGCGGTTCACGGACGATGGCCCGGCCCATCGCCACACGCTGGCGCTGACCACCGGAGAGCGCGGCCGGCTTGCGCTTGAGGTAGGGCTCCAGACCGAGCATGGCCGCGGCTTCCTTGACCCGGCGCTCGATCTCAGCCTTGGGGGTCTTGCGCAGCTTCAGACCGAACGCCAGGTTCTGCTCCACCGTCATGTGCGGGTAGAGGGCGTAGTTCTGGAAGACCATGGCGATGTCGCGGCTCTTCGGCGGGAGGTCGTTGACGACCTTGCCGCCGATGGTGAGGGTGCCCGCGGTGATCTCCTCCAGGCCGGCGATCATCCGCAGCGCGGTCGACTTGCCGCATCCGGACGGACCGACGAGCACCATGAACTCGCCGTCCTTGATCTCGAGGTTGAGGTTGTCCACGGCTTTGACGCCGCCGCTGTAGACCTTGTCGACGCCGCTGAGGACGATCTCGGCCATGAGTGCACAGCTCCTTCGTCTCTGACCGATGACGGATCGGTATGTCACTCAGATCGAACACCAGAGTGATCGATTTGTCTACCTATCCGCAAAAATTGATCGATTCTCTGATCGAATTGATCGATTTTTTCGGGACGGTGAGGACTGGCATCAGCAGCGGCATTGCGTTAGCCTGACACGCGCCGTCAACCAGACCACGGCGTCACAGCCGTGCGCTGTTTCCGCCCTCGTGCGGCCGACACACGGACGCACGCGGTGGTGGACCAGCGCGAGAGTCTGGGTAGGCTGGCGGCCAGTCCAGCGCTGGACGGACCGGCTCGCGGCCTGGGCACTCGTGCGTTAAACGCCGCGCCATGTACCAGGTTCGGCGCACGGCGTGGGAGGACCAGTACACCGCAGCCGGGCGGGGGGTTGGACCCGGAAAAGGCCCGAACATCCAGTAGACAACGGTCTCCGAGCTCGCCGCCTACGGGACGGAACCGGTCCGAAGGGTGGGCGGGCCTTTCTCCGCACCCCCGCAGTCCCGCGCGTTCCCCTCGCCCGCCACCACCCCGTAGGCTTGGCGCGTGACCCTGCTTCTTCGCGCACTGGCTGCTGCACTGTCCGGGCTGGCCCAGCTGGCCGCCCTAGAACCGTACGGCCTGTGGCCTCTCGCGGTTCTCAGCCCGGCACTGCTGCTAGCCGCGGTCTACGGGGTGGACCTCCGGCGGGCTGCCTGGCTGGGCGCGCTGTCCGGGGCCTCCCTCATGGTCCCGCTCGTCCACTGGCAGAAAGTCTTCGGCATCGACGTCTGGCTGGTCATCGCCGCCGCGGAAACCGTCTACTTCATCCCCATGGCGATGGGGATCGCCTTGGTGGCGCGGCTGCCCGGCTGGCCGCTGTGGACCGCGGCACTGTGGGTGGTCCAGGAGTTCGTCCGCGCACGCTTCCCGCTCGGCGGCTTCCCCTGGGGCAAGCTGGCGTTCAGCCAGCCAGACAGCCCGTTCGCGGGCTATGCCGCCCTCGGCTCCTCCGCACTGGTCACCTTCATGGTCGCGCTGACCGGTGCGGCACTCGTCGCGGCAGCCCGCGCCTTGAAAGGGGTCTACTGCCAACCGGGAGCACGCCAACCGCTGCTCGCCCTCACCGGCGGACTCACCGCGATCGTGCTCCTCCCTCTGGGAGGCACCCTGGCCCTGCACGCCACCGCTCTGGACGAGGAGCGCACCGTGACCGTCGCCCTCGTCCAAGGCAACGTGCCCAACGTGGGCGAGATGAACATCCTCGGCGAACGGATGCAGGTGCTGCGCAACCACGTGGACGGCGTGCATGAACTGGCACGGCTGGTCCGCGAAGGCGAAGTGCCCCAGCCCGAGATGGTCATCCTCCCGGAAAACGCCAGCGACATCGACGCCTACGCCGACCCGTACGCCGCCTCCCTCATCTCCGAGGCCGCCGCGGACATCGGGGCGCCGCTGCTGTTCGGCATCACCCGCTACAGCCCCGACGGCACCGAACGCGAGATCCGCAGCGTGGTGTGGCACCCGCACACCGGACCCGGCGACCACTACACCAAGCGCTACCTGGTGCCTTTCGGGGAGTATGTGCCCTTCCGCGACGTGTTCGCCACCGTCATCTCCCGCCTGGAACAGGTGAGCAGCGACGCCGTCCCCGGCACCGAGCCGGGGGCGGTGGAACTGAACGGCACCACGGTCGCGGTAGCCATCTGCTTCGATATCGCTTTCGACCGCCCAGTGCGCGAAGCCGTCGCGGAAGGCGGGCAGATCATCGTGGAGCCCACCAACAACGCGAACTACAACTTCACCGGGCAGTCCGACCAGCAGCTGGCCATTACCCGGCTGCGTGCGGTCGAGCACGGCAGGCCCGCTGTCATCGCCGCCACGAGCGGGATCAGCGCCGTGGTCGACGCCCGCGGACAGGTGCTCTACCGCTCACCCGAAGCGGAACCCGCCGTCCACGTCGCGGAGATTCCCGCGATGCGCGGACTGACCCCGGCAACCCGGCTCGGCGCGCTTCCCGAGCTTGCGCTGACCCTCGCCGGGCTGGGTGCGGTCGTCGCTGCCCTCGTCCGGGCCCGCCGCACAGCGGGGAGTGCGCTGCGGACCGGGCAGCTGGACCAGCAGAAGACCGAACCGTCCCCCACCGGCTGATCTGGAGGCCGGGACGGTGGCCTGCTGCGTCCCGCCCGACCGCCCTGCCGCGCGGGTTCTTCCCGCGCGGATTCCCCGCAGGGGGAACGCATCGCGGGAATGCCGCGTTGAAAAGAAGAGAGTGGTATCCGGCGTGGAATGGGGCACTATGCCGCTGTTGACCGTGCTCGCGCTCATGGCGCTGCCGTTGGTGGAGATCGGGCTGATCGTCCTCGTAGCCGGCCAGATCGGCGTGGCCTGGACGATCGTGGCACTGGGCGCGTTGAGTCTCACCGGCGTGCTGGTGGTGCGCCGAGCCGGACGCGGCGCCTACCTCGACGCCCAGCAGGCGCTGCGCACCGGGGTGCCGCCCCGCGCTGACCTGGTGGACACTCTGATGCTGCTGGCTGGCGGCGCCCTTCTCATCCTCCCCGGGTTCCTCACCGGGATCCTGGGTGCGCTCCTCGCCCTTCCCGTGACCCGCCCGCTGCTCCGCGGAGCCGTCAACCGCTGGTTCCAGCGGCGCGTGGAGCGGATGCGCGCCCGCATGGAAGCAGACCTGCTCACCTTGCAGGATTACGTCTCCGGCGCATCCCCCGCGGGCGGTGACCCGCGGCCCGGTGCCGGCCGCATCATTCAGGGCCGCATCATCTACGACGAACCCGACCCGGGGAACAGCCCGGGGGACAGCGCCCCGCCCGCCCTCCGCTAAGCCCCCGCTTCCGCCCGTCCAGGGCCGCGGGCCGCCGTCGCACTCTGCCGGACCCCGGGAAGCCGAGACGGCGAAACCCTGCCGCGATCCCCTGTCTCCCCCCGCCAAAGACGCATAGACTCCGGTCGCGGGCCGCCCTCGTGACCTCTTGGACACGATCCGCGATACCGGTCCGGCGCCGGGACACCTGGAGCGGGGCCACCAGAGAGGGAACCGGCCTGCTGCAAACGGCACCAGCCACGGTTCACCGGACGCCGCCACCGCGTCGCGCGGCCCACCGTACAGGCCACCAATGGGACAATCGGTACGTGATGCAAGAATCCGGTTACAACTATCTGATGGACATGGACGGGGTGCTCGTCCGGGAAGAGCACCTTGTCCCCGGGGCTGACCAGTTCGTCGCGGAACTGCGCGCCAACGGCACCCGCTTCATGGTGTTGACCAACAATTCCATCTACACTCCTCGGGATTTGCGGGCGCGGCTGCTGCGCAGCGGACTGGACATCCCCGAGGAGTCCATCTGGACCTCGGCGCTGGCCACGGCCCGCTTCCTGCAGGAGCAGCGGCCCGGCGGCTCCGCGTACGTGATCGGGGAGTCAGGACTGACCACCGCGTTGCACAACGCCGGATACGTCCTCACCGACAGCGACCCCGACTACGTGGTGCTGGGGGAGACCCGCACCTACAGCTTCGAAGCGATCACCCGCGCCATCCGGCTGGTGGAGAACGGTGCCCGGTTCATCGCCACCAACCCGGACGAGAAGGGTCCCAGCCGTGAAGGGTCGCTTCCGGCGACCGGGGCAGTGGCCGCACTCATCGAGAAGGCCACCGGGCGCTCGCCCTACTACGTGGGCAAGCCCAACCCGCTGATGATGCGCTCGGCGCTGCGCACCCTGGGAGCGCACTCGGAGAACACGGTGATGATCGGTGACCGAATGGACACCGACGTGCGCTCCGGACTGGAAGCAGGAATGAAGACCATCCTCGTCTTGACGGGGATCTCCGACGCGTCCACCGCAGAGCGCTTCCCCTACCGCCCCACCGCCGTCTTCGGGTCGATCGCCGAACTGGTGGGCCGCAGCCACGATCCGTTCACCACGCCGACTTCCGCTGACTGAGCACCGCGGAAATGACAAAAGGCGGTCCAGGACGCTCCTGGACCGCCCTTCGTCTGCCCTCAGGCGCTTCGCCGCTCCTGAGACAGAGAACGCATCTGCTTCTGCTCTTCGCGGCGCCGAGCGCGGAGTACTTCCAGCCGCTCCGCCAAGACCTCTTCCAGGTCTTCCAGGCTGCGCCGCTCCAGCAGCATGTCCCAGTGGGTCCGTGCAGGTTTGGTCTTCTTCTCTTCTGCCGGTTTCTTCTCGCCGTTGACCACTAGAGCGTTCTCACCGCAGAAGCGGCACTCCCAGGTCACCGGGACTTCCGCTTCCGAGGCAAAAGTGACGGCGAAGCGATGGCCCCGAGGGCAGGTGTAGGTGACCTCCTGGCGCGGAGCCAGGTCGGTATTGCGGTCGTTTTCGTAGCTAATCGCCCCAAGTCGGGTTCCGCGAAGTGCTCGCTCGGCCATCGTATGGGTGCCTCCAGGCGCTCTTGCGGTCTCATGGGTATGAACGCAGTGGTCGGTCTCAAGATTCCCCGGACGGTGAGTACCCAACCGTGCGACAATGCCCCGCCTTCACAGCAGCCCCACAGCCGGGACCGCTGACCTCCGCATTGTGGACGCCCGCCCTTGCGGCACGGACACGGAATCTGCCCAGCTCAAAGGAGCTTTAGGGAAACTTTGCGCGGGATGTTCCGGGCAGCGGGACGCGCAGACGCAGCATCAGGACCCGGGAGCCCGCTGGACCGGACCCGGTTGCTGGGCGTGCAGCCCAGGCACACCAGGATTGCAGCCCTTGAGCATGGTGTCCTGAAAAGCGGACCGGCTGCGTCCGCGTTAGGCGGATCTTCCGTACCCGCCACCCAGGTTCGCCCGCCGGGTGCTCGGCGGCGCTCAGCCACGCCGCGCATACCCTCCTCACCGCTGGACGGGCGGGGAAGGCCCCCGCCTCCAGCGGACCGGACCGGACGAAACAGGAAACGACCCAAGTGGTGCGCCTACCGCGCAGGCTGAATCCCGGCCTCCAGACCGGGGAGCACGGCACCCCGGACAAGCGTCCGGACTGCGGCGAGGGGAGAAGGCGAGCCCACGGCCCGCCTTCCTCCCCGGGCGCGGCAGACGCGCCGCGCAGCCGAGACCCGCTCAGAGTTTTTCGGGGACCCGGTTCCCCACGGCACGGATCGCCTGGGGAAGGTTGACGGCCAGCAGCAGCACGAAACCGAGCGCGAAGAACACGATGAGCGACAGGATCGCCAGCCGGTAGTCGCCTCCCGTGGTGTCCAACACCACACCGAGCACGAGCGCCCCCAGGAACGCCGAGCCTTTGTCGCTGATCTCATAGAGGCCGAAGTACTCCGCCTCCTTGCCCTTGGGAATGAGCAGGGAGAACAGGGACCGCGACAGCGCCTGGGTGCCGCCCAGCACGATCGCAATGAAGAAGCCCAGCGCGAAGAACTGCACGGCCGCGCCTTCCTGCAGCAGGGGAGCCACCGCGACCACCGCGGTCCACACCACGAGGCTGCCCAGGATGGTCTTCTTCGTGCCGACCCGTCGGGCGATCGCGCCGAGCAGCAGCGCTCCGCCGAATGCGACGAACTGCACCATGAGAATGGTGCCGATCTGCACGCTCTGGTCCAGTTTCAACGCCTGGTCGGCGAAGGTCGCCGAGAAGGCGATGACGGTCTGGATCCCGTCGTTGAACATGATGTAGGCGACCAGGAACAGCAGGGTGCGGGGGTAGGCGCGCAGACTGGTGATGGTGTGCCACAGTTGCGCGAAGCTGCGGCCCACAGCGATCCGCTGTGCCGGGACCTCCAGCGACCCGGCGCGCCGGTTGCGGAGCCGTGCCACCGGAATGATGGTGAAGATCGCCCACCATACGCCCGCCGACATCATGCAGATCCGCACCGCGTGGCCTTCTTCCAAGCCGAAGCTCTCATGGCTGAGGAAGAGGGCCAGGTTCAGGGTGAGCAGCAGGGCCCCGCCCAGGTAGCCCATCGCCCAGCCTCGGGAGGAGACAGTGTCGCGCTCCTCTTCCGAGGCGATGTCGGGCAGGAACGAGTTGGCGACCACGATAGAAGCCCCGAACGCGACATTGGCCACGACGAACAGGGCTGCACCGAGCAGGTAGCGGTCGTCCGCCGCGAAGTACAGGCCCATGGTGGCGAACGCACCGAGGTAGGCGGTCACACCCAGCAGTTCCCGTTTGCGTCCGCTGGTGTCGACCACCGCGCCGAGCACGGGCAGCAGCACCAGTTGGATCAGCACGGACAGGGACGTGGCATAGGGGTAGAGGGAAGCGGGCGTGATCATCCAGCCGAACACGCTGATCTTGCCGTCAGGACCGGCAGCCCCGGAGGCGAGCGCAGTCAGGTAAGGGCCGAGGAAGACCGTGATCACAGTGGTGTTGAACACCGACTGCGCCCAGTCGTACATGTACCAGGCCCGCCGTTCTTTACGGAGCAGCCTGGCTTCAGCGTCGGAACTGGAAGGGGTGGGCGCGGACGCCGGGAGGGAAGTAGACACGGCGATGCTTCTCTCGTGTGGGGGATGGGGTCACAACACCAGCGGCCACCAGGCCGCCGAAGTCAGGAAGTGGATGTCGCGGGCCACAGCCCGCGGTCGACGAGGATGCGCCGCAGGGCGGTGACGTTGTCAGTGATAATGCCATCCACTCCCGCGTCCAGGAGGCGTTCCATCAGAAAAGGATCGTTGATGGTCCACACGTGGACGTGGATGCCGAGACGGTGTGCGGCTGCGACCAGGTCCCGGGTGACCAGAGGAAACCCCTGGTAGTGCACGGGGATCTGCACGCAGGAAACGTCGCGGCGGGCCAGCGGCAGCAGCAGCGGCAGGAGGGAGGCGGCCCGCAGCCGCAGCACGTCCACCGGACCGCTGGACAGGGCTACCCGCCGGTCGAAGGTGCGGCGCACCCGTTCGAGCCGCGCCTGGCTGAAGGAGCCCACGCACACCCGGTGCCAGGCGTTGGTGCGGCGCAGGGCCTGGCGCAGCGGTTCGACGGCCGAGTCGGCTTTGACGTCGATGTTGAACCGGGCATCAGGCAGTGAGCCCAGCAGGTCTTCCAGCAGCGGGATCGGTTCGCTGCCGCCGACCCGCGCCCGGGCTACTTCAGCGTAGGGCAGTGTGGCGATCGCGCCGGAACGATCCGTGACCCGGTCCAGCACGGGGTCGTGGAAAGCCACGAGGACCCCGTCAGCAGTCGCCCGCACATCGGTTTCCAGATAGCGGTATCCCAAGCGCACCGCGTGTTCGAACGCGGCCGCGGTGTTCTCCAGATCGGTACGGACCTGCCCGCGCTGATCAATAAGCCAGCCGCCCCGGTGGGCGAGGCCGATGGGGACGGGACTGGCGAGGTACACATCACTCACGCGACCAGTATGGCGAGCACCGGATAACAGGAGGGGTACAGAAAACAGCAGATCGTGAAGCACTGGTCGATATGCGGACCAACAGGAAAGGTGCGCGGGAAAACTCGGATCTGATGGTCGAGAAGGCCGCGGAGCGACTCTGGAACGGGTGACGGATTCCGGAAATCCAGCCGTTCCGAAGGAGGCGCTATGACGACCGCTGCGGACGCCCACCGTTATGTGCGCCACACTCGACGCATCCCCCCGTGCCCGGCCCGCCGCCGGATCCGGCCAGAGGAAGACTGGCCGCACTTCACCCAGCTCGTTGCCGAAGTGCTCGCCGGCCACCGCAACCCTGACCACTTGCGGTGGGGGCTTTCCGAGGACGCCTACCGGAGCTTGCAGGGGCAAGCCGGCTGTTTCGCGATGCGGCAGCGGCCACGGCTGCGCCACGTGTGGATGGAGGCCTACGAGCCGGGAGTCACCGAGATCAACGGGGTTGTCCGTTACGGGGAGCGGCGCCACGCGCTGGCGCTTCGGGTGATCCACGCCGACTACCGTTGGCTGTGTACCGATATTGAGACCGCGAGTCGGTAAGACCGCGAGGAGAACCGAGCCGGACGCGGAACAGCCCGGCAGGTGCCGGGGAGGGCCGCGTTCGGCTCGCCCAGAGCAGGCTCCCGGTTTCGTTACTATCGCAGAAGTCGGGATGGCATGGTGCACAGCGGAGGTCAATGTGGGCCCCTTGGAGAACGGCGACCCGGAACGGATCGGCCGCTACAGGCTGATCGGGCGACTGGGTGCCGGGGGTATGGGTCAGGTGTACTTCGGTCGCTCTGCGGCAGGGCGACCGGTGGCTGTGAAACGGATCCACCCGCATATGGCCGCCGACCAGTCGTTCCGGGAGCGGTTCGCTCGCGAGGTCACGGCTGCGCGCCGGGTCAGCGGAGCGTTCACCGCCCCGGTGATCGACGCCGATCCTGACGGTGAGGTGCCCTGGCTGGTCACCGCCTATGTCCCGTCGCTGCCGTTGGACCGGGCAGTGCGGGAGCACGGCCCGCTGCCGGAGCCGAGCTTGCGCGTGCTGGCGGCCGGCTTGGCCGAAGCGCTCACCGAGATCCACCGTGTCGGACTGATCCACCGCGACCTGAAACCCGGCAACGTGCTGTTGGCGGAGGACGGGCCGCGGGTGATCGACTTCGGTATCGCTCGGGCCACTGAAGGCACTGCTGCCACCCAGTCGATCATCGGAACCCCCGGGTTCATGTCGCCCGAGCAGGTCCAGGGCGCTCCGCTCACCCCGAAGAGCGACATGTTCGCCTACGGCGCGGTACTGGTGTACGCGGCTAGCGGCGTGGGCCCGTTCGGTGAGGGCGCGATGCCCACCATGGTGATGCGGGTTTTGCAGCACGAACCGGACCTGTCGGGGGTGCCGGAGAGCCTGCGCGGCCTGGTTGCAGCCTGTCTGGCCAAGGACGAGCGGAATCGCCCCAGCCCGGGGGACGTGCTGGACGCGCTCGGCGACGTGCCGGTCGGTTCGTCGTGGCTGCCTCCGGTCTTCATGCGCGGCATCCAGGACCAGGTTGCCCGGATGAACGCGGCGCTCAACGGGGCACCCGCCACTGAGGGGGATGCGACCGCCGTGCTGGGGACGCAGAGCGGGGGGTATGCCGCTACCGAAGTGCAGGGGGATCACCAGGCGACGCGGGCGATCGCTACTCCCCCGGGGGCCGACCCCCACCAGCCGACGTCGGTGCTCAACACGGGAACCGGGCCGGGAGGCGGGACTCCGCCTACGGCGGTGTACGGGCAGAACACCGGGGGACAGACTCCGCCGACCGCGGTGTACGGACAGAACACGGGCGGGCAGACCCCGCCGACCGCGGCAATGCCGCCTGCGACCCCGCCCACCCCGCCGTCCCGCGACGCCGCCTACGCCGACCTGTACCGGGACTCGCCCGCAGCAGAACGGCGACGCCGGGAACAGGAGGAGTTGCGCCGCCGCGCCGAGGAACGGGAACGGCAACGCTATGAAGAGCAGCGCCGCCGCGCCCAAGAAATAGAACGGCAGCGCTACGAAGAGCGGCGCCGCTACGAGGAGGAGCTCGCCCGAGCCCGGCGGCGCGCCGAACGCGCCCGCTACGCCGAGCAGCCGAGCCTGTGGAGCTTCGTGAAACTGCTCCCCCTGCTGATCATCCCGATCATCCAGATTCCCCTCGGCTGGGGCGCATCAATCGCCTGGGAGTGGTTCGCCACCACCGAGCTGTACACCGGTGACGGCTGGTACTACCCTGGACTGCTCACCATCGACGGTTTCTTCCAAGCGCTCTACCTGGGGTACTTCCTGCTCAACAACGTGGTGTCGCTGGAGTACCTGGTCCGCTGCCTGCGCTCCGGGTCGGTGACCGGGGTGATGCTCGCCCTGGCCGCCGCTGTGGGCACGAACTGCGCACTGTGGTACTTCGGGTTCTTCGGCTAGACGGGGCCGCGCATCGGTAGACGGTCTTCCACACTCCGGGGCGGCCAGAGCGCATCCGGCAAAGGATGACCGCTCTCACCTCGCGTTTCTCGGACGCCGTAGCGGATCCCGGCTCGCGAGTGTCCTCCTCACAGCCCAGCTGCCTAGCGCAACCCGATCGCGTCCACGGCCCTCGCAGGTCAACGGCCTGCCTATCCCGCGGGTGTTCTTCCTCCCGCCTGCTGCCGGGGATGCCCCGGCTGCCGCAGCGTCGCCCCTGGTTTCTCGCAAATCGGGGGTTGAGAGCGGTGCCCCTGGATAGATGTCACACGCGTCCGGGGAGCTGCGAGACAGCGGCGGCACACCGCACACGGCCGCTGGGCTGTGCCGTCGCGGGGGTCCGCACTGATGCGAGGAGGAGACGACATGAGAGCCGTGGTATGGCACGGAGTAGGGGACATCCGGGTCGAGGACGTCGACGAACCGACCATTCAAGATCCCCAGGACGCGATCGTTCAGCTCACCACCAGCGCAATCTGCGGCACCGACCTACACCTGCTGCGCGGCACTATCCCGGGCATGCGGCCGGGCACCATCATGGGCCATGAAGGGGTGGGGGTTGTTACCGAAGTCGGCCCCGGGGTGCGTAACTTCCGCCCCGGGGACCGCGTCGTGATTTCCCCGACGATCGGCTGCGGCGCGTGCAGCTACTGCCGTGCCGGCTACTTCTCCCAATGCGACAACGCCAACCCTGCCGGGCGTCGGTCCGGGACCGCGTTCCTCGGCGGACCGGAAGCCAACGGCGCCTTCCACGGCACCCAGGCGGAACGCGTCCGCGTGCCCTACGCCAACGTGGGCTTGATCGGTTTGCCGGAGCGGGTCAGTGACGAGGAAGGCATTCTGCTGGCCGACATGTTCCCCACCGGATGGTTCGGTGCCCGGCTCGCCGAAGTCACCCCCGGCGATACGGTGGCGGTGTTCGGCTGCGGCCCCGTGGGACTTTTCACCATCCTCAGCGCTTGGCAGCAAGGCGCAGGCCGGGTCCTGGCCGTCGACGGGGTGGAGAGCCGCCTCGAACAGGCACGCGGCCTGCACGCCGAAGTGATCAACTACAACGTGGAAGACCCCGTGGCCGCCCTGGTGGAACTGACCGGCGGAATCGGCCCGGACCGGGTCATTGACGCGGTCGGAGTAGACGCGCAGCGTCCGGAGAGCGGCCCCGCGGTGGCCGCGGAAGACGACGTGCACCGCTTGGAGAAGGAGCACGCCGCCACAGTGCCGAGCGCCCGCCCCGGGGAGACCGCACAAATCCTCAGCGACGAGCGGGCCCAAGTGCTGCAGTGGGCCGTGGAAGCGGTCGCTAAAGCCGGCACGCTGGCGATCATCGGAAACTACCCGTTGAACGCCCGCATCTTCCCGATCGGCTTGGCCATGAACAAGAACTTGACGCTGAACGCGGGAAGCTGCCACCACCGCAAGTACATCCCGAAACTGCTGGACATGATCACCTCCCAGCAGCTCGACATCACGTCGGTGCTCACCCAGGAAGAACCGATCACCGGGGACGTGCTGCGCGCCTATGAAGCTTTCGGCCAGCACAAACCGGGCTGGACCAAGGTGGCGCTCACCACTGTGTGACCTGCCGGGCCACACCGACGACGAGGAGATCCCATGCCACAACTCCGCCGTGACGATCTGGTGATCCCGGACTACGAGCACCTGCCTTTGGGGACGTTGCAGCACCGCATCCGCGCACTGTCGCAGGAACAGTTGCGGGACCTCATCGCCTACGAGGAGGCGCACGCCCGGCGGGTTCCGGTCCTGGAAGTGATGCAGCAGCGGCTCAAAAGCCTGGAAGAAGGGGCGCAGCCCTCAACCGGGGACCAGACGTTCACCCCGGAGGCTCCGCCAGCACCACGGGGCGGGTCTCCGGTCAGTGAAGCAGGGCAGAGCCCGCCCAGTAGTCCGCCACCACACGGGGACCCTGCTCAGCCGGGCCGCCCCAAAGGGGACCGCCCGGTCTGACTGCCCGGCTGTGCCGGGCCCGGGCATGCCCAACCGGCCCGCGGCACGACGGCCACCCCGCACCGGAGCGCCCTGCCAGCAGGGCGGGCCTACCAGCTCGAAGCGTTCCGCGACGCGAGTGGGGCTTGGCGGCCGCGGGCCGCAGCATGCCGCGAGGCAACCGCGGCACCGGGGTGTCCAGAAGCGACGCGGAACTTCCCCGCCGCCGGTCGGCGCCGTCAGGTACCGTCAGCGGTAACCCCGCTGTCCCCTCAGACCACTTGGGAGGTACCTCGATGGCGTCCGGTGAACCCTTCCGCCCGGCGGTGCTGGAAGGAGTGCTGGAACGCATCACATACGTCAACGAGGAGACCGGCTACACCGTGGCCCGCGTCGACACGGGACGCGGCAGTGACCTGGTCACCGTCGTCGGCGCCCTGCTCGGCGCCCATCCCGGCGAATCGCTGCGCATGGAAGGCCGGTGGACCTCCCACCCCCAGTACGGGCGGCAGTTCCAGGTGGAGAACTACACCACGGTCCTGCCCGCCACCGTCCAGGGGATCCGCCGCTATCTGGGGTCCGGGCTCGTCAAAGGGATAGGCCCCCGCTTGGCAGAACACATCGTCAACCATTTCGGGGCGGCAGCGCTCGACGTTATCGAAAACTCCCCGGAGCGGCTCCTGGAAGTGCCGAAACTCGGCCCGAAACGCACGAAAATCATCACCGAGGCCTGGGAGGAGCAGAAAGCCATCAAAGAGGTGATGGTCTTCCTGCAAACCGTGAAAGTGTCCACCTCCCTGGCCGTGCGTATTTACAAGCAGTACGGCGACGACGCTATTCGCGTGGTGCGGGAGGAGCCTTACTCGCTCGCCGCGGATGTGTGGGGGATCGGGTTCAAAACCGCGGACTCAATCGCCCAAGCCGTCGGTATTCCCCACGACAGTCCGCAGCGGGTCAAAGCCGGAATCCAGTTCACCCTTTCCGAGTTCACCAACGACGGGCACTGCTATCTGCCTGAGGACACTTTGATCAACGAGGCCGTGAAAATCCTCCAGGTGGATTCGGCGCTCGTCATCGACTGTCTGGCGGAGCTGGTCGCTGAGGAGAGAGTGGTCCGCGAAAAAGTCCCTGACCGGGACGGCGAATCAGTGACCGCTATCTACCTGCTCCCCTTCTACCGTGCGGAGACCGCCCTCGCCAACCAGGTGCGCGCGCTGCTGCACACCGAACACGACCGGCTGGCGTCTTTCGCCACCGTGGACTGGGACCGGGCCTTGGCGTGGCTGCGGAGCCAGACCGGCGCCGAGCTGGCCCCCGCCCAGGAAAAAGCCGTCAAACTCGCGCTGACCAACAAGGTCGCCGTACTCACCGGCGGGCCGGGGTGCGGCAAGTCCTTTACCGTGGCCTCCATCATCAAACTGGCCGCAGCCAAACGCGCCAAGATCATGCTGGCCGCGCCTACGGGACGCGCCGCAAAACGGCTCACTGAACTGACCGGGTATGACGCGTCGACCGTGCACCGGCTGCTGGAGCTCAAACCCGGCGGCGAGGCCGCGTACGACCGCGACAACCCGCTTGACTGCGACCTGCTCGTCGTCGACGAAGCGTCCATGCTTGACCTGCTGCTCGCCAACAAGCTGGTCAAAGCGGTGCCGCCCGGCGCCCACCTGCTCCTTGTCGGCGACGTCGACCAGCTTCCCTCAGTCGGTGCAGGCCAAGTGCTCCGCGACCTGCTCGCCGACGGTTCACCGGTGCCCAGTGTCCGCCTCACCCACGTGTTCCGACAGGCCGCCCAGTCCGGGGTGGTCACCAACGCGCACCGCATCAACACCGGCAAGCCCCTCCTGTTGGAGGGCATGACGGACTTCTACCTCTTCCCCTGCGAGGACACCGAAGCGGCCGCGGAACTGACCGTGGACGTGGTCGCCCGCCGTATCCCCCGCCGGTTCGGGCTGGACCCGCGCCGCGACATCCAAGTACTCACCCCGATGCACCGGGGCCCCGCCGGGGCCGGGAACTTGAACATGCTGCTCCAAGAAGCACTCACCCCGGCCCGTCCAGGCGTGGCGGAACGGCGGGTTGGCAGCCGGGTCTTCCGGGTCGGCGACAAGGTCGTGCAGATCCGCAACAATTACGACAAGGGCGCCAACGGCGTGTTCAACGGCACCCTCGGCACGGTGACCGCGATCGACCTGGACGACCAGACGCTGACCGTCCTCACCGACGAAAACGAAGAGGTCGGCTACGAGTTCACGGAGCTTGACGAGCTCACCCACGCTTATGCGTTGACCGTGCACCGCTCCCAGGGCAGTGAATACCCGTGCGTGGTGGTGCCAGTGACGACAAGTGCGTGGATGATGCTGCAACGCAACCTGCTGTACACCGCGGTGACACGCGCGAAGAAACTCGTGGTTTTGGTCGGGTCGCGGCGTGCTATCGCCCAGGCGATCCGGAACGCGTCCTCGGGGCGCCGCCATACCGCATTGGACTACCGGCTGCAGCGGTGATCAGTCTGCGGTGCCCCGCCGGGCGCCTTCAGGCAGGTCCAGTTCGAACCAGACGACTTTCCCGGTGGTTTTCGCGCTGGCACCCCACCGCCGGGACAGGTGGCTGACCAGTTGCAGGCCCCGCCCGTTCTCGTCGGTGGCGGACGCCTGGCGCAGCACGGGGCGGTGCTGGTCGTCGTCGGTGACCTCGCACAGCAGGATGTCGGTGCGCAGCAGTCGCAGGTCGATCGGCCGGGACGCGTAGCGGACCGCGTTGGTGATGACTTCGGTGGCGAGCAATTCCACGAGGTCCGTCATTTCTTCCAACCCCCACTCGGCGAGGGTGGTGCGTAGCAGGCGGCGGGCAAGCCCGGGAGTGGTGGGCCGCGGCTGCAGCATCCACTGTGCGAAATCGCCGCTGGGAATCCCGCGCAGGCGGGCCACCAGCAGCGCCACGTCGTCTTCCTGATCGGGTGTGCTCAACGCCTGCAGGAGGGTGCGGCACTGTTCTTCCACGGGCCGCTGCGGGTCGGTGAGGTGGGAGCGGAGCACCTCCAACCCGGATTCCACGTCGCGGGTGCGGGTTTCGACCAGCCCGTCGGTGCACAGCACGAGCACGTCCCCGTCGGCCACCGTGAACTCGAAGGATTCGAACGCGACCCCGCCCAGGCCGATCGGTGCTCCCGTGGGTGTCCGCAGGATCTCCGTGGTGCCGTCCTGGCGCAGCAGGACCGGTGGCACATGCCCGGCGCTTGCGATAGTGCAGCGGTGGATGACCGGGTCGTAGACCGCGTACAGGCAGGTGGCAAGGTAGCTGTCACCGAGCTGGTGGGCAAGGTCGTCGAGGTGGCGCAGGATGTGGTCGGGCGGCAGATCCATGGCTGCCAAAGTCTGCATAGCGGTCCGGAACTGGCCCATGACCGCAGCGGACCGTACGCCGTGGCCCATGACGTCGCCGACGACGAGCGCCACCCGGTTGCCAGGCAGCGGGATCGCATCGAACCAGTCGCCGCCGACCTGGGCGGTGTGGCTGCTGCTGACATACCGGTAGGCGATGTCCACGCTGGACAGGCGTTCCGGAAGTTGCGGCAGCATGCTGCGCTGCAACCAGTCGCCGACCCGGGACCGGGCCCGGTACAGGTAGCCGTTGTCGACTCCGAGGCTGGTCTGCGCGGCGAGTTGGCGCACGGTGAGGATGTCGACCTCGCTGAACCCGGGACTGCCCGGGTGCCGGGCGACGACGGCGGACCCGAGTTTCCGGCCGCGCACGCTCAGCGGGACGACGAGCAGGGAGCAGCCCACCAGGTCGTGCCTTGAGCTGCTGTCGAGGACAGCGGCAATGTCCGCGTCGACGCTGAAGGTGACCGGGTCTCCGCTGGCCATTGCCCGGTATACCGGGTGGGTGGGCTCAGGCGACCACGTGTCGTCTTTAACGGTCAGGGCCTCCCAGCGCGGATGGTTGTCGTGGGTGACCGCGGCCTGCCACAGGTGCCGCGACGAGGAGAACAGTTCCGGCGGGTTGGCGTCCAGGTCGTGGGGCAGGCGCAGCGCGTCAGCCAGGTACACCACGGCGAAGTCCGCCAAGGTCGGCACCAGCGCGTCCGCGAGACCCCACGCGGTTTTCTCCGGGTCGAGGCTGGCGCCGATCGCCATCGTGGCGTCGTTGAGGAACCCCAGGCGGTCTCGGAGCAGGGTGCATTGTCGGGAAGCGTCAGGAGACGATGCGGTGCGGTCGTCTACTCCGAATGTGCGGGACGTGGTGGGGGAGGCGGTGTGCCTCCGGGATCTGGAATCCATGGGTGTGGGTTCTCCGCGTTCGATGAACGAGGCCTGGGACGGTGGGGGATTGCGTGTCGGGGAAACGACACAGCGGCACCCCCACCACCAGGGATTCTGCCCCGTTTCCCCGACTTTGCGACCAGGAGGAATGTCTCAGCCGACGCGGTTGCAGATGAGGAAAAGCTGAACTTCGGGATAGGCCTGGGTGCTGGCCGGGGCGTAAGAGAAGGCGGTTTCGTCTTCGATGGAGAAACCTGCGTCTTGCACGACGGTGCGCAGCTCGTCACGGGGGTAGCAGCTCACCCGCACCTGCTGGCCGAGGAATTGGATGGGCACGTCGTCGAGGTCTGCTTCGACCATGGACAGGCAGAGCCAGCCGCCGGGCACCAAAGCCCGGTGGATGGCTTTCAAAGCTTCCGGAATGCGTTTACGCGGCAGCACGAGCAGGGAGAAGAACGCGACCACGGCGTCGTAGGCCTGCTCTTCGGAGAGGCCCATGATGTCGGCGACCCGGAATTCCGCCTCGGGCACGTTGCGGCGGGCCAGTTCCACCATGGTGGGGGAGATGTCGGTGCCGACCACCTGGAATCCCGCGTCCACGAGCTGGCGACTGGTGGGCAGTCCGGTACCGCAGCCCAGGTCAAGAACACGAGCTCCTTGGGGGAGCCGGCTGGAGAGCCGTTGCACGGACTCAATCTGGCCTTCCTTATGGGGGAAGGCTTCGTCGTAGTTGTCGCCGATATTGTCAAACGCTGCGGCGAGGCTCGCTGCTCGGTCTCGCCACGTCTCGGTACCGGTGGTGTCCTGCGCTTCGCCAGTCATAGCGTTATCGCCCCTTGCATGCTCGCCGGAATTGCTGGCTGGACAGAAAGTACAGTTACCCGGAAATGGGATGTGATCTTACCCCTTAGTGATCTTGGAGTCACGCCCGAAGGAGAAACGGGTAGCAGCAGCCCCGAATAACGGATTGACCGTTGCATTCAACGCTATATATCCCAATATCCCAAACCGGGCGTGTTATGACGGGAAAGAGAAAGAAAAAACCCGAGCACCCTTGGGCGGGAGCAGAAGGGGCGATGCTGCAGCGGAAACCGCCGGATTAGTCTTCGTAGAGCCAGTCCAGCACGACCGCGGCAGTCCATGACTGGCTGCGGCTGCCCAGGGGTGCACCGGTCAGTGGGTGGTAGTACTCGGCGAAGGTGCCGTCCGACACGAGCCGCAGCGTCTCTTCCCGGATGCGGGCCGCAGTGTCGTGCAAGCCGTTGCGGCGCATCGCCCAACTGAACAGCCAACTAATCACTGGCCACTGCGGCCCTCGCCAGTACTGTTTGGGCATGAACTGGGGGGAGGAAGGGGACACCGTGGGCGGGGTTGCAGCGACCAAGTCCGGGTGGCCCATCCAGTCGGGGCCTTCCAGCGTAGCGAGCAGCGCCGCCTGGTCCTGCGGTGCAAGTCCGCCGCTCAGCAGCGGCGCGAATCCGGCGATGGTGGGCGCAGCAATCCACTTGTGGGCGCGCATGTCGTAGTCGCGGGCCAGTCCGGTCTCCGGGTCGCGAGTGTCGAGCACCGCCGTCCGGGAACGCGCAGCCCACCGGCGCAACTGGGCGATCTTCTCGGGGTCCTGGCCGGATTCTTCCCCCAGGTTGGCCAAGACGTCGCAGGAGAGCGCGAACAGCGCGGTCAAGAACACGTCGCCCACCAGGAAACTGCCGATCCGCACCACCTCGTCGGCCCGGTAACCGACGCGGCGCATCTCTTCGATGAGCCACAGGTAGCGGTCGTACTCTTCGTCGGTGGGACGCTCGTCCGCCTCGCACACCTTGTCCAGGTCCTGGCGCACATAGGGGGGAAGGTCGTCCCCGGGCTGCACCGCCGCGTAGGGGGAGTCCCAGCGGGGCGAGTTGTCCATCCCAGACTCCCAGCCGTGGGTGACCGCGATCAGTCCGGTGCCGAGCGGGTCCCGGTAGGTGGCCAGCCACCGCTGCCACGCGAACAGCCGGGGCCAGGTGGACCGCAGCAGCGCCTCGGCGCGGCGGCGGTCCGCGCCGGAGCGTCGCCGTCCCGCATCGACGATCTTGCGCAGCGCGATGGCGTGGACCGGAGGCTGGCAGATACCGGAAGTGTGCGGGCGAGCGGGAGCGTGCTCGCACACCACCGCCGTCTGCCAACGGTCGGGACCGGGAAAGTAGCCGTCTTCGTCGCTGAACACGATGTGGGGGATCATGCCGTCCTCCCACTGTCCGCTCAGCAGGGTTTCCATTTCCCGGCAGGCGCGGTCCACATCCAACTGGGCCAGGCCGACCATGATGAACGCCGAATCCCAGCTCCACATGTGCGGGTAGAGACGCGGCGAGGCCGTCACCATGGTTCCGGTGTCGTTGCCAGCCAGGACCCAGGCCGCCCCAGAGGCAAGCGCGATACTTCCCAAACGGGGGCGCTGTGGGTGGGGAGTAAACAGGCCGATGGAGCCCGTGGTCATGGAAGTCTCCAAGGAGCAAGCTGCACGTCGAGCGCGGTGGATTGTGGTGCTGCGGAAGTGCTCGGACGCCTAGTGTGAACTTGGGGGACGGGCGGCGAGCACGTTAATAAAACTTTACAGGCACAGCCTCGGATTGGCACCCCTTGGGGGTGTCTGATCAGCGATAACGCTGTGCATTAAGCGCGAACGGCGGCACCGCCCTTGATGTTCCGCCGTGCGGGCAGCTCCCCGGCAGCCCAGCCGGTCACACCGATTCACACACCCGAGAGGGCTGCCAGCCATCGTGCGGCGGCACCGCAGCCTCGCGGAGGTGCAGAACCAGGATCGCAGACCCGCGCCCGCGGGTTTGACACCGGTCCAGCGCCTAACCTGGCTCGCGATGCGCATTGGCGCGGCGGGCAGACTAAAGGAAGCAGGATCTGGGATAAGAAAGGGTTGCCAGACGAAGCTTTCTGACAGACGCTATGATCATCGCGAAATAAAGGTCGGATTTTTTGCATTCCAGACCGTCCGCGAGTAAACGCCGTGGACGACGCGGCTGATGATTGGCGGTGCCTGCGAGACAACCGATGAGCGACTACATTCCCCCGGCTGCACTCCCCGAGCACGTTCTGCAACGGCCCGACGTCCAGGAGGCGCTAGCCCAGAGGGACTTTGGGAAGCTCTTCTACCTCACCCGGAAGTGGGCGGGCATCAGCTACAGCAAGATCGCCGCTTCCTGCGGTATCAAACCCGAGCGGGTGGGACGGCTGGCCCGGGGTGACGGAGCAGTCACCACTTACGACAAGATCCTCCAGATCTGCGACGGTATGCGGATTCCCGGCCACTTCCTCGGACTGCTGCCCCGGCCGTGGGAGAAGCAGCCGGACCAGGTCGGCGATCCCGCGCCATAACGTACGGACCGTCCACTGGGACTATCGCGCGGCCCAGTGCCGTGACGGCAGTCGCACAGTGGACGGCACGTGACTTGTTACATCCCGCTGCTATGCGGCAGTCCGGCGGGGACCCAGCCGGATCGGCAGCGCGGCAGGGGCGTGGATGAACACCGACTCCAGACGGGGCGCCTCCCCCTCAGCGAGGCTGACCTCCGGGAACTCGGTGAACAGCGTCGTCAGCGCCACCTCCATCTCCAGGCGGGCCAGGGCCGCGCCCAGGCAGGTGTGCGGTCCGTGGCCGAACGCCAAGTGCCGGGGCCGCGACTGGGTGGCGTCGAACTCGGCCGCATCCTCGCCGTACCGCTCAACGTCGAGGTTGGCCGCCAAGTAGGCGAGCAGCACCGGTTCCCCGGCGCGGATCGTGCGGTCGCCGATCTGTACGTCCTCGGCTGCGAACAGGAACGGCAGCGTCGCCACGCTGCTGGACTGGCGCAACACCTCTTCGATCGCATCCTCCCACGCGATCGATCCGGACCGCAGGTGCGCCAACTGATCGGGGTGCGTCAGCAGCGTCTGCACCGCATTGGCAAGCGCAGAGGACGTGGTCTCAAACCCGGCAGTGACCAGGAGCCACAGGGTGTCGCGCAGCTCCGCGTCGCTGAGCTTGTGCTCCTCGTCCGTGGCTGTGACGAGGGCAGAGGTGAGGTCCTCGCCAGGGGAGCGGCGCTTGTCCTCAATCAGTTCGTCGAGGAAGGCGTCCAACTCCTCCCGCATGGCACGCACTTCCTCCGGCGAGGACGGGGAGAACGCCGTGTTGACCATCTGCTGCATGCGGCCGTGGTCGCGCTCGGGGATTCCGAACAGCGCGCTGAACACGCGCATGGACAGCGGATAGGCGAACTCGGTTTTGAAGTCGACAGTACCGTCCCGCTCCGCAAGCTGGTCCAGCAGGGCATTGACGATCTCGGTGACCCGCGGACGCAGCAGTTCGACCCGCCGCGGGGTGAACGCCTGTGCCACCGGGCTCCGCATCCTCCGGTGGGCTTCACCGTCCACGGTGAGCATGTTGTCCAGGTACACCATCGCCGCCACCGGGTGGTCGGTGGCCACTTCGCCTTCGTTGAGCGCACGCCAGGTACGCCAGTTGCGGCGGAACCGGGGGTCGATGAGTGCTTCCCGCAGCTCCCGGTCGTGGGTCAGCGCCCAAACTTCCAGACCTTCGACCACCACTCGGGCAAGCGGCCCCGCTTCACGGAGCTGGAGGGCTTGCTCGCGGGATTTTCCTGGGACGAGGACGATGGGTTCTGGGACTGCTGCCATGGTGCCTCCGTTGGTGGGGTGATGTCGACGGGGGTGAAGGTGACAGGAAGCGCCTTGAGTCCGTGGGCGAACAGGGAACGGCGCCGCTCCAGCGACTCGGGGGGAACCGCGAGACGCACGTCCGGCAACAGGTCCAGCAGCGCACTCACCGCGTCGACCGCGATCTGCCGGGAGATCCGCTGCGCCGGGCACGCGTGGGGCCCGGTCCCCCACGCCAGGTGGCCGCGGATCCCGGACGGGCTGAGCGGGTCGATGTACGGGGCAACCGCCGGGTCGGCGTGTGCCGGACCGTAGCCGATGATCAAGCAGTCGCCTTCCTGCACGTACGCGCCTTCCAGCAGGGTGTCGCGCACCGGGTAGCGCCCCGGCAGCAGCGTGATCGGCGGAGACCGCCACAGCACCGTGTCCACGACCTCTTCGACCCGCAGGTGGGCGCCGGCCAGGTCGTAGCGGACCTCCTCGTCGGTGAGGAGGGTGTGCGCGGTGTTGGCGATGAGGTTCATCAGCGGGTCGTGTGCCGCTGAAATAAGCAGGATGAGCTGGTGCGCGATCTCTTCGTCGTCCAATGCGTTGGGGTGGCGGACCATCCGGGAGACGATGTCGCTTCCCGGATTCTCGCGCCGGCGCGCGGTCACCGACTGGGCGTAGGCGAAGAGGCCCAGCCGTGCTTTCTCCGCTTCCTCACCGCCGTCCCACACCTGCCGCATCAGCTCGACCAGCTCGAGGCCTTCCTCTGCGGACAGGCCGAAGTAGCGGTTGAGGACCAGCAGCGGCACCCGGAACGCGAAGTCGGCAACCAGGTCTGCTTTCCCGGTGAGCGCCACGGGAGCGAGCAGCTCAGTGGCGATCCGCCGCACCGCCAGCCGTGTGCCGTCAGCGGTGATCCCGCTGAGCGCGTCCACGATCACCGGACGGTAGCGGCTGTGGTCGGGATCATCGGAGGCGAGCGCGTTCCGGAAGTACCAGAACGGTCCCGGCACCTTCTCCGGAGTGGCGCGCCCTTCACGGGCTTCCCGCCACCGGCGCGGGTCCCGGGCGAACTCGGCAGAGTCCTGCAGCACCCGCCGGTTGACGTCGTAGCCCAGCAGGATCCACGCGGCTACTCCGGGCGCGACCTCCACAGGAGCGATCCGCCCGAACTGCTTCCGCAGCCGTTCCAGTACGTCGGGCAGGTCCGCATCGAGTTCCCCGTAGACCGGTACCGCGAGACGGTGCAGCGCTTCGCGGTCGTCGAGCGACACCGGGCAGCCCTCGGACGAACCCGCGTTGCGATCGTGAGGTGTGTCGGAGTTGCCCACAGGGTAAAGCGGATGGGTCACTGACCACCGCCCTGGAGTCGAGACAACAGGCACATGAAAGACAGGATCATGTTCACAATTCAAGATCATGAACAGATTTCTGGTCGAATGTCATGCCCCTCATGGGGATAGCGGGGCAGTAGTCCCCTTACAGGGGCAAAACCGTGGAAACAAGGTGATGTCCGGAGGGACGGTGGTCTTTCCGCATTAGAAGAGACCTCGCGGGTAGCGCCTGCCCCACGGGAGTTGTGCCGGGGAGGACCCAGATGTCGTACATCAACCGGACAGATGCGGGACGGCGGCTCGCCGGAGAGGTGGCGCGGCGGCTCGCCGGCCAGGACGTCGTCGTGCTCGGCCTGCCGCGCGGCGGCGTCCCCGTAGCGTTCGAGATCGCTACCGCGCTCTCCGCCCCGCTGGATGTGATCGTGGTCCGCAAGATCGGCGTGCCGTTCCACCCCGAGTGGGCCATGGGTGCGATCGGTGAGGACGGGGCCCGCATCGTTCACCAGCGAGCCATGACCATGGCCGGGGTGAGCGAGCAAGCTTTCGCGGAGGTAGAGGAACGCGAACGCCGGGAACTGGAACGCCGGATCCGCCAGTTCCGCGGAGACCGGCCGCGCATCCCGCTGCGGGGACGAACCGCCGTGATCGTCGACGACGGGGTTGCCACCGGTTCCACGGCGCGCGCCGCCTGCCAGGTCGCTCGACATCTGGGGGCGAGCCGCGTCGTGGTGGCGATCCCAGTGGGCGCGCCGGACGCAGTGGCGCGCTTGGAAGAGGAAGCCGACGAGGTGATCTGCCCCCTGGTGCCGGAGATCTTCTCCGCGATCGGCCAGTGGTACACCGACTTCACCCAGACACCGGATAGGGAAGTCACCGAGCTGCTGGCGCGCGCGGCCGCCCGTCCGCGGGTGGAGCAGACGCCCGCACCGGGCAGGGTGGACGAAGAAGTGGAGATCCAGGCCGGACCGATCCGCCTTCCCGGGCATGTGACCGTGCCGGAACGGGCCGTGGGCATGGTGGTGTTCGCCCACGGAAGCGGCAGTGGACGGCATTCGCCGCGCAACCGCTACGTCGCCGCGGAACTCCAGCGGGGCGGCTTGGGCACGCTGCTGTTCGACCTGCTCAGCGAAGCCGAAGCTCAGGACCGGGAGAACGTGTTCGACATCGAGCTGTTGGCGGGGCGGCTCGCCGTGGCAGCCGAGTGGATCCGGGAGCGCCCGGAGACCGCACACCTGCCGATCGGCTATTTCGGGGCGAGTACGGGGGCCGCGGCGGCACTGGTGGCGGCGGCCTCACCGGACAGTGATGTGCAGGCCGTGGTGTCCCGCGGCGGCCGCCCGGATTTGGCTGGGGAGGCGTTGGAGTCGGTACGTGCCGCCACCCTGCTCATTGTGGGCGGCAACGACGTGCACGTCCTCGACGTGAACCGGCAGGCCCAGGTGCGGCTGCGCAGCGAACACCGGCTCACCATCGTCCCGGGGGCAGGCCACCTGTTCGAGGAGCCAGGCGCATTGGAGACAGTGGCGGAGCTGGCCCGCGACTGGTTCGTCACCCACTTGGCGTCGGCGCCGCGCCCGGTGCAGGGCTGACCGCGGACGGGCTGCGAGCCGTGCCCAAGCCCAAGCACCGGGGTGCCTTGCGGCGGCGCTGGCAGACCCAGCCGCGCCGTAAGCAACGCTATGTCGTGCTGATGACGGTCTGCCTGCTCTTGTTTGCCTTGGCCGCTCCGGTGGGCGCCCTGGCCGGAGCGGACTGGGGGATCGTGATGTGCGTGGTGGCCGCGGCAATCCCGCCGGTTGCGGTGATCCTCGGCAACATCGCCGATCCGCGGGACCCGAAGAACCACGACGCGAGGTACGGCCCGAACGCCCCGCGCTGACCCCCGCATGCCCTGCCGGGGAGCGGGGAGGGGCTACGCAACTGCGGTGAGCGGACCGGGCCGCTCACGCGTCCTCGACACCGGCGCGGGCTTTCCTCGATGAGCCGGCCCTGCTGCGTCTGCTCCTCGTTGGCCGCGAGGTGAATGGAAACGGCGTTACCTACCGCATAGGGCAAAATGCACTCATTGATGTGCAGATTTTTCTCGCTGTGGTGCCCACACCGCGCTGACTGCCTCGTTCACTACTCTGGGGTTCTTCCGACTTCTCGGCCCCACCATCGTGTGCGTGGAAACGCTCTGCTTGGAACGGCCCAAAGACGTGCAGCAGTCGATCGCCGCTTTTGGGGATATTGCGGAGAGCGATAGTGAATGCAGCGCACGCCGCTGAAATCATCTCAATGATCCTGAAAGATTGAGAAGCAGCGAATGAATCACGGACCGGTGTTCCGTAAGAGCAGCTGCAGCCGCCCGGAACCCCGCTGCGTCGAAGCAGCTCCTCTCCCTGCTCCTGGTGCGGCGGTGCGGGATGCTCAGCATCCCGAGCGGAGGTATCTGGCGTTCCCCGCTGTCGAGTGACAGGCGTTCCTCGCCGCTGGGGCAGCCGCAGTCGGGACACCCGACAGGGCGGGGCGCGGCCGCGTTCGACGGTCAGATTGTTCGCACCCGGGCCGCAGATGGGGGAGGCTCGGCAGCCTTCACCTGGACAGGGGAGGTCGATCCCCGAGCGTGCGGGGCGTGTTCCAGGGCCCGCGACGGCTTAAGGCTGCCGCGCCTCTCTTCGGGGCATACCCCGCTGGCGGCCTGGTGAGATGAAACTTTCACCGTTCCGTTGCGTCCCGATGACCGGAAAGGCCTTTCACGACTGCCTCCTCCTAGCATGGGAAACAGAACCACCCTTCACGGGGTTGGACCGGGTGGGACACGCGATGAGGAGGGCAGCCGTGACCGAGCAGCAGTACCCCGGAACCCAGCAGGACCGCGGCGCGAAGAAGGACGCGCAACCGCAGTTCAAGGGGCGCAAGAACGGTCCTTATAAAGACGTCTCCCCTGAGCTTGCCGCCTGGATGCGCACCGGCTGGGCTGATACCGAACGGCGCGACCTGGAGCCCATCGAACAAGCCGCCTACACCGCGAAGCGGCGCGCCACGGTGAGCGCCCGGTTCCCCGGTGAACGGCTAGTGATCCCCGCCGGAAACCTGAAGACCCGGTCCAATGACACCGACTATCCCTTCCGGGCGGCCAGCGACTACGTGTACCTGACCGGTGACCAGTCCGAGGACGGCTGCCTGGTGTTCGAGCCGCGGGAGGACGGCGGTCACGACGTCGTGCTCTACCTGCGGCCCCGCTCCAGCCGGGAGAACGGCGAATTCTGGCTCGACGCCTACGGGGAGCTGTGGGTGGGCCGCCGCAACAGCCTCGCTGAGGCAGCCACCCTCTACGGGCTGCCCACCCGCGACGTGCGCACCCTGCCTGAGGTGCTGCGCGAAGCCCCTGAGGCACCCACCCGGATCCTGCGGGGCCACGATTCGACCCTGGAAGCGGTGGTCACGCTGCGCCGCTCCTCGGAAGGCACTACCGCGGAAGAGGACAAGAAGCGCGACGAAGAGCTCGCGATCTTCCTGCACGACACGCGTCTCGTCAAAGACGACTGGGAGATCGCCCAGCTCCAGCGGGCCGTCGACTCCACGGTCCGCGGCTTCGAAGACGTCGTCCGGGCGCTGCCGCAGGCCCAGGCCACCTCGGAACGCTACGTTGAAGGCACCTTCTTCCTGCGGGCCCGCGTGGAAGGCAACGATGTCGGCTACGGCACGATCGCTGCGTCCGGGCCGAACGCCACCACGCTGCACTGGGTGCGCAACGACGGACCGGTGCGCCCCGGTGACCTGCTGCTGCTCGACGCGGGTGTGGAGACCACCACGCTCTACACCGCGGACGTCACCCGGACTCTTCCGGTCAGCGGCCGGTTCACCGACGTGCAGCGCCGTGTCTACGACCTGGTCTACGCCGCCCAAGAGGCGGGTATCGCCGAAGTGCGTCCCGGCCGTCCGTTCCGCGCCTACCACGACACCGCGCAGCGGGTCCTCGCCGAAGGGCTCATCGAATGGGGGCTGCTGGAAGGGCCCGTGGAACGCGTGCTGGAACTCGGCCTGCAGCGCCGCTACACCCTGCACGGCACTGGGCACATGCTCGGCTTGGACGTGCACGACTGCGCGGTGGCGCGCACCGAAGCCTATGTGGACGGCATCCTGCAGCCCGGCATGGTGCTCACCGTGGAGCCGGGCCTGTACTTCCAGCCCGACGACCTGACCGTGCCCGAGGAACTGCGCGGGATCGGGGTGCGCATCGAAGACGACATCCTCGTCACCCCGGAGGGTAACCGCAACCTGTCCGCAGCCCTGCCGCGCACTTCCGCGGACGTCGAAGCGTGGATGGCGGAACTCCTGCCCCGCTCCTCATAAGAGCGGTTGACGTTCGCCACCCGCACGGGGCGCCCCGGCAGCACGCTTGGCCTGCCGGGGCGCCCCGTGCGTTTTTGGGAACATCCGCGGAGAAGCGGTGGGGAATCTCCGCTGCAAACAAACAGAAAATAGACAACTTTCTAGCAGAAGCCCGACCCTGCCTCTAGGGAGACAAACTTCTCACTCAACTTGTCCTGGGATTTCAAGTCGGAGAACGCGTGATCCGCGGAAGAACGTGACGAAGAAGGCGAAAATCGCGGTAGAAATGTTCAGTGATCTACCACGTGGCACCGATTGAGAGATGGCGGGCCAACCCTGATCGCCCGTATGCTCCCGCGTCACTGCAGCGGGATGGATTCATCCACGGCGTGGCCGACGAAGAGATGACACTGCGGGTCGCCAACGCCTTCTTCCGCAATCCGCCCAGCCCGGTGATCGCCCTCGTCATCGACGAGGCTGGACTCGCCGAAGGGGTGGAAGTCCGTGACGAGCGGGTCGTCCCCGCACCGCCCGGATTCGAAGACGGGGTGGTGTTCCGGCACGTCTACGGCCCGATCGACCGCTCTGCGGTGGTGGCACTGCTCGACCTCGAACGGGACGAGAGCGGCCGCTACACGGCGCTCGTCCCCCGCTGCTGACCGCCGCGCCGCCCGGCGCGCCCGCGTCCCGGGCTTTCCTCGGTGCGGGCCTGTCCGGAATGCTGTGGGGCTAGCGGTGAATGGAGACATCACCCGCGGTTTCACTAGTGTGCGGATGCGTCCGATGGAGAATCGGGTGCGGTCACTCCGGCAGTCGAAGCAACAGGATGATCCGCGCAGTGCGGTGCAGCGGCCGGTGGGACGCGGAGCCGGTTGGGTGACGCGGCCCGTCCCGCCGGCCGGTCTTAGTCAACTGACCCAGGCCTGGACGGTGGGGAGACGATGAAGATCTCGGTGGTCGTGCCCGCCTACAACGAGGAGGCGGTGATCGAACGCTGTCTGAATGCGTTAGTGAACCAGATCGTGCCGGTGGACGAGATCCTCGTCGTCGACAACAACTCCACTGACCGCACCGCGGAGATCGCCGAGAAGTACCGCGAGTACGGGGTCCGGGTCATCCGTGAAACCGTCCAAGGGCTGATCCCAGCGCGCAATCGCGGATTCGACGAAGCCACCGGAGACATTCTGGGGCGGATCGACGCCGACACCGTGGTGGAACCGGACTGGTCGCAGCGGCTCGCGGAAGCGTTCGCTGATCCGGACGTGGCGGCCGCGACCGGACCGTCCTGGTTCTACGATGCGCCGCTGCGCCGCACCGGGCTGGCCGCCCAGCGGCTGCTGTGCCACCGGGTCAACCGGGTGCTCTCCGGCCACCCCATGCTGTGGGGGTCCAACATGGCGGTGACCAAGGAATGCTGGCGGGAGCTCCGCGACCACGCCTGTCCCGGGCCGGACATTTTCGAAGACCTGGACTTGGCGATCCACCTGCACCGGTTGGGACGTACGGTGCGCTACAGCGACCGGCTGCGCGCCCCGGTCTCCGCCCGCCGCATCGGGGGGCCGCTCCGCGACCTCTACCGCTATCTGCGCACCTGGGACCGCACCTACGCGCTGCACGGGCAGCGCCGGGCGGCCGCGGGGGCGCGGATGTTGACGTTGGCTGGGCTGGTCGTGCTCTTCCCGCTGGTGGGGCTGCTGCTGCGCGCCTATGCCCCGGAGCAGGGGAGGCTGTCGCTGCGCCGTTTGTTCTCCCGCGGGGCGGCACCGGGGTCGCGGCCTATCCCCTGACCGGTGGCCGCGTCACCGGTCAGTCCAGGGGACGCCAGTCGGCGTTGGCGCCGCAGATCACCACGCACGGCAGTTCGCCGGGGACGTGCCCGGCCAGCCAGGCAGCCATGGGAGTAGCCGCGGCGGGCTCCACCGCGATCCGGAATTCCTCCCACAGCAGGTCGCGGGCGGCAAGGATCTCGGGGTCCGAGACGAGGGTGGAGGTCACGTTGCGGTCGCGCAGTACCGCGAACGGGATGTCGCCCACCCGGGAGGCGCCCAAGGCCGAGGCCGCTACTGAATCGACCGGGGTGTCCACGGGCTCGCCGGCGGCGAATGCGGCGTGCAGGCTGGCGCAGCCGCGCGGCTCTACCGCGACGGTGAGCCGTTCGTCGCCGATGCCCAGGCTCACGCCTGCGGCGAGACCGCCGCCGCCTACGGCCACGGCGACTGCATCGCAGTCGGGTGCGTCGGCGACGATCTCGTGGCCGAGCGTGCCTTGGCCTGCGACCACGTCCGGGTCGTTGTAGGCGTGGATGTAGCGGAGCCCTTCGGTGTCCGCGTAGGCGCGGGCTGCGGCTTCCGCTGCCGCGTACTCGGTGCCGGCCCGAACCACGTCGGCACCGGCGTCCCGCAACCGCCGCTCCTTGACCGCGGGAACGGTCTCGGGTACGTACACGGTGGCCGTACCGCCGAGCAGGTGCGCGGCGGTGGCCACTCCGAGGCCGTGGTTGCCACCCGAGGCGGTAACCACCCGTTCACCCCTGTCCCCGGTGAGTAGCGCATTCAAGGCGCCGCGTAGTTTAAACGCACCGGTGAGCTGCAAATGCTCCAGCTTCAGCAGCAGGGGGCGGCCCCGCAGACGAGTGCGCAGGAGCGGGGTGCGACGCAGATAGGGAGCGGTGCGTTGGACAGCGAGGTGGACGTCGAAGGTCGTGGGGACCTGACGGGACACAGTGATGCGTGACGTCATGGTTCCACTCTGCCCACCAGAGGAATTAAGTTAAAGTTACTCTTTCTAAAGAAGATTAAGAATCTCTTGCCGCATGGGGGTGTGGTGCTCGACGCGAACCGACTGCGAGTCCTCGTGGAAGTGGCACGCGCGGGGTCCATTACCGCGGCCGCGGAACGCCTGTCCTTCACCCCGCCCGCGCTCTCCCAACAGCTCGCCAAACTCGAACGGGAACTTGGCTGCGCACTCCTCGAACGCGGCCGCAACGGGGTGCGGCTCACCGAGGCCGGGCGGGTCCTGCTCGACCACGGGGAACGCGTCCTCGGGGAACTCCGCGAAGCGGAACGGGCCGTGCGCGCCACCCTCGGCCAGCACCCGTCCACCCTCAGCCTGGGCGCCTTCGCCAGCGCAGGCACCACCCTCCTGCCGAGCGCCCTCGCGGAATTCCGCCGCGCCCACCCCCACGTGCGGCTCGCCCTCAGCGACGTGGAACCCCCTGACGGCTACGGGCTCGTCACCTCCGGCGACCTCGACCTGCTCATCACCCACTGCTATCCCGGGACCGAGCTGCCGTCCGCCACCGGCCTCCGCCGGGAACGCCTCCTAACCGACCCCCTGATGCTCGTCCTGCCTGACGGGCACCCAGCCATCGACAAGCCCCGGATCACCCTGGCCGACCTCGCCGATGAAGAGTGGATCTGCGGTGCACCCGGCATCCACAACCGAATCGCCTTGGAGACCGCGGCTGCCGAAGCCGGCGTGGAAGTGACCGTCGCCTACGAGACCCGCGACTACGAGGTCACCCTCGCGCTGATCCGTGCCGGCGTGGGTATCGGCCTCGTCCCCGCCACCATCCTCCGGACCCACCCCGAACACCAGTGGCACGCCCACCAGCTCTCCGGGACCGACCTGGCCCGCACCATCTTCCTCGTATACCGGCCGCGCCTGCCCGAGCCCGTCGCCGCGATGGCCGCTACCCTCCGGGACGCTGCCCGGCGCGCCCTCGCCTGAACCGGAAGCCGCTCAGCTGCTCGGACCGCTTTACGGCAGGGCCTGCTCCGCCCAGATCGTCTTGCCGTTGGTGCGGTGTCGCGTCCCCCAGCGGCGACTGAGCTGCGCCACCAGGAACAGGCCGCGTCCCCCCTCGTCAAAGGTCCGCGCCCGCCGCAGATGCGGCGCAGTGTTGCTGGCATCGGAGACCTCGCAGATCAGCGTCCCGTCCTGGATCAGCCGCAACTGGATGGGGGCGCTGGCATAGCGGATCGCGTTGGTCACCAGTTCGCTGACCACCAGTTCGGTGGTGAACGCCAACTCCTCCAACCCCCACGCGGCCAACTGCCGTGTCGTCCACGCGCGGACCTCCCCCACCACTGCGGGGTCCGCAGGCAGGTCCCACGTGGCCACCTTGCGGGAATCCAAGGCGCGGGTGCGGGCCACCAGCAGCGCTGCATCGTCGATCGCACCAGCCGGCAGCAGGGTGCGCACCACCGAATCGCAGACTCCCTCCAGCGACGAGGAAGACTGCGACAAGACCGCGCGCAACTGCTCCAACCCCTGGTCCATGCCCGTGGTCCGCGACTCCACCAGGCCGTCGGTGTAGAGCACCAGCAGACTGCTGGGTGACACCTCGAATTCCACCGACTCGAACGGCACCCCGCCCACCCCCAGCGGAGGCCCCGCGGGCATGGCCACGAACTCGACCGACCCGTCCGGGTGGACCACGGCAGGCGGAGGATGCCCGGCCCGCGCCATAGAGCAGCGTCGCGACACCGGATCGTAGATCGCATACAGGCAGGTCGCGCCGATCTCGGGCATGGTGTCCGGCCGAGGGCTTTCCTCGGCGGAAGAGTAGGTCGCCTCCTCCGTGTTGAGTCGGATCACCAGATCGTCCAGGTAGGTGAGGAGCTCTTCCGGCACCAAGTCCACATCCGAGAGGGCGCGCACCGCCGTGCGCAACTGCCCCATGGTGGCGGAAGCGTGCAGCCCGTGCCCGGTGACGTCCCCCACCACGAGCGCCACCCGCGCCCCCGACAGCGAGATCACGTCATACCAGTCGCCGCCCACCCCGAACCGGAAACCGGCAGGCATGTAGCGGGTGGCGACCTCCACCGCGGAATTGTGCGGCAGCCGCTGCGGCAGCAGGCTCCGCTGGAGAGTCAGCGCAGCGCTGCGCTCCCGCGAATAGCGGCGGGCGTTGTCGATCCGCGCCGCGGCCCGGGTGGCAATGTCCTGCGCCAACAGCAGGTCGTCCTTGCTGAACGGCGCCAAGCCGTGGCGCCGGGTGAGCAGGATGAGACCGAACGGGCGGCCACCAACCAGCAGCGGCAGCATCATGAACGACCGCACCCCGGCCGCCTGGATGATCTCCCGGTAGGCGGGGTACCGTTCCAGCCATTCCTCGAGCTCCGCGGAGTCCACCCGGAACCGTACCGAGCGCTGCTCCGACAGGCACCGGCCCAGCGGCGAGTTCAACGGGAAGCGCGCCACCTTGCCCGGTTCAGGGATCCCCTCGATATGGAGGGGTTCCCGCAAAGTGGAGCGGCGGACCAGGCACCGCAGGGAAACCGGGTCGTGGAGCGGAGCGAACGTCGGTTCCGCGCCCTTGAAGACCGACTCCAGCAGCAGCACGAAAGCCGAGTCGGCGAACTGGGGGACCAGCACCTCCGCGGTCTCTTCTGCGGTACGGGTCATATCCAACGTGGTGCCGATCCGCATGCTGGCGTCGTTCAGCACGGCCAAGCGGCGGCGCGCCCAGTACTGCTCAGAGGTGTCGAACACCGTGCAGGCGGCGCCCCGGTTGTGCCCGGCAGGGTCCTTCAGCGGCGCAAAGAACAGCGTCCAGGCACGTTCCGGGGAGTCCTCGCGCAACTGGCTGCGCACCTCGTGGCGGATCAGCTTCCCTTCCCGCAGGGTCCGTGCCACAAGGTCGTCGAATTCGGTGAAGATCGGCAGCGGGGTGAGCTCCCGTAGCCGCTTCCCCAAGGCTTCTTGCACGGGAATCCCGGAGAGGCGGGCCATCGAATCGTTCATCTCGGCGAGCTGCCCCTTGTGGTTGAAGATCGCCACTGGCAGCGGCGATTGGGCCAGCGTCCACTCGCGCAGGTGTGCCAGATCCGGGTCCTCCACCGGCGGCTGGTTCTCCTGAGACGCAGACCGGTCCAAGATGGTCAGATACCAGTGGACAATCCCTTGCGGGCCGTGCAGCGGGTGCGCATACAACTGCAACGGCAGCGGAGTACCGTCCCGGGCATGCGCGTTCACCTCGCCGACCCACGCCGCGGGATACGACGCGAAGTCGATCGGTGCGGGACCGCCGAGCCCGAACACTTCGGTGATCGGACGACCCACCGCCTCTGAAGGGAGGTAGCCAAACAGCCACTGGGCCCCCAAGCTCCACGCCACCACAGTGCCGTGCACGTCAACCGTGGCAGAGGCCATGCTCCCACCGGGAACCGGATCGTAGGAGGTTCCCTGGAAAGTGCTGTCGCTGTCCATGCCTCACCTCGCTGACGCTGGTCGCCGAGCACGCCGCTGCCAGGGGAACTTCCCAGTTCAGGGCATCTTCACCGTGAATGTTTGGCGAGGCCGTCGACGCAGACCGCTCACGCGGCCCAGCGGGACACGACGGCGCGGACCGCACCCCACTCTTCCTGCGGCGTGATGACCACGGGTGCGGGGATGCGCGTCTTGGCGGCGGCGTCCACAAACACCCCGCGCGCCCCCACATCCACCAGATGCCCGGGCGGGGCGATTCGCCTAGCCAATGCCGCCACGGCGGCCAACACCTCGTCTGCGGAGGCATCACGCCCCGGAAGTGCAGCCAGCGCCGCGTCCCGGCTGATCAGCGGCGTCTCCAAGGGCGCGTCCACAGGCTGCACGGACACGATGTGGTGATCGTGCCCGGCCACAGACAGAGCCATAGGGCGACCGCACCGGGCAAGGGCGTGGGAGTCGCTGACGAGCGCGATGATGCCGATTTCCAGGGCGTTGAGCCGAACGGGCTGCGAAGCGGTCGTGGACATCATTGTCCTTCCTGCTGGGTGTGACGCCCCGTTGGCGCCTCTCTAGGTGTGATGCACCAGAAGCGCCGCAAAGACGCATCGTGGCCGGGACCGGCCAACCGTGGCGTTGTCCGGCGTCTGCTTTCGCGGTTACCCAGGGACCGCTTTCCCAACCGGAGAGCAGGGAGAAAACCTGGATGCGGAAGCGCTCAACCAGTCTCCACCGGACCGCTGTCCGGTTCGAACCGCACCACGATCGACTTCGACGTGGGGCGTGTTCGACCCTTCCGCGGTCGAGTCCAACGGCACAAGCACGTTGGTCTCCGGATAGTAGGCGGCGGCACAGCCCGGAGCCGTCGGATAGTACACGACCAGGTAGTGGGCGGCCCGCCGCTCCACACCGTCCGGCCATTCGCTGACAATGTCGGTGTACGAGCCGTCAGCCAGGCCGAGCCGCTGCGCATCCTCCGGGTTGACGAGGACCACCCGTCGGCCGCCGCGTACCCCCCGGTATCGGTCGTCGAGCCCGTAGACCGTCGTGTTGTACTGGTCGTGCGAGCGCAGGGTCTGCAGCAGCAGACGTCCTTCCGGCACAGTCAGCGGAGTCATCCGGTTGACCGTGAAGTTGGCTTTCCCCGTGGCGGTGGGGAAGCGGCGGCTGTCGCGCGGCGCATGCGGCAGCAGGAACCCGCCGGGGCGGCGCGCCCGCTCGTTGTAGTTCGCAAAACCGGGGATGACCCGCTCGATCCGGTCGCGGATCAGGTCGTAGTCGCGGGCGAAGTCCTCCCACGGCACCGGGTCGTTCGGGCCGAACACCCGCCGGGCCAGGCCCGCCACGATCGACACTTCCGACCGCATCTGGTCAGAGAGCGGCCGCACCGACCCGCGGGACGAGTGCACCATCCCCATCGAGTTTTCCACCGTGACAAACTGCTCCTTGCCGCCCGACAGGTCGCGGTCGGTGCGGGCTAGGGCGGGGAGGATGAGCGCCCGAGCCCCGGTGACCACGTGGGAACGGTTAAGCTTGGTGGACACGTGCACGGTCAGCCGGCACCGCCGCATCGCGTCCTCGGTGACAAGCGTGTCGGGGGAGGCGGACACGAAGTTGCCGCCCATCGCGAAGAACACCCCCACCTTGCCGTCCCGCATGGCACGAATTGCTCGCACCGTGTCATAGCCGTGGTGGCGCGGCGGCTCGAACCCGAATTCTGCGCCGAGCGCGTCGAGAAACTCCTCTTTCGGCTTCTCCACGATGCCGACAGTGCGGTCGCCTTGCACGTTGCTGTGCCCGCGGACCGGGCACACGCCTGCTCCGGGGCGGCCCACGTTGCCGCGCAGCAGCAGGAAGTTGACGACCTCGCGGATCGTGGGCACCGAATGCTTGTGCTGGGTCAGCCCCATCGCCCAGCACACGACGATCCGCTTGCTGGCCTGGATCATCTCCAGTGCTTCGGTGATCTGCTCCCGCGGCAGGCCCGTGGCGGTGTCGACGTCGGCCCAGAACTTCTCGTCGCTGTCGGCGCACAGTTCGTCGACAAAAGCGTCGAAGCCGTGGGTGTGCTCGGCAATGAACTCCCGATCCAGCACTGAGCCGGAGTTGTCCCGGTCCGCTTCGACAAGCATCCGGTTCCAGGCGCGGAAGAGCGCCAAGTCCCCGCCCAGGCGGATCTGCAGGAACAGGTCGGTGAGCCGGGTGCCGCCCCCGACAATGCCGCGCGCCTTCTGCGGGTTCTTGAACCGCATCAGCCCCACTTCGGGCAGGGGGTTGACCGTGATGATGCGGGTGCCGCCGCGTTTGGCCTTCTCCAAGGCGCTGAGCATCCGCGGGTGGTTGGTGCCCGGGTTCTGCCCGGCCACAATGATCAGATCCGCCTGGTAGAGGTCCTCCAGCAGCACGCTGCCTTTGCCGACGCCGAGCGTCTCGGTGAGCGCCACCCCGGAGGACTCGTGGCACATGTTGGAACAGTCCGGCAGGTTGTTGGTGCCGAACTTGCGGGCGAAAAGCTGGTAGAGGAACGCTGCTTCGTTACTGGTCCGGCCCGAGGTGTAGAACACGGCCTCGTCCGGGGAGTCCAGTGCGGCTAGCTCCTCAGCGATCAGGGAGAAAGCGCGCTCCCAGGACACCGGCACGTAGTGGGTGGCGCCCTTGTCCAGGAAGACCGGGTGGGTGAGCCGTCCCTGCTGGCCCAGCCAGTAGCCGGAGCGGGTGGCCAGTTCCGCCACCGAGTAGCGGGCGAAGAACTCGGGGGTCACTGCGCGGCGTGTCGCTTCTTCCGCCACCGCTTTGGCGCCGTTTTCGCAGAACTCCGCGAGGTGGCGGCGCTTCCCCTCCGGCCAGGCGCATCCCGGGCAGTCGAAGCCTGTCTTCTGGTTGACGTCACGCAAGGTTGCCAGGCCGCGCGCGGCACCGGACTGGCGGCTGACCACCCGCAGGCTGTTGATGACCGCCGGGATACCCGCGGCCGACCGGGTCGGAGCGCTGATCGCGGGCGTGTCCTGACGGGGGTCTTCCTGCGGCGCGCGTGACATGCTCGGGCCCTTCTCCGGCTCAGAATCGTCCACTCCAGGCCCGGACAGGCCGGACCGCCCTCATTCTCTCCCACCTGAGGGCCGCGGAGAAGCACAGAAAGCCCGGGACAAGGAAGCGGACTCGGACCGGGTGCGGACGCGGGCCGAGCCCGCTGCCCTGCCCGGGCGGCGGACCACAGACCCGGGCAGGTGCGGTCCGCCCACCTCGTACCATTCCCGGCCTGCCCCGGCCGGGCGCGCGGCTCTTCCCCTGGCGGTCAGCCCACCGTGGCGAGCGCCCCCGCCAGGCTGGGCGCCAGCGGCAGCAGCGGCAGCCGGGTCGCCTGGTAGGCGTGGTAAACGTCAGGTTTGCCGCTCCACGTGCCGCCGGGCGGGGGAGCGAGCGTCGGGTCGAGCTCGTGGTGCCAACTGCCCTGCACGGTGTCCACGAAATACGTGGCGGCATGGTCCCACCACGTCCGGTACCAGTGCTCGTAGCGCTCGTCGCCAGTACGCTGCCCCAGTACCGCCGCAGCGGAGATCGCCTCGGCCACCACCCAGTGCATCCGGGAGCGCACCACCGGAGTGTCGTCGTAGTCGAGGGTGTAGACGAAGCCTTCCGTTCCGTCCACCGACCAGCCGCGTGCCACGGCGGCGGCGAACATCGCCTCCGCGTCGGCGAGCAGCCACGACGGCGGGTCAGGCAGCGCCGCCTCCACGTGCACCAGGAGCCGGGCCCATTCCAGGACGTGGCCGACGGTGACCCCGTAGGGGCGGAACGGGTGGGCGCGGTCGTCGGTGTTGTAGTCGGCCACGACCTGCCAGTCGGGGGTGAAATGCTCGGGGAGCCGCCAGTCGCGGGGCGCGGCCACCTCGTGGACGAAGAAGTGGGCGATCCGCAGCGCACGCTCCGCCCACACCCGGTCCCCGGTGGCGTCGAACGCCGCGAGGAACGCTTCTACCAGGTGCATGTTGCTGTTAGCGCCCCGGTAGGGCTCGTCGGCGTGCCACGCGGCATCCCAGCTCTCCCGGCAGCGGCCTGTCTCTTCCTCCCAGAACCGCTGTTCGATCACTGCCGCGGCGGCGTCGAGGAGTTCCCGCGCGCCGGGCCGTCCGGCCACGGTAGCGCTTGCCGCTGCGAGGAGCACGAACGCGTGCTGGTAGGCCTCTTTGCGCGAGTCGGCGACCGTGCCGCGGGAGTCCAGGGCGGTGAACCAGCCGTCGTGCTCCGGGTCGCGCAGCGGCCCCGCCAGGGCCCGCAGCCCGTGGTCGGCGAGTGCGCTCGCCCCGGGAATCCCTTCCAGGTGGGCGAGTGCGGCCACGTGGGTGACCCGGCAGGTGATCCAGGTGTGCACTCCCTGCTCGGGGAGCGGTGCGCCGCTCCCGTCAAGCCAGGCGAAACCGTGCTCGGGGTGGTCGGCAGCAGCGGCAAAGTCCACCAGGCGGCGCGCCTCGGCGTCCAGCCAGGCCCGGTGTGCAGCTCGCGTGGTCCACAAGGTCATCGGTGGCGTTCCCCTCGGTCAGATGCGGACGTGTGAAACGCCGTCCCTCCCTCCGTGCCGTCGGTGCGGTGCAACGGCATACGCGCACGGCGCCGCGTGGAGGATACCCGCCGGGCTTACCGGGCCTCCACCTGGTTCACCGCGCCGGAGGGGCCGCACCTCGGAACTCCTGCTGATCTACGACATAAAGGTAGCGGGGATTGTTCCTTACCTGCCCGGAACCAGAAACCACCGAACCGAATCAGTAAGGACGAACCACTTTCGACAGGTCGAAAGCGACGGTGCACGTGTTCGGAATCCTGAGACCATGCCGGCATTCCCTGCCGCACGATCTGGCCACCCAGTGGCTGTCCCACCTGTGCGGACTGTGCCTAGCGCTGCGTGACGACTACGGCCAGGCAGCGCGGCTCGCCACCAACTACGACGGACTGATGGTCTCTGCCCTGGTTGCCGCTCAGACCGACACGGGCCGGCAGACGCGCCTGGCCGGACCGTGCCCGCTGCGGGGCATGCTCCGCGCTCCGGTTGCTGTCGGCGCGGGAGCACGCCTGGCAGCGTCGGTTTCCCTGCTCCTCGCCGCAACCACCGTGGCGGACCACGTCGCTGACAGAGACGGCGTGTACGGGAAAGCGCTGGTGCGCGGCGCAGCCAGCAGGCTGTCCCGGCACTGGGCGGCTGACGCCCACGACACTGGACGGCGGCTGGGATTCGACAGCGGGCTCCTGCTGACCGTGCTGGACCGGCAGCGCGAGGTAGAGGAGCGCGTCGGGCCGGGAAGCGACCTTCTGGAGGTGACCGCACCCACCGAGGAGGCGACCGGGGACGTGTTCGCCTCCACCGCGCACCTGGCCGGGCGGCCCGGCAATGAGGCTCCGCTGCGTGAAGCAGGACGGCTGTTCGGCCGGATCGCCCACCTGTTGGACGCGGTGGAGGACCTGGAAGCCGACCGTGCTTCCGGCACCTGGAATCCGATCGTCGCCACCGAAACGGACCTCGCCCGGGTACGGGAGCTGTGCGACGATGCTGTCCTGGGCGTGCGGCTTGCTCTCGCCGACGCCGAGTTCACCGACGACCGCCTCGTCCACGCTCTGCTCGTGCACGAGCTGGAGCGTGCGGTGCGACGCGTTTTTGCTCAAGCAGGTTACGGCGGGGGACACCACCGGGACCCTGGGGGCCCGCAGCCGGTGGACCATCCGGGCGGTGACCATGCTGACCGTTCGTCCCCGCGGTCCCGCAAGGTTCCTGACCAGGGCTCCTGGTGCTGCACTACGCCCAAGGCCAGTAACCCGCCGCGACGTCGCGGCGGGTTCGAGGGCTGCGCGGTCGCGCTGTTCATGACCTGTACCGGCCAGATATGCTGCCGCGACCCCTACCCGGGGCCGTGGACGGGCGAGCCTCGTGACGCGTGGTGCACGTCGTGTGACTGCGACTGCAACTGCTGTGATTGCGACTGCTGCTGAGCGCACCGTCCGGTCCACCGCGGGGCCGCTTGTCGGGGGAGCGCCCGGGCTGCGGCAAGCCCGGGCAGCCGACGTCCTGGATCGCCAGCAGTGACCGGAAGCCCAGGTCCGCAGGCCGGTCCAGGGCGGGCATGCCACGGGGAGACCACCTCGAGTAATAAAGATCACATCATCGGATGAGATGGTGTGGATTTTTTACTCCCCGTCGAGTGTTGAGAGCGGTTGGTACCCCTCCGTGTCCCTTGCCGTGGGACTGTTGCGCGCTGAAGGAGTGTAGTGACTCGCAGCGAAGCCTGCCCCCCAGTAACCCCATCCCGAAATTCCCAAGAAAACCCTCCGCCCTGCCCGGAGAGTGACTCCGAGCCGAGCGCGCCCGTACCGAGACGGCGGTCCACCGCCTTCCTCGCCGTCGTGCTGGGCGTCCTGGTCTCCGCCGGTCCGCTCGCCACCGACCTGTACCTTCCCGCGTTCCCGGCCATCGCCGAGGACCTGGCCACCACCGAGGCCCGCGTCCAGTTGACCTTGACCTCGTCCATGCTGGGCCTCGCCCTGGGACAGCTCGCCGTGGGACCGATGAGTGACGCGTGGGGACGGCGCACCCCGCTCCTCGTCGGCACCGCGCTGTTCATGGTGACGTCACTGCTGTGCATGTTCGTCACCTCAGTGGAGATGTTCATCGCCATCCGGTTTGTGCAAGGATTGGCCGGAGCGGCGGGCGCCGTCGTCTCCCACGCGGTCGTGCGCGACTTGTACGAAGGAGACGAAGCAGCCCGGTTCTTCTCCCGGCTGATGCTCGTCTCGGGGATGGCGCCGATCCTGGGCCCCCTGCTGGGCGGACAGCTGCTGCTGGTCGGTCCGTGGCCGTTGAGTTTCGCCCTCCTCGCCCTGATGAACGGGGTGGGGTTCCTCGCCGTGCTGTTCTTCCTCCCCGAAACCCTGCCGCGACACGACCGCCAGCCCATGCGGATACGGCCGCTGCTGGCCACCGTGGGGCGCCTACTGCGGGATCCGAGGTTCGTCGGACCCATGCTGGCGCTCGGCCTCAACTTCGGGATGATGTTCACCTACATCTCCTGCTTCTCGTTCGTGGCACAGAACGAGCTGGGCGCGTCACCGCAGATGTTCGGCATGCTGTTCTCGGTCAACGCGGTGGGAATGGTGACAGGAACCCAGGTGAACAGCCTGCTCATCGGCCGGGTGAGTATGGTCCGACGGCTCATGGGCGGACTCGTCCTAGGGCTGGGCGCAGTGGCCGCCATGGTGGTCATGGAGGTGACGGGGACAGCCGGGCTGGTCGCGATCTCGGCGGCGCTGGCCGTCATGATGGCCGGTATGGGCCTGGTGTTCCCCAACGCGACCACGCTGGCTCTGTCGTCGCAGCCGCCGTCTGTGGCGGGGACCGCGTCGGCTCTCGCGGGGTCGGCCCGGTTCGTGTTCGGCGGCATCCTGGCCGCGGTGGCGGGAATCGCTGCCGGGGGCGAGGCGTCCCTGGCGAGCATGGTCTGGGTGATGGCTGTGACGGGAGCGCTGGCCCTGGGGATTTTCGCGCTCAGCGCCGCGCTGGAACGGCGCGCCGTAGCCTGAGCGGGCGTTTTCTTCTTCCCCGCATCCTGGAAGCGGTTCTGTGCCGGGCGTTGTGCTGCGAGCGCCCCGCGAGTCTGTGCGGCCGGGTCCAATAGGGGAGGCTGCCCGCGGGCGGCTGCACGCCCGCGGTTAGGGCCCGGCCCTGGCTCCGAGGGGGCGGCATCCCGGCACCACCCCGCAGCTTTCCTGCTGCCCGTTCCCGTGCCGGAGGCATTCTGTGGCGGCCGCGAACACCCTTACCGCCGCGCCAATTGTGACCAAAAACACTGAAACTGGGCGGGTAGCGGCCCGGCCCCACCCGTGTTTGCTGTTTGACCAGGAGAATGGCGCGGGCTTTCCACGGTGGTGGCTCAGGGCTGGCACTGTAGTGCAGTGCCGGCCCTTCCGGTGTTTCGGGGGCGGATGCTGCCCGCGCTTCGGCTCCGCGCGAGGCAGGCAGCGGAGTGGTCCGACTTTTACCTTGTGTTTTCTTCTGATTACTCCCCGGTAGTGTGGGGGATGCGGGTCGAATACCGGCGCGCCCCGCTTCGCTGCGGCCGCGGCCCACCCCTGCGAGCTGTTGACAGACCGTGAGCTTGCCGGAAAGTAACGATTCAGTGCACAGTAGGGCACGTTCGGATGACCGGGGACAACGGGGGGAGGTCCTCCGGCCTTGCTGTGAGGGAGTGGGAAGGTCATGCGCCAGTCACGGACCTCAGATTCACCGCTGCCACGCGTGAACGTGCTGGGCGAGTTGGTGTACCTGTGCGCCGAGCGTGACGGCGACAACGCGGTCCTGCAATGTCCTGACGCGGATGGGTGGCGAGACGTGGGCGCCACCGAGTTCCTGACCTCGGTCACCAAACTGGCGAAAGGACTCATCGCCGCGGGCGTCGTACGTGGCGACCGGGTACTTGTTGCGGCCCCCGACGGCTACGAGCGGACACTGCTGACTTTTGCGGTGTGGGCCGCAGGCGGAGTGGTGGCGTGGGTACCGTCCCGGTGCTCGCCAGGGCTGCTGCAGTGGGCGCTGCGGGACAGCCGTCCCGCGGTCGCAGTCCTGCGCAACCAGCGGCAGGCGCGAGTGGCGGCGTCGCTGCAGCACGAGATTGTGGACCTGGGACGGGTGTGGGCGTTGGACGAGGGCGGGCTGGACGCGATCGCCAAGCCTGGCGCCTACATGGACGGCACCGCAGTGCGGTTCCGCGTCGAAGAAGGCAACGCTCAAGACCCGGCACTGATCTACTACACGCCGACCACGCGGCGGCGGGTGCGGGGCGCGGTGCTGTCCCACCGCAACCTGCTGGGCGCGGCCACGGCCCTCATGGAACGGCTCTCCCCGGTGCTGCGGGAGCTGCGGCCCGCCGATGCTGTAGCGCTGCTCGGCCCGCAACTCCAAGGATTCGCCACCTGCCTGGCAGTCGTGGCAGGGACGTTGGCCGGGGTGCGGATCGCTTTCCCCCGACCCGGCGAGGTCTTCGCCCACCAGGTCCGGGCGTTCGCGCCGACCCTGCTCGTGGCAGACGCTGAATTCCTGACCCGCGTCTACGAAGTGGAACGCTCGCGGGCCCAGCAGCAAGGCGGCTGGGACGGCGCCCAAGGGTTCGAAGCCGCTACCCGGTTGGCCGTCGACCTGGGCCGGAAGAAACGGCGCCCCTGGCAGCGGGTGTCGCGGGCCCTATACGACTGGGCGTTCGCCCGAGTCCGGGACGCTTTCGGCGGCCGACTGCGCGCCGTGGTCTGCCCGCAGGGCGGGATGGAAGAACAGGTGGCCTACTACTACTCGGGCCTGGGGATCTCTGTGCTGGAAGGCTTCGGCCTGGTGGAGGCCGGAGGGCTCGCCACCCTGACCGTCCCGGGAGAATGCCGTCCCGGCACCGTGGGCCCCCCGCTGGAGGGCACGGAACTGAAGATCGCTGAGGACAACGAGATCCTGGTCCGCGGCCCAGGAGTGTTCACCGGATACCACAACGCGATCTACGACGGCGGCCAGGCAGCGCAAGACGGCTGGCTGGCCACGGGCTGGCGCGGGGAGTTGGACGACCGGGGATGGCTGACCCTGTGGGGCCGGAAGGGAGACACTCCCTCCCGCAGCGTGGTGGAGGAGCCGCCCGCGGTCGGCAAGGTCGTGGCCGCCGATTACGCGGTCCTGGAGGCGCGCCTGTTGGAGCATCCGCTGATCAGCCAGGCGATCGTGCTAGGCGAAGGCCGCCCTTATGCGACCGCGCTGATCACGTTGAAACGGGACCAGCTGGAGTACTGGCGGCTGGTGAACAACATGCCGTTGACCACCCCGTTGGAGCAGGTCGCCTTGACCCCGGAGGTGGGAGAGGAGATCCGCCGGGTGGTGGAGGAGATCAACCAGGGCATGCCGCCGGAGTTGACGATCCGCGCCTTCCATGTGCTTCCGGAAGAGTTCACCCCGGCGAGCGGGCTGCTGCTGCCTTCCGGGCGGCTGCGCCGGGACGCGGTGCTGCGAGCGTTCGCTGAGGAGATCGAAGCGTTGTATGCGCCGTCGTCCCAGGAGGAAGGACACCAGTAACCCGCTGTGGCAGGTCGTGCGGGCGGGCCCGGCGGGTGGACCCCGCAGCCCGGTGCAGTGGGCAGAGCACTGGTGAGCACCAGAGCCGGGAGACGTTGGCGGTGTGGGCCGTGTCCCAGCCGGTGCCTGCGGCAGGCTGAGGCACGGCCCGCACCGCGCGCATCACGGTATCCAGCGTCTCCGGCGTCCTGCTGTCTTCGGCCCCGCCTGTACCGAGGTATCCCGGAGCGCTCCTTGGACCACCCGGCGTCCGGCCTGCCCCGGACATCCGGACGGCAGACCCGCGGACGGCCGTGCCCGGTCGTGCCGGGACGTGCGCCCAGGACTACCGACCCCACCTGCGTGGGGAACAGCACCGCGTGGCACGGTGACTCGTAGAGCACCAGCGCGTCGTCCCGCCCTGGGCGGCGGCCGTACCGCCGCAGGCTCCGAACCATCAGGCGCGAGGAAGCCGCCGGGATTCTGGGGACGTCGCATCAACCGAGTGGACTCAGGGGAGGCACCGTGCTGCCAGAGGTAGAGGCATGGTTCGAGCGGCGTACCAGCCATATGCGGGATTGGGACGCTGACGTCCTTGCCGGCAACAAGCAAGGCCAGCGGATCAGTGTGGTCCTCCCGGCACGCAACGAGAGCGCAACGGTCGGCACGATCGTGTCCAGCATCCGCACCGCCCTGTGCGAGCAGACCCCCCTCGTGGACGAGATCGTGGTGATCGACTCGCGGAGCACCGACAACACCGCTGAGGTCGCAGCCCAGGCAGGGGCTACCGTCTACCACCAAGACGAGATCCGCCCCGACCTGGCCCCCGGGGAAGGGAAAGGGGAGGCGCTGTGGAAGTCGCTGTTCGTGGTGAACGGGGACCTTCTCGTCTTTATCGACGCTGACCTGGTGAGCTTCACCCCCGACTACGTGACTGGGCTGCTCGGCCCGCTCCTCACCGACCCGGACGTGGTCTACGTCAAAGCCTGCTATGACCGGCCGCTCCCCGGCGCGCCAGGCAGCGCCTACGACGGGGGACGGGTCACGGAGCTCGTGGCCCGCCCGCTGCTCAACCAGTACTGGCCGCAGCTCGCCGGGTTCGTCCAACCGCTGGCGGGAGAGTATGCCGGGCGGGCTGACGTGCTGCGCCGCCTCCCGTTCGTCTCCCACTACGGGGTGGAGCTAGGGCTGCTCATCGACCTGCTGGAAACCGCAGGGCTGGACGCGCTCGCCCAAGTGGACCTGGGGGTGCGGGAGCACACCCACCAGAGCACCCCGGACCTGGGGGTGATGGCCGCGCAGATCCACCACACCGCGCGCAGCCGCTTGCTGCGTTCGGGGCGGGTGGTGGAGACCGGCGAGGTTGCCACCACGCTCGTGCAGTATGTGCGCGACGAAGCAGCGGACGGCTCCTATGTGCCGTATCCGCGCGAGACCGCTATCACGGAGCGGCCGCCGGTGGACAGCGTGGCCGAACCCGTGCTGACATGACCTCCTTCCCCGCTCCGGGCACCACGGATAGCAGCCCTGCCTGCTACGCCCGGGGTGAACTGGCGTGTTTCCGGGGATCTCCCCGGGAATCCGCCCGCCGATTTCCGCTGACCGGGGCACAACTGTGATGATGCACTCGTGTGGCGTTTACTGATCGGTGAGCTGTACCCCGAGGTGGAGTTCCTCGAACCGGCCAAGGAAGCGCTGTTCTGGCGGATCGAGGAGGCACTCGGCATGCCTGTTCCTTGGGAACTGGTGGAGCTGCTGCGGGAGACCAACGGGGTGTGGAACGAGTACGGCGACGCCGTGGTGTGGTCAGCCGAACGCATCATCGAAGACAACCTCGCCATGCGTTCCGAACCGGACTACCGGGAGCTGTATGCGCCGTTCGACAACCTGATGTTCTTCGGGGACAGCGACATGGGGCCCCAGTTCGCCTATGTCCATACGGGCTATGGGCCGGGCATCATCTCCTGGGACCACGAAACCGACGAGCGCAGGCTCGTGGTGGTGTCCCTGCGGGACTACCTGGTGCGCCGTTTCACCCAGGGCAGCGACTGGTTCCGGTGAGCGGAACTGCTCACGGCTGCCGCGGGCGGGGTACCCCGCGTTCCTCCAGCACGTGGCGCATCGGCGGGCGCTCACTGACTTGGACGTCCCAGTCCAGTGACTCGTAGCCGGAATCGGTCTGCACGAACTGGGTGATTCCCCGCGAAAACGGATGCTTGGGCACGACGATGCCCTGCCGGTGCATTCGCGACCACGCGGTGTCGAGGATCTGCCCCGCCATACGGCCCAGGGCTGCGGTGGACTGGTGGGAGTGCTCCCGGCTGCCCAGGTCGGTTTGGGCCATCCGGTCGACCCCCACCAGCTCAGCCAAGTCCACAAGCAGCGCGAACTCGACGCCGTAGCCGCAGACGAACGGGACTGACTCGAGGACGTCGCGCCGCCCGGCGTACTCTCCGGCCAAAGGCTGGATGAATCCGGACAGTTCCGGCCAGCACATGTTGAGCAGTGGACGGGCCAGCAGTTCCGTGACCCGTCCCCCGTCGAAGGGACTGTACGAGTTGGCTTGGCGGAGCGGGCGACTGTAGCAGCCTTTGACGTAGGCCAGGGACGGGTCGGCGAGCAGCGGGCCAACCAGGCCGGTGACGAAATGCGTCCCGAAGTTGCGGATGTCAGAGTCGACGAAGACCACAATGTCCCCGTTGGTGACAGCCAGCGACTTCCATAGTGCTTCGCCTTTGCCCCACAGTCCGGGCAGGTCGGACAGGATGTCGTCCTGGGCGTAGACCGTGGCCCCTGCGCGCGCCGCCACCTTCGCGGTCTCGTCGGTTGACCGCGAGTCGATCACGACGATCTCGTCGACGACCGGAATCTGTTCCACGAGGGATTCCCGGATGGTGGTGACGATCGTTCCCACCGTCTCCTGTTCGTCTTTAGCGGGCAAGACGACGCTGACCGTGGTGTCTCCTTTAAGGTCGGCAACGCGGGAGGCAGGCCACTCGAGGTGGGAACTCATCCGGTTGGACAGCCACTGGCGGGTGCGCGTTGGCATCATGGGCAACTCCTCACGGTTGCGGCAGGAGTCGACCGCCCGGTACCCCGGACGGGGGCGTCAAGCCCAGCGGATATGCGCACTATCCCTAACCAAGATTGCCCGATATGAACATCCAGGTACTGGTTTGGTGGGAGGATCCCCATATTTCGGCATGACGGCGCCCGCCCCACACCCCCGGGTGTGAGGCGGGCGGACCCGTACTGAGGCGGAGTCGTGGCAAAGCAGCCGAGGACCCCGGACTGCGGGTTGAACCGGGGTGACGATGGCTTTCCTGAGGGACGGGGCACCAGAATCGTCCATCCTGGTTCAAGCCGGTTGTGAGCACTCGTGTCAGCGCACGCTCAGCCCGAACGTGGACCCACATTCCAGACAGAGATTCTGAGATACCTCACCGTCGGGGATGCCTCTCCGCGGAGGATGGTGCTCAACCGCGGCACTCTGGAGCGTTGCGGTCACTGTCGTCGCCGCGGAGTTCTTCGACTGAGAGCCTCAGGGCCTGCAGGACTGAAGCGACATTTTCCAAGCTGATCAGGGTGTGGGGGTGGTTGTCGCCGAGGACGCGGCGGCGGATGGCGAGAACGTCGCAGTGTTCGGCCGCGGCCTCTACCAAGCGTCCTTGACCCTGCAGGAGTGAAGCGAGGTTGCTGCGGCTGATCAGGGTGTGGGGGTGGTTGTCGCCGAGGATGCGGCGGTAGGCGTCGAGCACAGCGCGGTGTTCGGCCTCGGCTTTCTCGAAGTGTCCTAGGGCTTGCAGGAGTGAAGCGAGGTTGCTGCGGATGGTGAGAGTGTGGGGGTGGTTGTCGCCGAGGATGCGGCGGTGGGCGTCGAGCACAGCGTGGTATTCGGCCTCGGCTTTCTCGAAGTGTCCTAGGGCTTGCAGGAGTGAAGCGAGGTTGCTGCGGATGGCGAGGGTGCGGTGGTGGTTGTCGCCGAGGATGCGGCGGTGGGCGTCGAGGACGGCACGGTACTCGGTCTCGGCTTCTTCCAAACGTCCCAGGTCGTGCAGGGCCAGGGCGAGGTTGTTGCGGCTATCCAGGGTGTCGGGATGGGTGGGGCCGTGCTCGTCAGCGCGTGTGGTGTAGGCCTGGCGGTGGGCGTGTTCGGCTAGTCGGTAGCGGCCGTCGGCTTTGGCGGTAATACCGATGGAGTGGGCGTCGGTCGCGGCGGCGTAGGTCAGAGCGGTGGTGATGACGTGTTCGGGCACGTGATCACCTGCCCGGGTGCGGCGTTGGACGGAGTCGACCAGATAGTCGAACACGTCGACGTGGTCAGGATCGTGGGGAGTGAGAAGACGGGTGGTGCCACGGCGTGGGCGGGTGGCCCACTGCCAGGCGTCGTCCAGGGCCTCGGGGTTGAGCCGGTGGCCGCCCTGCTGGTCAAGGTAGTGGCCGTGCACCTCCTCGATGAGACGCCGGGGGAGCACGGAAGCATAGCCGGCGCGGCGTAGGTCGACAGCGGCTGCAATAAGAGCGGCGCCGCGAGGGTGGCTGGGCGCCTGGGGATCGGTGTTCGCACTCCACGCGCTCTCCCATTCCGCCAGCAGTTGGGGGCCGTTGGCCAGGTACTCAGCGATCCCGTATTCATCGGCCTGCTGCAAAGCGTCGGCGATCCGCTGATCGCGGGCATAGTTCCGGGCGCGTTCCCGCTCAGCGGGGGTGAACAGGCGGGGCAGGAAAATACGGTGGGCGCGGCTCAGCAGGTCGTGGACCTTGCGATGAGTGTCTGCGACCGCGCTGTCCTCGGGAATAGTGCGCCACTGATTCTCTTCAGCGGCACGCAGAGTGGCCACTACGACGCGGTGCCCACGGCGAGCGGGGGCGAGCAGCCGAGAGACAGCTTCCCGGGTCAGCTCGGGGGCAGAAAACCAGGTGTTGATGTCGTTGAGCCACAGCACGCACTTGGGGTGCTGCTCAGCGGCCCGCAAAGCAGCGGCAATCCCTGAGACAGTGGTGGGGATGATGAGAGTGTGGTGAGGAAGTACGGCTTGGACTGCTTCGAAAGCGCACCGGGTTTTGCCTGCGGTGGAGTCCCCCACCACTAGCACAAACGTACTCGTGGCAAGGTGGGTGCGGAGCTCTTCGTCAACGTCACGGGGCACGAAAGGCGGTATCGACGCGGTTGCACCGCTAGTGGCAGCAGGGTGCACCCCCCAGTCTCGGGGGTTACTGAAATCCCGGACTTTGGGGAGCCTGCCCGAAGGTAAGGTCAGACAGCCCTCGCTGAGGGCACGATCTTGCTCGTCACGGCGTGTAGCGTCCTGCTCGTAGCGGTGCTGCCATGCCCCCAGCGCTAGTGCGGCCAATGCGGCGATCACGGTAGCCACAGTCACTGCCCAGGGCACAGTGACCTGGTAGGCGGCCAGCAGTTGTGGAGCCACGGCCACCAGCGCGAAAAACCCTGCTATGAGAAACGACCAGAGTGAACGTCGCCGCATACCCGCACCTTCGCCCCGCCAGCTTGCCATTTCCGTTTCGATGAGACGCAAGAGACAAGCATCCCAATCCCTGAAAACAGCAACAAGCCGGAATGCCGCCCCTGTGGCGCAACAACAGAGCGCGTAAGTACGCGCCGAGCAGCGACTCCGGCTTCCTGCACGGCTCGCGGCACGCCATACGAGACCTTTGCTATCGGCCGGGATACCTAGCCGCGGCCCACCTTGGACACTCCAGGGCTGCCGATGATCCTGCGAGGGTACGCACCGGCGAATCCCGCGGGGAGCCGACGCCTTGGCCCAGCCAGTGCGTCTAAGCAGTCGTGACAGGACAAGGGCCGCTCCTCTGCACGGAGCGGCCCTTTAACCACCAACCTTCCAGCCTGGAATCAGGCGGTGCGCGGCGCGGGAACCCGGCGGGCCAGGAACGCCCACCCGGCGAAGACCGCGCCGGCCGCGGCCGCGGTCACTAGCATCACCACGGACATCGACAGCAGGCTCGCCTCGCCGCCTTCCCCCATGCCGGTGGTCGCGGCCAGGCCGCCGCCGATCGCGAACTGCAACGCGCCCAGCAGGGCGGAACCGGTGCCCGCCACCGAGGAGGGCTGGCTGGCGATCGCCAGCGTCGTAGCGTTGGGCGAGATCAGCCCGGTGAAGAACATCATCGTGAACAGTGCGGCGGTTACGACGACCACGTTCGCCTGCTCGGAGATCGCCAGACCCACCAGGACAGCGACCGAGGCGAGAGCGCCGAGCAGCCCGGCCAACAGCCGGCGCGGGCCGTCCATCCGGTTGATCAGCATGGTGTTGACCTGGTTGCCCAGCACCATGCCCAGCGAGTTGACCCCGAAGATCAGGCTGAACTGCTGCGGGGTGGTGCCGAATTCGCTTTCGGAGACGAAGGAGAACGCGGAAATGTAGGTGAAGGTCATCGCGAAGCTCAGCGACATCACCAGGGTCGGCCCCATGAACCGCGGGTCGAGCTGCAGCCGCAGCAGCGCACCCAGAACCGAGCCGCGCTGGGTGCCGCGGCCGGCAGCCGGAGTGCGGGGCAGGGTCTCGGGCAACGCCACATACACCAGGACCAGGTTCGCCACGCCGATCAGGGCGAGCACCACGAACAGCAGCCGCCAGGAGCCGGCCAGCAGGAGCTGGCCGCCCAGCATCGGGGCAACCATCGGCGCCACTCCGGTCAGCAGAGACAGTCGGGAGAAGAAGCGGGCACTGTCCTCTCCGTGGAAAATGTCCCGGACCACGGCGCGGGAGATCACCGCGCCGGCCGCGGCGGAGAAGCCTTGCAGCAGCCGCAGGGCGCTCAGCACCTCCGTGGAGGGGGCTACCGCGCTGGCGAGCGAAGACAGGGTGAACACCGCCGCGCCGATCAGGAGAGGAAGCCGACGCCCCCAGCGGTCGCTGAGCGGGCCGAGCACGAGCTGTCCCACGGCCAGACCCACCATGATCGCGGTGAGGGTCAACTGCACCTGGGACTCGGTCGCCCCCAGGTCAGCGGCGATTTCCGGGAAGGCAGGCAGGTACAGGTCAGTGGCCAGCGCGCTCGTGGCGGTCAGCAGGCTCAGCACGAAGACCAGCAGCGCCGCGGAACGCTGGGGCCGCTGCTGCGGCCGGGGCGCAGAGGTCGGACGCCGAGGAGCGGGCGCCCGGAGCACGGCGGAGATCACAGGCGTGCGAGAACGCAGAGCGGTCAGAGACAACGGCAGACTCCGGAAACACGTCGAAGGGACGAGACAGGAAGACGGTGCGCCAGACGGGGGCGCAGGAGAATCCGCTGGGGCCGCACTCGGAACACCTGGGGTGTCCCCTCCGTCGTGCCCTCACACGGAGGCGGTTCGCACGAGAACCAGAAGTCCCGACCGAGGTCAGACCAGAACCTCGCGGGGATACGCGCCTGACAACAACACGGGGCGGCAGGGATAATCCACCGAAATCCGGTTATGGGGGCGTGACGTGCGGCACGTTCCCGAAACAGCGTCGTCGCAGGGGAAACCGCGGGCTGTGAGGGCCGCCACCGCGGCGGTGCGCGTCCGATAAGACCACGCGCCACACTCCGCTTCCCCGCATTCGAGGGCTGGGCGGGACGCGGCGAAATATTCCCGATCCGATGGAGACGGGTATGCAGTACCACGTATTGGCCTGCGACTATGACGCCACACTCGCCTCAGAAGGCAAGGTTGACGCCGCGGTCGTGGCCGCCTTGGCGCGGCTGGCCGCGTCAGGCCGCCGTCTCGTTCTGGCGACCGGCCGCCGTTTCGACGACCTGTGCAGCGTCTTCCCCGACGTGGCGCTGTTCGACCTGGTCGTCGCGGAAAACGGCGGGGTGCTCTACGATCCCAGGCGTCCTGTCCACTGGCCGCTGGCTGCGCCGCCTCCCGCCGAGTTCTTGGCCCGGCTGCGCGCCCGCGGCGTGGACCCGCTCGCCGTCGGCGAGGTGATTGTCGCTACTCGTGACCCGCACGACCGTGCTGTCGACGACAGCATCCGAGAGCTGGGCCTGGCCTTGCAGGTGATCCACAACAAGGGCGCCGTCATGGTGCTCCCCCGCGGGGTGGACAAGGCGTCAGGGGTGGCCGCTGCCCTGCGTCGCCTAGGGCATTCCCCGCGGGCCGCGGTCGCGGTAGGGGACGCGGAGAACGACTGCACCATGCTGCGCATGTGCGGGCACGGGGTGGCGGTCGCCAACGCGTTGGAAGCAGTGAAGCAGGCCAGCGACCGGGTCACCGCCCACCCCAACGGTAGGGGAGTGGTGGAGCTCGTGGACTGGCTGCTCACCGCGGATCCTGCGGATCGCTCGCCGTAGGGGCCGCACCCCGGCACGGCCGTGACTGTGCGCGGCGGCGAAAGCAGGGCATGGCGGGGAAGGCTCCCGAGCATAGTGGGAACAGTGCCGGGACCGGCTTCCTGGGCACGGTTCGTCTCGCGACGTGCGCAGCACCATCCCTGGACGGGGACATCCCACTCCCGAGTGTCCGTTATCGTCAGGAACACCGGGGTGCGGTCACCGGTACCATGCCCGAACTGTTGGCGCTACGACGTCCGGGGTACGGCCACCCGTCTCCTAGCCCGGTGCGGCGGCCGCCCGATCATCTGGAAAGACGAGTCAAGCGATGTCTGAGCAGCACGTGTCCGAAAGCTCCATCGACACCCGGGTCCGAGTCCAAGGCAAGCCAGTGGACTCCTACCCCACGTGGGCGCCTGAAGCCGCCCGCGGCAAGGTGCTGCGGGTCACCGTCGTCGGTGAGGACGTCCTGCACCGCCGCAACGCCGACGTCACGGAGTTCGGCACCCCCGAGTTGCACACGCTCATCGACGACATGTTCCGCACCATGTACGTCGCCGAAGGCGTGGGGTTGGCCGCCAACCAGGTGGGGGTGGACTTGCGTGTGTTCGTCTACGACTGCCCTGACGACGACGGGGTGCGTCACGTGGGACACGTGATCAACCCGGTGCTGGAGACGTGGGGGGCTGAAGAGGAAGGGCTAGTGGTGGAGAACGAGGGCTGCCTGTCGGTGCCTGGCCCGCACGCCGAACTTGCCCGCGCCCCGTACGCGAGGGTCACCGGTTTCGACCGTGACGGCAACCCGGTGACCGTGGAAGGCTCCGGCTATTTTGCGCGCTGCCTCCAGCATGAGACCGACCACACGCTGGGACGCCTCTACATCGACCGGTTGTCGAAGCGGGAACGCAAGAAGGTCCTGAAAGCCATGGAGGAGATGAGGGACCAGGTGTTTGCCCGCCGCGCGGAGAACGCCGAGTCGATGCGTTTCGAATAGCTGCCTGTCCTCCGCTGGGAAACGGGGACGTCCCCGTAGCATCGGGGCATGGTGCACGTCCTCAGCAGCCGTATCCTGCTGCGCCCCACCGACTTGGAACGCAGCCGCGTGTTCTACCGGGACGTTCTCGGGCTGGCGATCTACCGCGAGTTCGACACGGACACGCAGCGGGGGACGGTGTTCTTCCTCGGCGGTGGCTTCCTGGAGCTGTCCGGGGGATGTGACCGTCCCCCGGACCCGGAGGCTGTGCAACTGTGGCTGCAAGTGCCCGACGCCGCTGCCGCGCACGCGGAGCTGGCGGCGCGTGGCGCCACGATCCTCCGGGAGCCTCGGCGTGAGCCGTGGGGGCTGATCGAAATGTGGATCGCCGACCCGGATGGACTGCGGATCTGTGTGGTGGAGGTTCCTGAGGACCATCCGCTGCGCTACCGGCCCTGGCCTGATACGAGAGAAGGCTGAGCTGTCGACGATGAATGGCACGCCTGTTTCAGTGGCCGCACTGGTCTCCGCTGTTCCGCTTTTCGCTCCGGTCGGCTGGACTGAGCGGGGGCGGGTGAGTTCTGCCACGGTGCCATCGGGGAGCACCCTGCCGGACAAGGTGGTCGTGGACTTCGGGTGGCGTTCGGTCGACGCCCACCTGGACGTGGAGATCACGGTCCGCGGCTGGGCCGCCGACACGCCTCCAGAGGAGCGGTGGCTGCGCGCGTTCTGCGCGGAACGCGACCTGATGCAGCGTTGCACGGTGGGCGCAGCCGACTGGGCGGCACCCGCGCCCGCGCCGGACGCGGCCTGGTCGCAGCGCACGCTCACCGTGGACGGGACGCCGCGCTCTTTCACCGTGCTGCAGACGGCGCAGTCCTGGGTGGCGGCCGCGGTGCTCGACACGGACTGGGTGGTGCGGGTGTTCGCTCCCGCAGAGCCGGCCGGGCTGACCGCGCTGCGCCGTATCACCGATCCGGCTGACTTGCGCCCGCTCCTCGGCCAGGGCTAGCAGCAGGCCAGGGCTGCGCCACCTGGCGGAGAGGCCCGGGAGAAGTGTGGGCCTGCCCTGGGCACACTCCCGGGCGGGCCGTCAGGCGTGCAGGTCAGCGACGAGGCGCCGCGACAGATGGTGGTGCTGGGGGTGATGAGCGCATTACCGGTAGCAACAAGCCTGAAGGTGTGGCTGCCGTTGATCGGGATCGGGCCGCGCCCTGCAGCGTTCCTGAACGGCGACGCCACCGCTATCCCGACAGTGCGCACCCCAGCAGCTAAGGTCGCTTCCGGCGCCCCGGTGACGATGGGGCATAGCGGTGGGAAGGAGGACCGATGGTTGACGAGACTGACGTGCGGCACCTGCGCCGCTGCGTGGAACTCGCGGCCCAGGCCCTGGAAGCAGGGGATGAACCGTTCGGCTCGGTACTGGTCGCGGGCGACGGCACGGTGCTCGCCGAAGACCACAACCGGGTGGCGTCAGGGGACCGCACCCGCCACCCCGAGTTCGCGCTAGCGCGGTGGGCGGCCCGGAACCTCACCCCCAACGAACGGGCTGAGGCCACCGTGTACACCTCGGGCGAGCACTGCCCGATGTGCGCGGCCGCGCACGGCTGGGTGGGCCTGGGCCGCATCGTCTACGCCAGCTCCTCAGCGCAGCTCATGGAGTGGCTCGCTGAGCTCGGGGTTCCCGCTCCTCCGGTGCGGGCCTTGCCGATTCGCGAGGTCGTCCCCGGAGTCACGGTCGAAGGTCCTGTGCCGGAACTTGCCGAGCAGGTCCGGGAGCTGCACCGCCGCTTCCACCGCGTGTCAGCAAACCGGGGCTGAGCCGTGTTCGTGGACTTGTCCGTGCCCGTCACCGCGCAGACCCCGGTCTATCCCGGCGACCCGGAGGTCCGGGTTGACCCTGTGACCGACATCGACAGTGCCGGCTACCGCTGCCACCGCGTCTCCCTAGGTACGCACGCGGGCACTCACGTCGACGCGCCCAGCCACATGGTGGCCGACGGAGCCCACCTGGACCGCTACCCCGTGGAGCGCTTCGTTGGCCGGGGACGCTACATCGACGCGCGCGGCGGGTTCGCGCTGGACACAGTCCAGCAGGCGGGGATCGCCGCGGGCGACATCGTCGTGTTCCACACCGGTATGGCCGACCGCTACTATGAACCGTCCTACTTCACCGACTATCCGCCGCTTCCCCTGGACATCGCCGAATACCTGGTGGAATGCCGAGTGTCCATGGTGGGAGTGGACATGTGCAGCGTCGACTATGAACCGTTCGCGGTCCACCAGACGCTGTTGCGCGGGGACGTGCTCATCTTGGAGAACCTGACCGGCCTGGAGCGCGTGGCGGGACGGGACTTCCGGGTGTACGCGCTGCCGCTGCGCTTGGCAGCGGACGGCGCGCCGGTGCGCGTGGTGGCCGAATTGAGCTGAGCTGTTCTGTTCTGCTCCGGCTCGGGCCGGACACCACGCTCCGGCCTCTGAGCACACAGAAGTGGGGGAGCGGTACGTCCCCTGGGTTCCGCTCCGGGCAACGCGGCGAGGAAAACCCGGGCGAAGAAAGAACGCCGCTGGAAAACAGACGGTAGACGCGGCGCTGCCCCGCGTATTGCCCGACTCTCCGAACAGAATTGCGGACATAATGTGTCCCCTACGATTTTCTAAATGAGTTCGGAGCCTTTGCTGGAAAGGCAGCAAAGGCTCCCCTGGTGGTATCGAGTGCGGCGGAGTTGCGTATTCCGGATGGGGTCGAGCAAGCCCTCTTCCGCCGCTCCGGGCATGCATCCCCATCGTCACAGCAGGGAAGACTGAGGGACCGTCGTCCTTTTGCGCGCCGTTGGAAAGGGGAAGCGCGGTTCTCTTGCCGAGACGGGTATTCCCTTGTCCGAGGCGTTCGGCCGCACGCCATGGGAAAGCTCTGCGAAAACCTCCGGGAGCAACCGAGGCCCAAGGACTGGGAGAACAGAAATATGTCGGAGAAGCGGAGCGCGCAAATGCGAGGGAAAAACCTTTCCCGAGACGATCTGCCGGTGGGCTGACCGGAGAATCCCCCGAGACAGTCCGGATAGCACCAGGGAAGAGCGTGTGCTCCCGCCGGGGGAGCTTCCCCTCCCCGTGCCGACACGGACAGGAGCACGGCAGCCCGGCCTTCAGGAGACAGCGGCGTAAGCCCTTGGCACTACCCGGCGTGAAGTCCGGGAGAACCGCCGAGTCGGGGGTGAAACCGGTTTCCCTGGAACGGTGGGGAGGGGACGAAGAGGCCGTCGAACGGGTAAAAAAGTAGCCGATCGTCTACCTCTCCGGTACGGGGAGTGAGAAATCACCGTACAGTCAGGTCGGGGCGAGGATCTTTCTCCTGTGGCAGCGCAGCAGGATTCGCCTGGGCACTGGCGTTCGGCGCGGGTTTGGCATACTTTGGAAAGCGCTTTCATGAGAAAGGTGGGACGACATATGGGTGATCGCGTGCTCGGTATCGCCATGAACGGCGTCACCGGACGCATGGGATACCGCCAGCATCTGACCAGGTCGGTCCTGGCCATCCGCAAGGACGGCGGGGTGGAGCTACCCGACGGCTCCCGCATCATCCCGGAACCGGTGCTCGTGGGGCGGTCCGCACAGAAGCTGCGCGCCATCGCTGAGCGGCACGGCATTGAGCGGTGGAGCACCGACCTCGACACGGTCCTCTCTGACGACTCGATCTCGGTGTACTTCGACGCGCAGATCACGCACGCCCGCGAAGCCGCGGTTCGGAGCGCCATCAACGCGGGCAAGCACGTCTACGTCGAAAAGCCGATCGCCGACAACTTCAGTGCCGCCATCGAACTGGCCAAGCTGGCCCGCGACGCCGGCGTGAAGAACGGCGTCGTCCAGGACAAGCTCTTCCTCCCCGGCCTGCTCAAGCTCCGCCGCCTCATCGACAGCGGGTTCTTCGGCCGCATCCTGTCCATCCGCGGCGAGTTCGGCTACTGGGTGTTCGAAGGCGACTGGCAGCCCGCGCAGCGCCCCAGTTGGAACTACCGGGCCGAAGACGGCGGCGGCATCGTGCTGGACATGTTCCCGCACTGGCACTACATCCTGGAGCAGCTCTTCGCCCCGGTGCGCACCGTGACCACGCGCATCGCCACCCACATCCCTGAACGCTGGGACGAAAACGGGCAGCGCTACCAGGCCACTGCCGACGACGCCGCTTATGCGGTGTTCGAACTGGAAGGCGGAATCGTCGCGCAGATCAACTCCTCCTGGTCGGTGCGGGTCAACCGGGATGAACTGGTGGAGTTCCAGGTGGACGGCACCCACGGCAGCGCGGTTGCGGGACTGCGGCACTGCAAGGTGCAGCACCGCTCCGTCACACCCAAGGCCGTGTGGGACCCCGACGCGGTGGACCCGGGCGGCTACCGCGACCAGTGGGAGGTCGTTCCTGACAACGGCGACTTCCCCAACGGTTTCCGTGCCCAGTGGGAGCTGTTCCTCACCCACCTGTACACGGATGTGCCTTTCCCCCACGACCTGCTCTCGGGCGTGCGCGGCCTCCAACTCGCCGAAGCGGGGCTGCAGTCCGCCAAGACCGGTCGCACCGTGGAGTTGGAGGAGGTCTCGCTGCCGTGACCTCGCTGACCTTGCGGCTGCCCACTCCCACCGGGGAGCTGGAGACGTACACCGTCCTCGGCACTCCCGTCACCCCGACCCGCACCACCCCGGCCCGGTCGCGTGTCGCCTACGCTGCCGCGCACGTCGTCGCCGACCCGCTGGGCAGCAACGGGCCTGGGCAGCCCGCCCAGCTCGACTGGGACGCCACCCTCGCCTTCCGGCACTACCTGTGGGACCAGGGCCTGGGGGTCGCCGACGCGATGGACACCGCCCAGCGCGGGATGGGGTTGGACTGGGCCGCCACCGCCGAACTGATCCGGCGGAGCGCGGCTGAAGCCACCGCGCGGAACGCGCCCCTGGTCTGCGGGGTGGGAACCGACCACCTCGAGCCCAGCCAGGCCACTTTGGAAAGCGTTATCAAGGCGTATCGGGAACAGTTGGCGGTGGTCCAGGACGCGGGAGCCACCCCCGTGATCATGGCCAGCCGCGCACTCGCCGCCACCGCGCAGAGCCCCGACGACTACGCCAAGGTGTACGGGCAGCTCCTCGCCGACGTGGACCGGCCCGTCATCCTGCACTGGCTGGGCGCGGTCTTCGACCCGGCCCTTGACGGCTACTGGGGGTACACCGACCCCGCTGAAGCAATCGACGCCGTGGCCGCGCTCATCGCCGACCACGCCGACCGGGTCGACGGCATCAAAGTGTCCCTGCTCGACGACACCTTGGAGGTGCGGCTGCGCACCCTGCTTCCTGACGGGGTGCGGCTCTACACCGGCGACGACTTCAACTACCCCGACCTCATCCTGGGGGATGCCGACGGCCACTCCCATGCCCTGCTCGGCATCTTCGCGGCGATCGCCCCGGCCGCTGCCGAGGCCCTGCGCGCCCTCGACGACGGCGACACCGACCGCTACCGCGCCCTCCTGGCGCCCACCGTGCCGCTGTCCCGGCACCTCTTTGCCGCACCGACCTACTACTACAAGACCGGCATCACCTTCGTGGCCTGGCTCAACGGACACCAGAAAGGGTTTTCCATGGTGGGTGGCCTGCAGAGCGCCCGCGACCTGCCGCACTTGGCGACCGCGTTCCGCCTCGCCGACGCCGCAGGGGTGCTCACCGACCCGGAAACCGCAGTGTCCCGGATGCGGACCCTCCTCACCGTCTACGGGGTGGACCAGTGACCGACACCGCCATCGACGTTCCGTCCGGAAAGCCCGCGGCTATCCCCACCCCCCAGCCCGGTGACCCGCGGCTGGCCCGCCTCTCCCTCAACCAGGCCACGGTCAAACGGTGGACCCTGGCCGAAGCCGTCGCCGGCTGCCAGCGCGCCGGAATCCCCGCGATCGGGCCGTGGCGGGAACCCGTTGCGGACATGGGACTGGCCGCCGCCGCCCGGCTGCTCCGCAACTCCGGGCTGCGCGTCTCCTCCTACTGCCGTGCCGGATTCCTCACCGGCCCCGACCGCAAGGCAGCCCTGGACGACAACCGGCGCGCCATCGACGAAGCAGCAGAACTCGGCGCCCCCTGCCTGGTCATGGTGGTGGGCGGGCTCCCCGATGGCGACCGCGACCTGGCGGGGGCGCGGGCCCGCGTGGTAGACGGCCTCGCCGAACTGGTCCCCTACGCCCTGGAACGAGGGGTGCGTCTCGGCTTGGAGCCGTTGCACCCCATGTTCTGCGCCGACCGAGCCGTGCTCTCCACGCTCGGCCAGGCCCTGGACATCGCCGAGAACTTCCCCAGCGCAGCGGTGGGCGTGGTGGTGGACTCCTACCACGTGTGGTGGGACCCCCAGGTCTACGAGCAGATCGCTCGGGCCGGGGAACGGATCGCCATCTACCAGGCGTGTGACTGGGTGCTGCCGATCCCCGCGGACGCCCTGCTCGGCCGCGGCATGGTCGGTGACGGCTACGCCGACGTGGGTGGACTGCGCCGCGCCGTGGACGCCGCCGGATACACCGGCGACATCGAAGTCGAAATCTTCAACGCTGACGTGTGGGAGGCCGACGGCGACGCCGTGATCGCCACCGTGGCCCGCCGACACGTGCAGTACGTCATCTGAGCCAACCCACCCCCGTGGTCCGGGAAATCTTTCCCGGACCACCAACCAAGGAGCCCACATGGACTTCAACGGAATCCTGTTCTTCCCGCTGACCCCCTTCGACGAGCGGGGAGACGTCAACGAGGCCGCGTTCGAACAGCACGTGGCTTCTGGACTCGACCATGGGGCGGGCGGCGTTTTCGCGGCCTGCGGCACGGGTGAGATCCACGCCCTGTCCGCTGAGGAGCACGCCCGCGTCGTGCGCCGCGCCGTCGCGGTGACCGCGGGACGGGTCCCCGTGATCGCGGGCGCCGGGGGCAGTGTGAGCACCGCGATCGAGCAGGCCACCGCGGCCCGGGAACTGGGCGCGGACGGGGTCCTGCTGCTCCCGCCCTACCTGGTGCACGCCCCCCAGCGCGGCCTGGTGGAATACGTGCGCGCAGTAACCTCCGCCGTGGACATTCCGGTCATCGTCTACCAGCGGGGCACCATGGTGTTCACCCCGGACAGCGCGGCCGAGCTCGCGGAGATCCCCACAGTGGTGGGGTTCAAAGACGGGGTGGGCGACGTGGGCACCATGCGCCAGATCGTGCTGACCGTCCGGCAGCGGCGCGGCGACAACTTTGTTTTCTTCAACGGCCTGCCCACCGCCGAACTGACCTTCCACGCCTACCAGGGGATCGGGGTGCCGCTGTACTCTTCGGCGGCGTTCGCGTTCGTGCCCGAGGTTGCCACCGCGTTCTACCGGGCCGCCCACGCGGGCGAGGAACTCGCCGACCGCCTGCTCCGCGACTTCTACGACCCGTTGGTGCGGTTGCGGGACCGCGTCCCCGGATACGCGGTCTCCTTGATCAAGGCGGGGGCGCGGCTGCGTGGCGCGGACGTGGGCGGGGTGCGGCCGCCATTCGTCGACCCGAGTGAAGAGCACCTCGCGGAACTGCGCACGATCATCGACACCGGCCTGGCATTGCTCAAGGAGCAGTGACCCTATGCGGATCACCGAGATCACCGCTGAGGCGTACCGGCTGCCGCTGCACCGGGCCTGGGACGGCGGGGTGGACCGCAACGACGTGGTCGTGGTCCGAGTGGCCACCGACACCGGACAGACCGGTACCGGGTTCGCCTGGACTCCGCTGATCGGGGCGGGGGCGGTGCTGGCCCTGCTCCGCAACGACTGCCCGGCTGTGCTGCTGGGCCGCGATGCGAATCCGTACGCCCGCTGGGAGGAGCTGCGCTGGCACTTGCGGGAAGCCGGAACCAGCGGGCTCACCCTCATGGCGATCGCCGCGGTAGACATCGCGCTGTGGGACCTCACCGCACGGGCCGCCGGGGCAAGCCTGGTGGACCTGATCGGGAGGCGGCGCGACCGGGTGGCCGCCTACGGGAGCGGAGTCAACCTCGACTACTCCCTGGACGAGCTGCTGGAGCAGGTGCGAGGCTGGCTTGCCGCCGGCCACCGCGCGGTCAAGATCAAAGTGGGCTCGCCCGAGCTGGAACGCGATGTGGAACGGGTCGCAGCCGTCCGGGAGCTGATCGGACCGGACCGGCTCCTCATGATCGACGCCAACCAGCGCTGGGACCTGCCGACAGCGATCCGGGCCCTCGCCGCCATGGAACGGTTCGACCCGTACTTCGTGGAAGAGCCGCTGCCCGCCGATGACCTGGCAGCGCATGCGCGGCTGCGGGCACACACCCGGATTCCGCTGGCGATCGGGGAGAACCTGCGCACGATCGCCGAATTCGAAACCGCGCTGCAACTGGGGGTGTGTGACATCGCCCAGCCCAACGCGGTGCGAGTGGGCGGTATCACCCCGTTTCTCCGGATCGCGGAGCTGGCCGCCCGGCACAGCGTGCCGGTAGCCCCCCACCTGCTGCCGGAACTCTCCACCCAACTAGCGTTGTGCCTCCCGAGGGTGGCCATGGTCGAAGACATCGACCGCGCCTCGTTCGCGGCGCTGGGAGCGTTGGCCCGCCCGAGCGGTGTGGAGATCAGCGCGGGGTGGGCGACCGCGCAGACCGGCCCGGGCCACGGACTGGAGTTCGCGGCCGACCTGGCCCCCATCGGGTGACCTGTACCGCCCTGGGTTGTGCTCTCCTCCCGCCCGTGTGAAGGAGAGCACAACCCGTGCCGGGCCACGGCGACCGGAGCAGAGAAGAAAGGGGCCGCTGCGCGATCAAGCGAAGCAGCAGACCGGCAGGATCTCAGTTGATCCGGTCGCGCAGATCCTCCAGGAAACGCAGCACTGCCACCGACCCGGGATCGAGTTCTCCGGCGCTGCGCTGGCCCACCCAAGCAGCCCGACCCCGAGCCGAAACCAGGTTCCGGGTCTCAGAGACCGTGCGTTCCGCAGCGTTGGCCGCGGCTGCGGCGGCTGTCCGCGCATCAGACGCGGCAGGCAGCGCGTCGACGACCGCCCACAGCACATCCAGGAAGGTCTTGTCGCCGCGCTGGGCGCCGCCGCGTTCCTGGACGCGCCGGGCCATAGCCGTGGTGATCGGCACGGCGTGTGCCAGGGTGAGTTCGGTGAGGTCTTCAGCTTCGGCCGCAGCCCCCAAGAGTCCGGCGCCGACCAGCGCGGCAAAAGTGGAGGGGTTAGCAGAAGCGAACGCCACCCCTGCGGCCCGCAGCAGGTCGGCCGGGTGGACATCCTCCGGCAAAGCCAGCAGTGCCTCGCGGACCGCGTCCGCACCGGCGGACACGGTGATTCCCAGGTCACCGTCGCCGAGGCGGGCGTCCAGGGCACGGAGTTCTTCAGCGTGCCTGGGCAGGTCAGCCAGGACATCGAGGAGCAGGGTGCGCAGGGTGCTGGCCCGCCCGGTGCGCCGTACCTGCGTGTCGGTTGCCGCGGTCGCTTGGGTACCAGGAACATCGGTGGCGGACTCGACCGGCTCTACGGGCGCGGTCTGTCCTTGAGAGAAGAACGGGGAAGCGGCAGGCGCATCCAGGAGTTCCGCCAGCTCGTCGTCGAGCAGCAGCAGCGACAGGGACGCTCCCGCCATCTCCAGGCTGGTGGCGAACTCGCCAATGTAGCGGCGGTGGATGATCACTCCGCGTTCGGTGAGGATCTGGTGGGCCCGCCGGTAGATGAGGTAGAGCTCCTCGAGCGGAGTAGCCCCCAGCCCGTTGACCAAGACCGCGACCCGCTGGTTCGGGGCGGGGTCCAGTTCAGCAAGAATTTCGGTGAGAAACCGGTCGGTGATTTCGTCCGCGGTCTCCAACGGGCCCCGGTAGCTGCCCGGCTCGCCGTGGATGCCGATACCGATCTCCATCTCACCGTCGGCCAGGGTGAAGGTGGGCTCCCCCGCTGCGGGCAGGATCGTCGGTGAGAGCCCCACCCCCATAGTCCGGGTGGCGTCGACTGTGCGTTGCGCGATGGCCCGGACACGGTCCAGGTCATCGCCGCGTTCGGCAGCCGCACCCGCGGTCTTGTAGGCGAAGAACAGCCCGGCCACCCCGCGCCGCGTCGCCTCCTTGCCTTTCGGCGCCGACATGATGTCGTCAGTGCCCAGCACGGTCGCTGTGCGGATTCCTTCGGCGGCGACGATGTCAGCGGCCAAGTCGAAGTTGTAGATGTCACCCCCATAGTTGCCGTACAGGTAGAGCACGCCTTTCCCGCCGTGGGAGGCGCGGGTGGCTGCGGCGATCTGTTCGGCGGAGGGAGAAGAGAAGACGTTGCCGATTGCGACACCGGTCGCCAGCCCTTGGCCGACATAGCCGAGAAAAAGGGGCAGGTGACCCGAGCCGCCGCCGGTCACGATCCCGACTTTCCCTGGCACGGGCGCGTCCGCGCGGACGAGAGCGCGCCGGTTTGGGGAAGCCGCGCGCAGCCGGTCGGGGTGGGCCAGGAGCAGTGACTCGGTCAACTCGTCGACGAAGTCGTCGGGGTTGTTGATGATCTTTTTCAATGCCACGTCGCTCACTCGCTTCTTCGTGGGACAGCACAACGGACAACGGGGTCCGCCACACCGGGTGGATGGGTGGGGTGCGGCCAGTTCAGGCCGCAACGGCGATCGTTGCCCGCAGTTCTGCGAGGTCGGTGTCGGAGACGGACTCGCAACTGACCCGGGGCGGTCCTGCGGGAAGGCCCTGCAGGGCTAGTGCCGCTTTGAGGTGGGCGATGTTGCCTGCTTTGACCGCGGCGACCGCCCGTTCCACCAGTGGCTGCGCGCTGGCCGCCCGTGCGGCGTCGCCGGTGCGCAGGGCATCGCGCAAGGCGATGAACGGTTTGGGGAACACCGAGGAGACTCCGGAGACGACCCCCGTGCCACCGGAGCGGACGAGTTCGGCATAGGACAGGTCGTTTCCGGAGAAGAACGTGAAGCCGTGAGGAGCCTCGGCGAGGAACGCCGCGACGGTCGCGTCGCTTTCCCCGCTGATCTTGACTCCGCGCACGCCGACGTCGGCAAGCCGACGCAGGAGAGGCGGAGTCGCGGGGGTGGTGGAACGCGCCTGGAACAGGTAAGCGAACACGTGAGCGTCCCCCGCTGCAGCAACGATCCGTTCGAAGTAGCGCAGGACCGCGTCTTCGGGAGCGGGCAGGTAGAACGGGGTGATGGCGGCGAGTTTGCGGGCTCCGCCGGCCACCGCGGCTCGGGCGAGCCGTTCGGCCTGCCGGGAGGTGGCCGCGCCTACATGGGCGTAGGTGCGGTCGGGGCCGAACACCTCTAGCACGACCCGCAGCACTTCCAGGCGTTCATCGTCGTCCAAAGCGGTGAATTCGCCGGTGGTGCCTGCGGCGAAGACACCGTCGACTCCGCTGTCGCGGATCCATGTGGTCAGGGTGGCCAGTCCGCTGGTGTCAAGCCGTTCATCAGCGGTGAAGGGAGTGGGCAGAGCAGTAATGAGTTGCGCCTCGAACATGCGCGGTCTCCTCGACGTGGGGCAGGAAGGTCACTCAGCGACGGGGGTCGCGGGGGTGGTGCGGCGGCGCTGCCGCATGGCGCGCAGCGCGGGCAGCACCAGAGCCAGCAGGCTTACCGCCAGAATTGCCACGGCGATCGGGCTGGTCAGGATGTTGGACACCCCGCCGATCTCCAAGGCGCGGCGCAGATTGCTCTCGGCAAGCTTGCCGAGCAGGAGGCCGAGCACGACCGGGCCGGCCGGGATGGAGAAACGCCGCATGAACAGGCCGACGAGGCCGAAGAGCAGCATCACGCCGACGTCGAAAATACTGTTGTTGACGGCGTAGGTGCCGACCATGCAGAAGATCAGGATGATCGTCCACAGAAAGTGGCGCGGCAGGTCGAGCAGTTTGGCGACGCTGCGCATGCGGAGCAAGCTCAGTCCGAGGGCCAGCAGCGTGGCCACGATCATGATCCCCGCGATGCTGTAGACCAGTTCAGGGTTCCTGGTGAAGAGTGACGGCCCGGGCTGGATGCCCCAGACGATCATGGAGCCGATCATCACAGCCATCACCGAGTCACCGGGGATACCGAGAGCCAGCGAGGTGGTGGTAGACCCGCCCAAGGTGGCGTTGGAGGCGGTGTCGGCAGCGGTGAGGCCTTCGAGGGATCCTTTGCCGAACTTCTCCGGGTGGGCGGAGACGCGCCGTGCCTGATCCCAGGCGAGAATCCCGGCGATGTCGCCGCCGGTGGCGGGAACTACGCCGACCACACCACCCACTCCGCTGCCCACAGCCAGCGGTTTGAGCATGGTGCGCCAGTCCGCGCGAGTGGGGAACCACTTACCGAACTGGGTGATCGGTGCTGCGCTGCTTCCGGAGCGGTGGGTGATGATCTGGTCGAAGACTTCGGCGATACCGAACAGGCCGATGATGGCGGCGATGAAGGGAACCCCGTCGGACAGTTCTACGAGGCCGAAGGTGAATCGGAGGTCGCCGGTGATCGGGTCACGGCCGACCGCACCGAGGAGGAGCCCGAAGGCACCGGCCATGAGCCCTTTGACGACTCGGCCCCCTGAAACCCCGATCATCATCGTCAAACCGAAGACGACCAGGGCGAACATCTCGGCAGGGCCGAATTGCAGGGCCAGTCGTGACAAGGGGATGGCCGCAAACATCAGCAGGAGGAGGCCGGCGAACGTGCCGACCGCCGAGGCGAACGCTGACGAGGTCAATGCCAGGCCGGCCTTGCCCTGTTGAGCCATCGCATAGCCGTCGAAGGTCGTGGCGATGGAGGCGGGTGTTCCCGGGGTGTTGACCAGGATCGCGGGGACCCGGTCGCCGAAGTTGGAGGACACGTAGATGGTCAGCAGCACCGCCAGACCCGGCAGAGGATCCAAAGTCAGGGTGAAGCCGCTGGCCAACGCGACAGCCATGGTCGCGGTGATACCGGGAAAAGCACCGACCAGCATGCCTAGGACCGCTCCTAGGGCGATGCACGACAGGACGGTGGGGTCCAGCAGCGAGCTGAAGCCTGCAACGAGAGGACTCATCGGATCATCAGGGCCGTCTGCTCCGGTAACGGGCGCGGAGGCAGGCCCTTGCCTCCTCTCGGTGGGTGAGTGGGAGGGGCGGATGGAGCTCCGCCGCAGGGGCGGAGCACACGGTCACGCTGTGGTGGGCGCATCAGATCGGGACTTTCAACAGGACGCCGAACAGCAGGTAGAGGGTGGCGGTGACGATCGCGGGGAAGACGAGTAGCGCCTTCCAGCCCCGGCCACCGCCCAGGTAGACCAGCGCAATGAGCAGTACGGTCGTGGAGACTCGAAAGTCCACGTAGTACCAGAGGACGCCGTAGCCGAGGATCGACAGCAGCATCGCGGTCAGCCGGAGCACCCCAGTGCGGTGGGCTGCTGCAGGACGCTCTGCTGCAGCTGCGGGTCGCGTCAAGGCCAGGACGGCGTGAAGGACGCTGAGCCCCAGCAGGAGGAACGCAAGTCCTTCCGGCCACCAGCGCGGACTGAAACTGGTCAGCCCCGCTTTTTCCGGAATCTCTGCTGCCAGTGCCAGGGCACCGGCGGCTACAGCGATCCCAGCGAGCGCCGGAATCAGTTCACGTACTGGTGAGGCGGGGCGGGCCGCCACAGGGGACGGCCCGCCACTGCCGTGGGGAGGCGAAGCGGCCATGCCGATCAGTCCTGGTCGCTCAGGAGGGCCTTGAAGTTCTGCGCCTCGCTTTCCACGAATGAGGCGAACTCGTCCGCGGGAACATTGACCGGGATGTTGCCGGAGTCCGTGATGACCTTGGTGAATTCCTCAGAAGAGGCAGCGGCTGTGAACGCCTCTTCCAAGGTCTGCTTGATCTCTTCGGGGAGTCCGGCGGGCGCGCCGATGCCGCCCCAGCCGCCCATGGTGAGGTCCACGCCTTCCTCGATCGCGGTGGGCACGCCTTCCAGGCTGGGCGACGGCTCCTCGTCGAAGACAGCGAGGACGCGGAGCTGGCCTTCAGCGTGGGCAGGTGTGGTTTCCGAGATTCCGGCGATGACGGCGTCGACCTCGCCGCCGATGGCGGCGGTCACGGCAGGCGCACCACCGTCGAAGGGAACCGGTTTGAATTCGGTGCCGGTGGCCTCACCCAGGGCCGTGGTCGTGGCTTCCCAAATGGAGCCCGCCCCGGAGTTGGAGACGGTAATGGTTCCTGGGGCTTCCTCAGCGGCCTTGAGCAGGTCGTCGAGGGTCTGGTACGGGCTGTCGGCGGGGACGGCGATAGTCGCGGGGACCGACACCATCTGACCGATCAGATCATAGTTGGCGGGGTCGATGTCGTATCCCTGGAATCCCAGCATGACGGTCTCCACCGGCAGGTAGCCGATGGTGTAGCCGTCGGCGTGGGCCTCGGCCAGGTGCTGCAAGCCCACTGAACCGGCGCCTCCGGTGCGGTTCTCCACGATGATGTTGGTCCCCAGGTGCTGCTCCATCTGGTTGGCGAGCGTGCGGGCAGCCAGGTCAGAAGCGCCGCCAGCCTGGTAGGGGACGATGAGGGTGACGTCTTTGCTGGGGTAGTCCGCGGCGTCCTCAACAGTCGCTCCGCGGTCGGCGCAGCCCGCGACGGTCACGAGGGCGGCCAAGGTGAGCACACCGCTCGCGGTGCGGATGATGGTGGGGCGCATGCCGCCTCCTTTGATGTGACGAGTCACTTTCGTTAACAGTGTTTGCTGATCCGGAGATCCGATGATCGGAGGTATTCACTGGCTGGCCCCTTGTGGGGGCGCTCTCAACGCGGGGGACTGCTACTCCTGTGCTGAAGTGGTCTCCTGGGCTGTGTAAGGCTGACGGAGCCGGCGCCTGGCGTTGTCCAGGTGCTCATGTAGTTCTGCGAACACGGCCTCGGGGTTTCCCTCCTCTATGAGGCGGGCGAGCAGTTCGTGCGCCCTGACTGAGGGGGTGAGGTCCGTGTAGCGCTCATTGGATGCCAACAGCAGCATTTCGATCGTGGGCCGGTATTGAGCCCAGACGTCGCCGAGCCTGCGGTGTTCGGCGACGTCGTAGAAGACCGAGTGAAAACGAAGGTCGGCTGCTGTGAAGGCGGTAGGGTCGTGCTCCTCTGCGGCGCGGCGCATGGCATGCAGTGCACGGTTGAGTCCGGCGACCAGGCTGGCCCGGTCCCGGTCCAGCGCGATGCGGAGTGCCAACCGTTCCATCGCCTCCCGCAAAGAGAACAGTTCGTCGATGTCGGCCCCGCTGAGCCCCACAACTGTGGCGCTGCGGCGGTTGGTATCGATGAGCCCTTCGGCCGCCAGGATCTTGAGGGCGTCGCGGATCGGTCCGCGGCTCAGGTCGAACTGCGCAGCCAGGTGGCTTTCCACGAGAGGGGTGCCTGGAGCGTAGCGGCCAGTGATGATGAGGCGCCGTAGTTCACTGGCGACCTGATCCCCTAGAGCCTGCGGTCTAATGGGCGAGATCTCCGGCATCGTTTCCTTTCGGTTAACCGTTGACAGTTAACAGACTGGCGTGCGATGTGGCGCACGTCAAGTCCGCTGCGTGCGGTTTTTCGCATCTGAACAGGGAAAGTAACGGAAAACGCCGAGGGGCAGGGGTTGTCGTCGGACAGCGAATTTTCTGGCGGGGGATAGCGAGAGGGCATCCACCGCTGTGCACGACACGGCCAAGACGACGACAGCCGCAGGCCCCGCGGGGCCTGCGGCTGGAAGCAGGCAAAGCCAGAGATGGTGGACAGCAGTCAGCTCCGGGTGGGCGGTGCTGTGCTCTCCCGGGCGATGACCTCGCCTTGCACGGGGATCACCCGCGGCTCGTCAGGCGTCTCCCCGTCCAGGGCCAGCCGGGCCGCCTCTTCGCCCATCTTCTCCAAGGGCAGACGCACCGTGGTCAGCGCCGGGGTGAGGTCGCGGAGGGTGGGGATGTCGTCGAAACCTGCCACGGACAGGTCCTCCGGCACTCGCAGCCCCAGATCCCGCAAAGCCGCCATCGCACCGGTGGCCATCACGTCGTTGACCGCGAACAGGCAGGTCGCGTCGGTGCCCGTGGCCATCAGCCGTTTGGTCGACTCATACCCCCCGTCCCGGGTGAACGCGCCGTGCACCACGTTGTGGTAGGCGAGCTCGATCCCCGCGCTCGACAGGGCCGAGTGGAACCCGTCCAGCCGGTCGCGGGCAGCGCACAGGTCGGTGGGGCCAGCCAAGATCGCGAACTTGCGGTGCCCCAGCTCGATGAGGTGGCGGGCCAGCGCGGCAGCGCCGTTGCGGTTGTCGGGCACCACCGTGTCCGCGGGCAGGCCCTCCTGGGAAACGCAGGCGACCCGCCCGCCCTGCCGGGTAAAGATGCGGATCTCGTCAGCGAGTTTGCGGGTGCTCTCCTCGTCGATCGTGCGGCTACCCACCAGGACCACCGCGCGGGCGCGGTGCGCGCGCAAGGTCGAGAGCAGCTGCACCTCGCGTTGCGGAGCGCGTCCGGTCGTGCCCAGCACCACGACGAGACCCTCACCCTCAGCGTGGCGGGTGACTCCAGCGGCGATGCTGGAGAAGTACGGGTCGGCGATGTCGTGCACGATGAGCCCCACCAGCGAGCTGGTGTTGCGGGCCAGTGTCTGTGCTGACGCGTTGGCCAGGTAACCCAGCTCGCGGGCGCTCGCGGTGACGCGCTCCCGGAGTTTCTCACCGACCTGCCGGGTACTTCCGTTGATCACGCGCGACGCGGTTGCCAGGGAGACCCCGGCGTGTTTAGCGACCTGCTCCAGTGTCACGTACCCGGATCCCACCCCGTCGCCCTTTCCCCTGCGTGCCACCAGGAAAACTCTTTCCTTTCTGCTCGTGGGGCGGCGGTGGCGGCTCAGGAGCCCGCACCACCGCCTCCGCCCTGGACGTTCTCCCGAAGTTCAGTACGCCACTGCCTCCTAGCACGCCAGCCTAGGGCCTTGAAGGCAGCGGTTGAACTGAAAGCTGCCTGACTGTCGGCCAGCGTCTCGGCCAGTCCCGCAGTGGTGGGATGGAACTGCGGCAGTAGTTCCCGCAACGGACGAGTGGCCAGCGGGTCCTCGGCGATGGCGTGGAAGACCTGTCCGTTAGCCACCCGCTCCGGATGTTCGAGGATCAGTGCGAACAGTTCGCCTGCATCGCGGGCGTCGATGTAGTTGAACAGCGAGACCGCTGCCAGTTCCGGATTGGCCAGCCGTTCAGCTACGGTGTGCCCCTGCTGGGTGGGAGCGCCCTCCCACTCTTCCGGGGCGATCACGTATCCGGGCCGTACCGTCGCCACCACGCAGTCGCCGCTGGTGCGGGCCACCGCACGCACTGTCTCTTCGATGATGAGCTTGCTCAACCCGTAGGCGTGCCACGGCGCCACCGGGTGTTCCTCATCTAAGGGTAGGTAACGGGGGCGCCAAGAGGGAGTATTATACCCGAAAACAGTGGGACTGGACGCGGCTACTGCGCAGCGCGCCCCGCAGGCGACCGCGTCGGTGAGCACCGCCCAGGCCAGCCGGGTGTTGATGTCGAGGATTTCCAGGTCGGGGCGGGCGAACGGGACCGCGATGCCCGCCAGGTGGACCACGCCTTCCGGACGGGCTTCCGCGAATACGCGGGCGCGGGCGTCGTCGTCAAGCAGGTCCGCGACCACGCCGCGGACCCCGTCAGGGCACGGGCCGTCCACAAGGTCGACGGAGGTGACCTCGTGACCGCGGTCGGCGAGCACCGCGACCACACTGCGGCCGAGCCGTCCCGAACCGCCGGTGACCAGGACACGCATGGATACCGCCTTTCTACCGAAGGTCATGGACGCTTCCGGGCCGCGTCGGCGAGCGCAGCCGGGTCGGGGCAGCCGTCGGCGATGACCGTGGTCACCTGCCGTTCCAGGGTGCTCCCCGCGGGGACGGGGAGCCTGCGGGACCAGGCGAGGGCTGTGCCGACGCCGGGGTATTCCGCGGCCCGCAGGAACCACGGGTCGCGTTCCGGGCCGTCCTGGGTGAACACCAAGGTCCAGGCGCGTCCTTGCGGGGAACGGCCGACCAGCGCCAGCCAGGCGGCGCGGGAGCCGTGCAACTGGTCTTCGGTGTCGAGGCCGGGGCCGAAGACCCGCGGCGGTTCTGCGGCGATCGGGGCCCGCCAGAAGAAGCCGCCGTAGCCGGCCCGGGGACGCCCGTTGGTCGCCGGGCTGCCAATGCTCAGGTCCCGTCCGCTGGTGTTGCACAGCCGGGTGGCGACGTCGAGAGCCCACGCGTCGGGGCTTATCGGACGCGCGGTCCAGGAGCGTTCCTCCCGCAGCAGTTCTGTGCCGTCCGGCGCAGTCCACGACACCAGTTCCACGAGGTGTGCGTCATCGACTGTGATCCAGGACACGTGGCGCTGGCGGCCGTGGTTGTCGAGCATGACGGAGCCGCGGTCCCGGGTGAAGGTGCGGCCACCCCAGAAGCTCACTCCGGACACGTCGGCGACCGCGATGCTGACCCCCAGGTGGTGCCGGTGGTCGTCGGGGTAGACCTCGGTGACGGTGGTCTGGCCGAGGGTGGTGACAGGGTGCAGGTAGGGGCGAGGGGAGAGGGTGGGGGCGACGTCGGAGCCGTCGCAGTAGCGGGCGACGACGGTGCCGCACACCGAGAGGGTTGCTGGAGCTGGGGTCGGATTGGTCACGGGGCCACCTCGGTCATCGATGCCCAGGGGGCGTCGAGTTCGGAGAACAGGGCGATGTGGGAAGCGCTGCGGTGGACAAGCTCGTCGATGCCGGACACGATGCGGCGGGTTCCTTCCGCGGTGACCGACACCTGCTGGGCCGACTCGGGGATGGGACGCGGGTCGGGCGCACACCGGACCGCTTCCAGGACGGTCATGAAGCCGCGCGTGGCCTCGGGCGGGACGAGGAGCGGCACTTCCCGGGTGATGTGGGCTACCAGGTTCTCCATGAGGCCGGTGCGGGGATACACCGTGGTGACGGGGTCGGCGCCGTCCCGGTCGAGAGTGACGCGGTCCAGGGTGTATTCGAAGATGATCCTCCCCGTATCCCCGTGTACTACGAGCTGGGGCGGGCGATGTTCGGCGGCGCACAGGGTGACCGCGATCGAGATTGGCACGCCGGTGGAGGAGCGGAACCGCACGCACGACGTGTCGTCGCTTTCGATGGCGTGGGCGTGGAAGAGCTCCAGTTCGATGGGGCCGGACACGGCCCCCTCAGCGTCGGCGACGGCCAGGGCGGTGATGATGGCGTGCGCGAAGGGGTTGGTGAGGGCCCCGTCGACCACGTCGCGGCCGTCCAGTCGGCGGCGGCCCGCCCACGCGGCGCGCTCGTAGTAGGCCGAGGTGCGGATCCAGGTGCCCGCCCCGCCGATGCCGCGCACGGCGCCGATTGCCCCGTCGGCGATGAGACTGCGCACGGCTGCCACAGCGGAAGAGCCGAGGCTTTGGAAACCCACCTGGCAGGCCAGGCCGGAGAGGGCCACGGCCGTGCACAGCTCCTCGAACTCGGCCAGCGTGGCGGTGGGGGGTTTCTCCACCAGCAGGTGGGAGCCGTGTTCGAGGGCGGTCCGGGCGAGCGGCAGGTGGGTGTGGATGGGGGTGACGAGGATGGTGATCGCGGCGCCGGTGGTGCGCAGCACGTCGGAGAGGTCGGGGGAGTAGGTCACCGACCCGAAGCCGTCCAACAGGGAGGGGGGTACCGGACGGGGGTCGCACACCCCCACCAGCCTGACAATCCCTTGTTCGCTGAGGCGCTGCAGGGTGCGCAGGTGGGAGCGGCCGTGCCCGTGCACGCCGGCGAGGACGACCGGGATGGGGAGGGTGGGGGTCATCGCGGCATCACCCGAGGTCCGCGAAGGGGAATCGGCCTGGGGTGTGTGGCGGTGACGGTGTTCACGACATCGACTCCCTTGGCTGCTATCGTCAATGGAAAGCGCTTGCCCAATGTAGGCGGCGCCGGAATGCCATGTCAACGAGAGGACGTGCAACCGCCCATGGCAGACGTCGTCAGCATCGACCCACGCACCGGCACGCCCGTGGAGACCGTGGCCGCCACCACCGGCGACGCCGAGGTGGATGCGCTGTGCCGGGCCGCCGCGCAGGCCGCCCCCGTCCTAGCCGCCATGTCCCGCGCTGAGCGGGCCGCGCTGCTGCGCGCTGTAGCCCAGGCCTTGGAGGCGGAGCGCGCGGCCATCGTCACGGTCGCCGACCGGGAGACCGCGCTGGGCGAAACCCGCCTCAATGGTGAACTCACCCGCACCTGCTTCCAGTTCGAGCAGTTCGCCGCCGCCCTCGAAGAAGGCTCCTACCTGGAAGCCACGATCGACCACGCAGCGGACACCCCCATGGGGCCCCGCCCCGACCTGCGGCGTATGCTCGTGCCCCTCGGCCCGGTCGCGGTCTTCGGCGCCAGCAACTTCCCGCTCGCCTTCTCCGTGCCCGGTGGGGACACCGCCTCGGCGCTCGCCGCGGGCTGCCCGGTGGTGGTGAAAGCACATTCCTCCCACCCGGCGACGTCGAAGCTCTGCTACGACATCATGGTCCGCGCCCTGCGGGAGGCCGGGGCCCCCGACGGTGTCCTCGGCATCGTCTACGGGCAGCAGGCCGGGGCCGCCCTGGTACGTCATCCCGTGATCCGGGCCGTGGGCTTCACCGGATCGCTCCGCGGCGGGCGGTTCCTCTTCGACCTCGCCTCCTCTCGCCCCGACCCCATCCCCTTCTACGGCGAGCTCGGCAGTATCAACCCGCTCGTCGTCACCCCGGCAGCGGCTGCCGCCCGGGCACAGCAGATCGCCGAAGGAATTGTGGGCTCCTTCACCCTGGGCGCGGGCCAGTTCTGCACGAAGCCGGGGCTGGTCTTCCTCCCCGACGATGCGGCAGGAAAACAGGTGGGCGAGGCTATTGCCGCGGCCGTAGCCGAGCGGCAGCCCGTGGTGCTGCTCAACGCCGCGATCCAGCGAGACTACCTGGCCCGCTGGGAGCAGACCGCCGACGACCCCGCGGTGCGCCGCCGTGCCGAAGGCGCCCCCGCCGACTCCGCCGGCTGGAGCGTGCCGGTGCGGCTGCTGGAGACGAGCGCCGAAGAGCTCACCGTCGCCGCCACCGAGGAGTGCTTCGGCCCCGTGACCGTGCTCGTCACCTACCGCGGTCTCGACGACCTGCGCGCGGCCCTGGCGAAGGTGCCGGACTCGCTCACCGCCACCCTCATCGCCGAAGACGACGAGGAGTTCGCCGACGAGGTGGCGCCGGTACTGCGCGCTATGGCCGGCCGCCTGGTCTACAACGGCTACCCCACGGGAGTGGCGGTGAGCTGGGCGATGACCCACGGCGGGGTGTGGCCTGCGACGACCAACGCGCTGCACACTTCGGTGGGCATGACCGCGATGCGCCGCTTCCTGAAGCCGGTGACCTGGCAGAACGCTCCGCAGCGGCTGCTTCCCGACGAACTGCGGGACCACCCGGAACACCCGGTGCCGCGCCGGGTGAACGGCCGCCTGGTGCTGCCGGAGCACTAAAGGGGCGCTGCGCAGTGCCCAGGGCTGCTCGGCACCTCGCCGGGCAGCCCTGGAGGCGCTGTCCCGGATGAAATGAGCGGCCGACAGGCGAGGCGCCCCCGGCGGCGGCCACTTCCACCGGGGGCGCAGGGATCCCGCGCCTCAGGAGGGGACAGCGGCGCGGGACTCTCGGGTGCGGGCTAGTCGTGCAGGAGCGTGTCCACCACCACGGGGGCGCCCGTCTCCATCGACTTGTTGGCGGCAAGCCCGGTGAGCAGGGCATAGGCGCCGTCGTTGTGGTCGGGACGGATACCGTCGTCTCCGCCGCCGAACAGCGAGTCGAGCATGCGGATGTCGCCGCCGCCGTGCGAGCCTTCGCCGACCGCGACGGGGATGTTCTGCGGCGGCTCCCAGTGGGGGCGCAGGGTCAAGGTGGCAGTGGTGTTCTCCTTGGGGGCGGGCATGCCCCGTACCGGTGTGGTCTCGTCCTGGTGCGGCGAGGTCCACGGGGATTCGGTGACGTCAAGCTCGAGGCGGCCCCGGCTGCCGGTGATCGCGAGTCGGTAGCCCTCCCAGGGGGCGTAGGCCACCAGGTGGTAGGTGAGCTTGACTCCCGAGGCGTAGCGCACCAGCACCGACATGTCGTCTTCGATGGTGATGCCGGGGCCGAAGACGTTGAGGTCGCGCCGGTAGCCGTCCTCGTGCTCAGCGTCCAGGTAGAGCTTGGTGAGGTCCGCACTGTCGCGCAGGTGGAGGGCGAACGGGTCGTTTTCGGCCGCGGGGCTGTTGTGGGCGCGCTCGTAGTCGGCGGCTACCCCGTGGCGGCGGCCGTTCTCCGGCCCGTAGAAGAACAGGTCGCCCCAGGCGAAGACTTCGGTGGGACGGGAGCCGATCCACCAGTTGACGAGGTCGAAGTGGTGGCTGGCCTTGTGCACTAGCAGGCCGCCGGAGTTGTGCTTGTCCCGGTGCCAGCGGCGGAAGTAGTCGGCCCCGTGGCGCAGGTCGAGCAGCCATTCGAAGTGGACAGAGCCGATCTCTCCGATAACGCCGGAGCGCAGCAGGGTGTGCAGTTGGCGGTGGACCGGGTTGTAGCGGTAGTTGAAGCCGACGGTGACCCGACCGCCGGTGCGCTCCTGGGCGGCGTAGATGCGGCGGCAGCCCTCAAGGTCGGCGGTCATCGGTTTTTCCGTGATGACGTCGCGGCCCGCGTCCAGGGCGGCCACGATGTAGTCGGCGTGCAGCCGGTCCACGGTGCACACGATCACCTCGTCGACCGCCTCAGCGTCGAGCATCCGGGTGAAGTCGTCGGGGTGGTAGGTGGGGACCGGGTCGTATCCTGCCTGCGTGACGATTTCGTTATGCACGGCCATCCGGGTGCGGTTGGGGTCGCATAGGGCGACAAGACGGCCGCGGTCGGCATGGGTGGTGACCAGGGCACGGGTGTACATCCGGGCGCGTGACCCGGTGCCCACGATCGCGTAGCGGCGTGGTGCGGGAGAGGGTTCGACTCCTGGCTGTGGTGTGTGTTCGTTCACGCTCCATATGGTAAACGCTTTCCATGACTCTGTGCAGAGGGAGGTGGGAGAAGTGCGGCAGAACCCCGGATTCCTGCGGGAAACCCCCTCTTCACGATGGTTCTCGGTTTTCCAGGTAGGGATACCGCTTACCTCGACCGGGAGGTCGAAAAGGGCTGGCGCGGGGATGCGGGGCACGGAGTGTGCTGAGATGGTTTCTCACCGCTGCACACGCGTCCGATCAGGGATTTTGCTGAACATCCGAGGAAAAGAGGAGTTTTTCTGTTGGTCAAATCGTTGACACCCTCGTCACCCGGTGCTAGAAACTGAACACCATACCTTATGGATAGCGCTTACCAAGCTCGCTGCAGGATAATCCCAGAGTGGTTTTCTGCACGTTCGTCCCAGAGCACGTTCAGCCAGTAGATGGGCGGTTCCACGTTATGAACCCAGACCTGGTCACCGGATCTACCGCCGTGCCGGGGGCGGGTTACCTGGACGGTGAGGCGCCATGAGCGCGCTGCTGCAGCGGCGTCCCGTCACGTCCGGGTCACCTCCCTCCGCCGCACCAGCCACACCTCCGCAGCCGAAGCCGCGCCGTTGGGCTCCCCGCAAACTCCGCGAGACGCTCACGGCCTACGGCTTCCTCCTACCCTGGTTCATCGGGCTCTTCTGCATCACGCTCGGGCCGATCCTCGCCTCGCTGTACTTCTCCTTCACCGACTACAGCCTCATCGGCGAGCCCTCCTGGGTCGGTCTGGACAACTACCGGAGGATGCTCGACGACGAGCGGCTGCACACCTCGATGAAGGTCACCTTCATCTACGTCTTCGTCTCGGTGCCGCTCCAGCTCGCCCTGGCCCTGGCCCTGGCGCTCGTGCTGGACCGGGGAGTGCGTGGCCTGTCGATCTACCGCTCGGTGTACTACCTGCCGTCCCTGCTCGGCGGCAGCGTCGCCATCGCGATCCTGTGGCGGCAGATCTTCGGCGCCAACGGCCTGATCAACCAGATTCTCGGGTTCTTCGGAATCCAAGGGGAAGGATGGGTCTCCCACCCCGACTACGCGCTGGGCACCCTCGTGGTCCTGAACGTGTGGACGTTCGGCGCGCCCATGGTGATCTTCCTCGCCGGCCTGCGGCAGATCCCCACCATGTACTACGAAGCCGCTGCCGTGGACGGAGCCGGGCCCGTGCGCCGGTTCTTCACCATCACGATCCCCCTGCTCACCCCGATCATCTTCTTCAATCTTGTGCTGCAGATGATCAACGCCTTCCAGACGTTCACCCAGGCGTTCATCGTCAGCGGCGGCACGGGGGGACCGAGCGACTCCACCCTCTTCTACACGCTCTACCTGTACCAGAAGGGCTTCGGCGCCTTCGACATGGGCTACGCCTCGGCGATGGCCTGGCTGCTGCTGATGATCATCGGCGGGTTCACCGCAGTGAACTTCATCGCCTCCAAGTACTGGGTCTTCTATGGTGACTAAGACAACCGCGACTGCCACGGGACAGAAGAAGGCGCGCAACGAGCGGATCCGCCGCCTCCTCATCCACGCAGGGCTGGTCGCCTTCGGCGTAGTGATGCTCTACCCCCTGCTGTGGATGCTCTCCAGCTCGTTCAAACCGACCGAGGAGATCTTCCGCGACCCCAGTCTGATTCCCAGCACCTTCATGCCGGGGAACTACACCGAAGGCTGGACCGCACTCCAGCATCCCTTCCACCACTACCTGCTCAACTCGGCGATCGTGGTGGCCGGGGCGATCATCGGCAACCTCCTCGGCTGCTCCATGGCCGCCTACGCCTTCGCCAGGCTGGAGTTCTTCGGCAAGAAGCTGTTCTTCGCCATCATGCTGATGACGATCATGCTGCCGATCCACGTCGTGATCGTCCCGCAGTACATCCTGTTCGCCAAGCTGGACTGGATCAACACGTTCTACCCGCTGATCGTCCCCAAACTGCTGGCGACCGACGGCTTCTTCGTCTTCCTCATGGTCCAGTTCATCCGCGGCCTGCCCCGGGACCTCGACGAGGCGGCACGCATCGACGGGTGCGGGCATGTGCGGATCTTCCTGCAGGTGATCCTGCCGTTGTCCATGCCGGCCCTGGCGACCACGGCGATCTTCACCTTCATCTGGACGTGGAACGACTTCTTCAGCCAGTTGATCTTCCTCACCGACCCGAACATGTACACCGTCCCCGTGGCGCTGCGCACGTTCGTGGACTCCACGAGCCAGACCTCCTGGGGCCCGCTGTTCGCGATGTCGATCGTCGCCCTCGGTCCGGTCTTCGGCTTCTTCCTCGCAGGTCAGCGGTATCTCGTCAGAGGCATCGCCACCACCGGGATCAAATAAGTGAAGGGAACAGTGACGATGAGAGCAGAATCCCCCAGCGGACGCCCCTCAGTCCGCCTCCGCTCCCGGACCCTCCCTCTGGCCGCAGCCCTCACCGCGCTCACCATGGTCGTGAGCGGCTGCGGCGGCCAGGGTGGCGACAGCGCGGACGGTGTTGTCGAACTCCGGTTTTCCTGGTGGGGGTCGGATGAACGCCATGCGATGACCCAGGAGGTCATCGAACTGTTCGAGGAGCAGAACCCCGGGATCAAGATCGTCGGCGAGTACACCGACTGGGCATCCTATTGGGACAAGCTCGCCACCACGACCGCGGCGGGAGACGCCCCCGACATCATCACCCAGGAAGAGCGCTACCTGCGCGAGTATGCGGAGCGGGGTGCACTGCTCGACCTGTCCCAGTTGGACGGCCTGGACCTGTCCAAGATCGACCCGCTGGTCGCGGAGAGCGGCGACCTCGACGGCGCCACCTACGGGGTGGCGACCGGCGTCAACGCCTATGCGATCCTCGCTGACCCGCAGGCGTTCGCCGACGCCGGCGTGGACATGCCGGACGACGACACGTGGACGTGGGACGACTACGTCAAGATTGCCGCGGAGATCAGCGAGAAGAGCAACGGCGAGATCGTCGGCACCCAGGCCATGGGCTACAACGAGACCGGGTTCGCGATCTTCGCCCGCCAGCACGGCGAGTCCCTCTACACCGAGGACGGCAAGCTCGGCTTCTCCAAGAAGACCCTGGAGAAGTGGTTCCAGTACACGGTCGATCTTCTGGAGAGCGGAGCGCAGCCGGGCGCGTCCGAGAGCGTAGAGATTGAGGCTGGCGGCCCCGACCAGTCGGTCCTCGCCACCAACAAGGGCGCCATGGCGCACTTCTGGACCAACCAGCTCGGCGCGATCAGCGCTTCCTCGGGCCGGGAGATCGAACTGCTCCGCTACCCCGGGGAGACCGAGCACGAACGCACCGGCATGTACTTCAAGCCGGCCATGTACTACTCCATTTCCGCGGGCACCGAGCACCCGGAGGAGGCCGCCAAGTTCGTCGACTTCCTGCTCAACAGCGAGGAGGCCGCCGCGATCCTGCTTGCCGACCGGGGCCTGCCCGCCAACGTGGAGGTCCGCGAGTCGATCGTGGACGCGCTGCCTGAAGCGGACCGCCGCAGCGCCGAGTTCCTCGCCGAGATCGAAGGCACGATCGTCGACGGCAACCCGCCGCCGCCCATCGGCGCTGGCCAGGTGGTCGACATCATCAAGCGCATCAACGACGACCTGATGTTCGGCCGGCTCACCCCGGCGGAGGCCGCGGACCGCTTCATCAAGGAAGTGGAAGACGCCACCAAGGCCTCTTAAGCCACTCCCTCCTCACTCCCTCCCCATGAGCGGGCCCGCCGCGTTCCTCCCACGCGGCGGGCCCGCACGTGTCCGGGCGGGGCCCTGCCCTCCGCCGAGGGCCGGACGCGCTCAGAGCACCTCTTCGAGCCGTTCAGCCAGGTCGTCGGAGAGCAGGCGCGAATAGGTGGCCGTGATGTGGTGGCTGTCCCGGTAGACGAGGACGTTGCCGATCACCGCCGGGCAGATGTCGTCCAGGCAGAAGCGGTCGCTCAAGTCCACGATCGGCGTGTCCACGTCGCCCTCCTCAGCCGCAATGACCTGCGGGTCCTCGCCGTTGAGCGCGCTGTCCCGCTCCCGGACGCAGGCTTCGACGTCCGGACTGTGCAGGTCGATGCACTCCACGATCCGGCTGCGGGTGGTGGGAGTGTCGCGCAGGGCCACCACGGTGATGCCCGCCTCGTCCAGAAGCTGCCACAGCGCGGACATGCCTTCGGCCACCGCGCGCCGGGCTTCCTCCTCATCGCCGTCCATGCCGTAGGGGGTCGCCTTGGCCCGCGAACTGGTGATCACGAAGTCCGGATCGAGTTTGTGCAGTTCGGAGAGGACGTTCTCGGTCCACAACTGGCACTGGGTGTAGGGGGTCTCCTCCCCGGGGCGGACGAGCAGGGTCGCGGTGAACGCACACGAAGACTTGGTGAACGTGTACAGCTGCCAGTCGCGGTCCTCAGCGATCTCCTGCAGTGCCGGGGACCAGTGGGCGGCGTGCGAGTCGCCCACCAGCGCCACCGTGGTCTCAGCGTCGTCAGGACCGTAGACGCACGGGGAGGGAAAGGTGTCCTCCTCCGAGGACTGGCAGCCGTCCTCGTACAGGTCGGGCAGGTCGTCTTCGGCGGTCAGCACCGAGGGGTAGGGCGGGGCGGTGAGCTCCTCAGGCCGGTCCTCCTCGTCCAGGGCCTGCGGCCCGAGGTGGACCTCCGGGTTGAATTCGACGGAGCGGATCTGCTGGACGTGGGAGTTGATGCCCCACGCGGTCCCGGACACCACGATGATCCCGGACAGTGCGAACGCCAGTGCGGTGCGTCCGGTGCTGAGGAGGCCGCGCATGCGGATCGGGTCCTCCACCGTGATCTTCGTCAGCCAGGCGAGGAGGATGGAGAGGGCACCCAGGGCGACGGCGGTCCCGAAGGACAGCTCTGTCTCGTTGAACATGCCCAAAGCAATCACAATGAGCGGCCAGTGCCACAGGTAGAGGGCATAGGAGATGTCGCCGATGAACCGGGCGGGGCGGGTGCTCAGCAGCTGCCCGGCGCTGTAGCGGCTCCTGCCTTCCCCCGCGGCGATCACCGCGGCCGCGCCCAGGACCGGCAGGGCAGCGGCGTACCCGGGGAACGCGGTGTGCTCGTTGTAGTAGACCGCGGCCACGCCGATGGCGACCAGGCCGGCCCATCCCACGGGGTCGCGCAGCCGGTCAGGCAGGTTCCACCGGGCGAGGACGACTGCTAGCAGGCCGCCTGCGGCCAGCTCCCACATCCGGGTGAAGGGGACGAAGTAGGCGGAGGTGGGGTCGGTCTGTGTCATCACCACCGAGCAGATCAGGGAGGCGGTGATGATCACGGTGATGGCGCCGCCCAGGACGAGTTCACGGCGCTGTTCGGAGAGGCGGGAGCGCAGCGCTGCCCAGCCCACGAACAGGAGCGGCCACACCAGGTAGAACTGCTCTTCCACCGCCAGGGACCAGAAGTGCTGGACCGGGCTGGGCGCTTCCTCCGCAGCCAGGTAGTCCACGGTCTGCGCGGCCAGCACGAAGTTTTCGATGTAGGCGGCGCTGGCAGCGAGTTCCAGCGCGGCCTGCTCCAGACGGGTGACGGGAAGCAGGAGGACCGTGGCGATCCCGGTGGCCAGGAGCACGAGGGTGGCCGCGGGCAGGATGCGGCGGACCCGGCGGATGTAGAACTGGCTGACCGAGATCCTGCCGTGGTCGTGGACCTCACGTAGCAGGAGGGAGGTGATGAGGAAACCGGAGATGACGAAGAAGACGTCGACTCCGACGTAGCCGCCAGGGAGGACGGCGGCGTTGAGGTGGTAGACGAGTACTAAGAGTACGGCTACCGCGCGCAGCCCTTGCACCTCGGGCAGGAAGCGCCGGGGCATCGGACGGGAGGGGCATGCACGTGGAGGCACGGCGGGGGCATCCACTGACACGAGGTATCGCTCCAAGCGTCGGTCGGAAGCAGGGGCCAGTACCTGAGACGGTCTCCGCGTCGCGTAGCAGAACGTACTCGGAGAACAAGATCCTCTCAGAGTATGTTCAGAAAACTCTCATACATTACTCAGAAACGCACATCGGGGGTGGGGTATAGAGACGCGCCGACCCGGGTGGTGGACCATGTCACATGGGCCCCACCCGGGTCGGCGCACGCAGCCCTCTAGGAGGGTGAAGCGTTCCTGTTGTGCTGTGCTGCTACGTCAGCGGCACCGCCCTTGCCGACCGGGCGGAGGCGCTGGTTGCGGGTGGCGTTGAGCTTCGGCTCCAAGCGGGCCACCTCCCGGGAGCCCAACCGGGTCAGGAGCGGCGGCAGGATGCCGCGCACCAGTTGCATAGCGGGCAGCCACCGCTGCCCGTAGACGCGGGGAGCGCGGCGCACGATCCCGGCGACGAGGGCGTCGACGGTGCGCGGCAGCGGATAGGTGCGGTTGAGCGGCCACGGCAGGCGGCTGCGCAGTTCCCGCAGGGCCGTGTCGGCGTCGGCGCCACGCACCATGTCGGTGTCCGTCCAACTGAGGTAGGCGACCCCCACGTCCACGCCGCGGTGCGCGACTTCGACGCGCACCGCCTGGGCGAACGCCTCCACTCCGGATTTGCTGGCGCAGTAGGCGGACATCATGGGAGCGGGGGTCAGGGCCGCCAGGGAAGCGATCTGCAGCAGGTAGCCGCGGTGACGCAGGAGTGCGGGGAGGAAAGCGCGCGCAGTCGCCACACTCCCCAGCAGGTTGACTTCGATGACCCGGTCGAAGAAGACAGGGTCGGAGTCGAGAAACGGCCCGCCCACGGCGATCCCCGCGTTGGCGACCACGATGTCGATGCGTCCGTACCGGTCTTCGATCTCCCGGGCGGCTGCGGCGAGCGCTGCCCGGTCGGTGACGTCGACCTCCCAGAAACTGGACTCGGGGCCGCATGCTGCCGCGGTGGTGGCGAGCTCCTCCGGTTCCAGGCCGACGAGGGCTACGCGTGCGCCGCAGGCGGCGAGCCGGCGGGCGAGGAGCGCGCCCACACCGCGGGCCGCGCCGGTGACCACCGCGACTGTGCCGTCGGGGAAACGGTGCTTCGTCACTGAGCCTCCTCGAGGGGCGGGGCTGCGCTGTCGGTGGCGGCAGCCGGGGCGACGTGGCTGCGCAGCAGCTCCTGCAGTTCCGCGCTGACCTGCTCGGGGGCTTCGAGCGGGGTCATGTGGCCGAGGCCGGGCAGCAGGGTGAGCTTCTCGCAGGCGGGGAGGGCCTCGGCGAGTCGGCGGGCGTGGAAAGGCGGGGTGAGCCGGTCGGCGGTCCCCACGAGGACACGGGTGGGGATGTCGAGGCGGGGCACGGCAGCGGACAGGTCGAGGTCGCGGAGGACCGCCCCCCAGCGGGCGCGCGGCAGCGCCCGGCAGGCGTGGACCATGCGGACGCACAGGTCCACCATCTCCGGGGAGGAGCCGGGGGACATGGTGACGTAGCGCAGCCCGGCGCGGGTCAGCGGGGTGATCGGCCCGAGCGGCAGCGGAGCGGTGAGCAGCATCCGGTGGAAGGCGGAGCGCAAGAGAGACGGGCCGCCGACCACGTGGGCGCCGGGGACCAGCTCGTGGCTGCCGGTGCTGGCGAGCAGCGCAGCCGCCACCCGGGAGCGGAATTCGGGCCGGTCCGCTGCGGCCATGAGGGTCATGCCTCCCATGCTGTGGCCGACGACGGCGACCCGGGTGCCGCGGGGGACTGTGGCATGCAGCACTGCGCACAGGTCGTCGGCAAGAGCCGTGGTGCTGTAGCCGCTGCGGCGCGGAGTTTCGCTGCGCCCGTGCCCGCGCTGGTCGTAGAGGACGGCGCGGATGCTGTCGCCGAGGACACGCAGGATGGGGAGCCACACCAGGGTGGAGCAGGTCCAGCCGTGGCTGAACACCACGGTGGGGGCGTCCTCGGGGCCGTGGACTTCAGCGTGCAGCATGGTGCCGTCGGCGGAGCGCACACGTAGGACGCGGGTGGGGCGGGGCGGGCGGAGTGTGTCGGGGAGTCTCACACTACCTCCGGTGCGGTCGGGGCGGACGGTGCAGTGGGGGTGCGGGCCGGGAACAGGTGGTATTCGGCGGGGTCGATCCGGCGGGTGGCGGCGCGGAAGCTGAGGGTGGAGCCGGGCCACAGGGTGGTGTTGCAGCCGCGGGCATCGAGGTACCAGCTCGCGCAGCCGCCCCGGGCCCACACAGTGCGCCGCATCCGCTGCTGGAGCCGGGCATTCCATGCGTCTTGGGCGGAGCGGCGAGGTTCGAGCGCTGCGCTTCCGGTCGAGTCGAGGTGGCGCAGGGCGCTCAGGATGTAGTTCAGCTGGGATTCGATCATGTAGATCATCGAGCTGTGGCCCAGCCCGGTGTTGGGGCCCACGATGAGGAAGAAGTTGGGGAATCCGGTGACCGTGGTGCCGCGCAGGGCGCTCATGCCGTCCCGCCAGTGGTCGGCGAGCGATCGTCCCGCGCCGTCGTAGATACGGTTGGCGATCGGCATGTCGGTGACGTGGAAACCGGTGGCGAAGACGACGGTGTCCACGTCGTGGGTGGTGCCGTCGGCGGCGACCAGGGTGCTGCCCCGCACTTCCTGCAGACCGGAGGCGACTACGTCCACGTTGGGGCGGCTCAGCGCCGGGTAGTAGTCGTTGGACAGCAGGATGCGTTTGCACCCCATGACGTAGTCGGGGGTGAGTTTCGCGCGGAGTTCCGGGTCGCGGACAGCGCGGCGCAGGTGGGCACGGGCGACGACGGTGGCGGCTTGAAGCAGGGCGGGGTAGCGCACGAAAGCGCCGACCATGGATTCGCGGGTGAGGTAGACGCCTGCCCGGGCGAGTTTTTGGGTGGCGGGAATGGTGCGGAACAGCCACTGCTCCAGGCGGGTGATGGGACGGTCGGCGCGCGGCATCACCCAGGCGGGGGTGCGCTGGAAGACGACGAGCCGCTGCACCAGGGGCTGGATGGCGGGGATGATCTGGATGGCTGAGGCTCCGGTGCCGATCACCGCGACGCGTTCGCCGGCAAGGTCGTGGTCGTGGTTCCAGCGGCTGGAGTGGAACACCTGTCCAGGGAAGCCGTCCAGGCCGGGGATGTCGGGGATGACGGGGTCGGCGAGCGCCCCGGCAGCGCTCACCAGGATGTCGCAGGTGTAGGTGGTGGCGGTGGTGCGGACGGTCCAGCGCAGCTGGGCAGGGTCCCAGCGGGCTTCCACGACCTCGTGGCCGGTCCGGATGTGGGGACGCAGGCCGAACCGGTCGGTCACGTCCTCCAGGTAGGCGCGAATGTGCGGCTGGCCGGAGAAGCTGCGCGGCCAGTGCGGGTTGGGGGCGAAAGAGAACGAGTACAGGTGGGAGGGAACGTCGCAGGCGCATCCGGGATAGGTGTTGTCGCGCCAGGTTCCACCGACGTCGCCGGCGCGTTCCAAGATGACGAAGTCGGTCTGGCCCGCCTGGCGGAGGCGGACGCCCAGTCCGATCCCGCCGAATCCCGATCCGATGATCGCGATCCGCACGTGGGGCGCTGCGGGCGTTGCCGTGGAGCCCATAGCACTACCTCTCGTCGATGACCATTGAAACAATGAGCGTTGTAATGTTTGAGCGTAAACCATGACAATGCTCATTGGAAGATTTGAGTCACGCTTGACCGAGGTGCAGATCACATCTTTGTGGGGGTGGGGTGCCCGGTGGTGTCCGCCAGCCTCGGCTGTCGGGGTGCACAACGGTGCCGCCAGGAAAGAACGCACCTGAACTGCGGGGATACGGCTTTCGGAAGCCACCCTAGGGCGAGCTGAGGCGTTGTAGCCACGGCCTGCGGGAGAGAAACCTCACGCATACGAGCCGTCGGCGGCCTGCCCCCCTGCGGGCTGCGCGAACTGGGTCCAGTAGAGCTGCGCGTAGCGGCCGCGCGCGGCGAGCAGTTCGACGTGGGTGCCTCGTTCCACGATCCGCCCGTCCTCCACCACCACGATGAGGTCGGCGGTCTGGACCGTGGCCAACCGGTGGGCGATCACCAGCGCGGTGCGTCCCGCCAGTGCTTCGGCGAGCGCCTCCTGGACCTGTGCTTCCGAGTCGGCGTCCAGGTGCGCGGTGGCTTCGTCCAAGATCACTACGCGGGGCCGAGCCAGCAGCAGCCGGGCAAGGGCGAGCCGTTGGCGTTCCCCGCCGGAAAAGCGGTAACCACGCTCACCCACCACCGTGTCGAGACCGTCGGGCAGCGCCGCGACAAGGTCAGCAGCCCGTGCCCGACGCAGCGCCTCCCACAGCTCCTCCTCACTCGCCTGCGGCCGAGCCAGCAGCAGGTTAGCGCGGATGGTGTCGTGGAACAGGTGCCCGTCTTGGGGCACCATGCCCACGGTGGCACGCAGGGACGCAAACGACAGGTCCCGCACATCGACCCCGGACAGCCGGACCGCGCCCTCGTCCACGTCGTAGAACCGAGCCAACAGGTGCGCAATCGTCGATTTTCCCGCCCCCGAGGACCCGACCAGGGCTACCAGCTGCCCCGGTTCCACACGGAACGACACACCGTGCAGCACGTCCGCTCCGCCGCGCGCCTCCAGCTGCGCCACCTCCTCCAAGGAGGCCAGCGAAACCTCGTCCGGGGCCGGATAGGCAAACCGTACCCGGTCAAACTCCACGGACACCGGCCCCTCCGGCACCGTTCGGGCAGCCGCACGCTCTTGAATGAGCGGTTCCAGGTCCAGGACCTCGAAAACCCGCTCAAAGCTGACAAGCGCCCCCATCATCTCCACTCGCGCATGCGCCAGGGCCGTCAGCGGAGCGTACAAGCGGGTCAGCAGGAGGGCGAGCGCCACCACCGCCCCGGCATCCAGGTGGCCGCGCAGCGCAAAAAAGCCACCCAGCCCGTAGACCAGCGCCAACGCCAGCGCGGAGACGAGGGTCAGCGCGGTGAAGAACACGTGCTCCAGCATGGCTTGGCGCACTCCGATGTCGTGGACGCGCGTGGCTCGGGCAGCAAACTCCGCCGACTCCCGCCCTGGGTCCCCGAACAGCTTGACCAGGGCTGCCCCGGGAGCGGAGAAGCGTTCGGCCATCCGCGTGCTCATCGCCGAATTGTGTTCGGCCGCCTCCCGCTCCAGCCGGGCAAGGCGGAAACCCACGCGGCGCGCGGGCAGCACGAACACGGGCAGCAGGACCAGTGCCGCCACCGTGACCTGCCACGACAGCCCCACCATCACTACCAGGGTCAACGCCAGCGTCACCACGTTGCCCACCACACCGGACAGGGTGTCGCTGAACGCCCGCTGTGCGCCGATGACGTCGTTGTTCAACCGGCTGACCAGAGCACCCGTGTGGGTGCGGGTGAAGAAAGCGATCGGCATGCGCTGTACGTGGTCGAAGACTGCGGTCCGCAACCGCAGGATGAGCCCTTCACCGATCCGCGCCGACAGCCACCGCGCGACCAGCCCCACCCCCGCCTCGGCCAGGGTGATACCGGCGATGAGCAGCGCCCATCCCCCGACAACACCGATGGGGGCACCCCCGACGATGCCGTCGACTGCCTGGCCTGCGACCACCGGGGTCGCCACCGCCAGCACCGAGCCAAGCACGCTGCACACCAGAAAAGAGCCCAGCAGCGCCGCGTGCGGGCGGGCGAATCCCCCGATCCTCCGCAGGGTGGCCAAGGACAGCGGGCGCCGCTCCTCAGGGGCCTGGGTGGTGTGGTACAGCGCGTGCCACGCCGTCATCTCCATGCTCATGGAACGGGCACCGACCTTTCAGCCAGAAACAGGAACGGGGGCGGGCGAGGAAACCACGCCGTGACCGACGCGCGGCAGCCTAAAACCTCAACCAAAGTTGAGGTCAAGGTTTCGGGCGGCAGGGAAAGACACGGTCGAAACCTGGTCATGGCAGGCAGCGCCTCCGCTGCCGGCGGACACTGACCGGGCACGCTGAGGCGTGGCAGGCGGGTCGATGCCGCTGAATTTGGTGGCGTGCCAAGGGTTTGGCCGCCCACGCCGGGGATAGTCCGGACGCCATGACCCAGATCGCGTCGGGGACGCTGGCGGAACGGCGAAGCATGGAGGGCATCGACACCGTCACCGAACTGCTCGACGACGGCAGGAGCAGACACGTGACCAGGTCGTGCTGCGACGGAGACCGCAGCTTCGTCCGCCCCGGCCCGGGCTGCAGCGGATGCAGGCCCGAGCGCGGACAGGCCGCCATGGACAGGCGGCCCACCCCGGCCTCCAGCAGGGAACCCCTGCCAGCCCAGGACAGCCGGCTCGGCTCGCCCAGCCCTGCAGCGTCCGCTTTCCCGCGGACTCCGCTGCGTTTCGCCGAGCGTGGGCCGTCTCCAGTGACAGTGCCCCAGCCACCCAGTCCACGAAGCAGCCGGGAGCAGCGCACCCGATTTCGGACCGCAACGGTCCCGCACCGGGCGATGCTCCCGCGTCCCACAACGCCGCCCACCAACCGGCAGTCGAGTCCGCTGGGTGCTCCTTCAAGGCGAGCCCGCACGGCCGTATGCGCCGCAATCCCTGTTCCGGGACCGCAATGATGCAGAGAAAGGGTGAGTGACGACCATGACTGCCTCAGACGTGGTGCAACCGACCACCGCGGCACCCCGGAAACGGCCCAAAGGGGCGGTCCTCGCCTCATGGCTGTCCGCCACCGACCACAAGGTCATCGGCTATCTGTATGTCGCCACCGCGTTCTTCTTCTTCCTGGCGGCCGGCATCATGGCGATGCTGATCCGGGCCGAACTGTTGTTCCCCGGCCTGCAGTTGATGAACAACGAGACCTACAACCAGTTGTTCACGGTGCACGGCGGCGCCATGCTGCTGCTGTTCGCCACACCCATGTTCGCCGGGTTCGCCAACCTCGTCGTGCCGCTGCAGATCGGCGCCCCCGATGTGGCGTTCCCGCGGCTGAACATGTTCAGCTACTGGCTGTTCTTGTTCGGCGGCCTCACCGTCCTCCTCGGATTCGTCACCCCCGGAGGTGCGGCGAGCTTCGGCTGGTTCTCCTACGTGCCGCTAGCGGACGCGGTGCGGTCCCCGGGCATCGGGGGTGACCTGTGGGCGCTCGGCCTGATCGTCGCCGGTCTGGGCACCATCCTGGGGTCGGTGAACTTCATCACCACGATCCTGTGCATGCGCGCCCCCGGCATGACCATGTTCCGCCTGCCGCTCTTCACCTGGAACGTGCTGTTCACCGGGATCCTGGTGCTGCTGTCCTTCCCCGTGTTCACCGGGGCGCTGGTCGGGTTGGCCGCGGACCGGATCGTGGGGGCGCAGGTGTTCAACCCCGCGGTGGGCGGCCCGGTCATGTACCAGCACCTGCTGTGGTTCTTCGGCCACCCGGAGGTGTACATCATCGCGCTGCCGTTCTTCGGCATCGTCACCGAGGTCATCCCCGTGTTCAGCCGCAAGCCGCTCTTCGGCTACAAGGGCATGGTGGGGGCGACCGCGGCGATCACCGGGCTGTCGATGACCGTGTGGGCGCACCACATGTTCCCCACCGGCGCGGTGCTGCTGCCGTTCTTCTCCTTCATGACCTTCCTCATCGCGGTGCCGACCGGCGTGAAGTTCTTCAACTGGATCGGCACCATGTGGCGCGGCCAGCTCACCTTCGAAGCGCCGATGCTGTTCGCTATCGGTTTCCTCGCCACCTTCCTGCTCGGCGGCCTCACCGGGGTGATCCTGGCCTCCCCGCCCATGGACTTCCACGTCACCGACTCGTACTTCGTGGTGGCCCACTTCCACTACACGGTGTTCGGCACCGTGGTGTTCGCGATGTTCGCGGGCTTCTACTTCTGGTGGCCGAAGTTCACCGGCAGGAAGCTCAACGAGACGCTGGGCAAGTGGCACTTCTGGGTTCTGTTCCTCAGTTTCCAGGGCACGTTTTTGGTACAGCACTGGCTGGGTGCGGAAGGCATGCCGCGCCGCTACGCGGACTACCTGCCGTCGGACGGGTTCACCCTGCTCAACCAGATCTCGTCGGTGTCCGCGTTCATCCTGGGCGCGTCCACACTCATCTTCCTCTACAACGTCTGGTGGACGGCCCGCCACGGCGAGAAGGTCCACGGAGACGACCCGTGGGGCTACGGCGCCTCCTTGGAGTGGGCGACCTCCTGCCCGCCGCCGCGGCACAACTTTACGTCGCTGCCGCGGATCCGTTCTGAGCGGCCCGCCTTCGACCTGCACCACGGCCACCGGCTGCATCCCACGCGGGAACCCCTGGTGGGCCAGCAGGAACAAGCCCAGCAGAAAGACGAAGGCCAGGAACCGTCCTGACCTGAGGGAAACAGCTCGCGGGGCACCGCTCCGGCAGGGTCCCCCGCCAGCGAGTGGGCGTCAGTCTTCCACCGGCGCGGGGCGGGGGACCGGCGGCGTCTCTATGACGGCCGCGGCACGCTGGTCGGCCAGGTGGGCGCGGACCGACCAGGCGACTGCGCCGAGCCAGACCAGCCAGATGATCGCGTATATCGCGGTCTGGGTCGGACCGGAGACAGCGACCCAGTCGCTATTGAGAATGGTGCGGGTGTTGGTGAGTAGGATCAGCCCGCCGACCGCGGACCCCAGGACTCGCGGCGGGAAGACCCGGACGATCCACGCGGCGATGGGAGCCGCGACGACACCGCCGATGAGCAGCGCCACCGCCCAGCCCAGGTTCACTCCGGCAGAGCCGAGTCCGACGAGGAATCCGGCGCTGGCAGCGAGGGCGACGAGGAACTCGCTGGTGTCGATGGAGCCGATGACTTTGCGGGGCTCGATACGCCCGCTGGCGAGCAGGGCGGGCGTGCCCACCGGACCCCAGCCGCCGCCTCCGGTCGCGTCGACAAATCCGCCGAACAGGCCCAGCGGGACGAGGAAGCGCCGGCGTACAGGCTTGTTGAGGTCGCGGGTGGACACCCCCCAGGCGGTAAAGCGGATGAGGATGTACACCCCGAGGACCAGCAGGATCGCCGACATCACCGGCTTGGCGGTCTCCGTGGACAGGCTGCTCAAGAAGGTCGCCCCAGCGAAAGCCCCGATCGCCCCCGGCACAGCGATCCGGCCCACCACTTTCCAGTCAACGTTACCGAGCCGCCAGTGGGCGATACCTGACGCGAGCGTGGTGCCGATCTCCGCCAGGTGGACCGTAGCCGAGGCGGCAGCCGGATTAGTACCGATGAGCAGGAGCAGGGTGGTGGAGGTGACGCCGTAGGCCATGCCGAGACTGCCGTCGACGAGTTGGGCGAGGAAGCCCGCTAGTGCCAGGAGGACCAGGGCACGCATGGGACGGACCTTTCGGGTCGGGAGGCGAAATGATTCTCGACTAATTTAGTCGGTTTTATGGGTTGGAGGAACCTGTTTTCCGTACGAACCGCGGCCATGCCCGGCTGCGCGCCCGCTCAGGGAGCGGCCTGCCGCAGCAGCAATGCGGCAGGCCGCGAAGGGAAGGATTAGACCGCGACCTGTGCGCCGGAGGAACGGGTGAAGACTCCGGCAGGCCGTTGCAGCCCGTAGTGCTCCCGCAGGGTCCGTCCCGTGTAGTCCGTGCGGAACAGTCCGCGCTCCTGCAGGATGGGCACCACCGTGTCGACGAAATCCTCCAGGCCTCCGGGCAGGTAGGGAGGCATGACGTTGAACCCGTCGGCTGCTCCCTGCGTGAACCACGTCTCCAGTTCGTCGGCCACCTGCTCAGGGGTGCCCGCGAACGTGCGGTGGCCGCGCCCTCCGCCGAGCCGGGCGATGAGCTGCCGCACGGTGAGCGACTCGCGCTGGGCCAAGTCTGCTACCAGTTGGAATCGACTCTGGTTGCCGCGGATTTCGTGCACCGGCGGAAGCGGCGGCAGCGGGGCATCCAGGGAGTGCTCGGTCAGATCCACCCCCAGCATCTGCGATAGCTGCCGCAGCGCGTAGGCAGGGGAGATGAGCTCCGTGAACTCTTGCTCCAACGCTTTGGCCTCGGCCTCGGTATCGGCGATGAACGGCACGATTCCCGGCAGGACCTTGAGCTCATCGGGGGAACGGCCGTGGGCAGCGAGCCGGCCCTTGAGGGCGGCGTAGAACCGCTGGCCTTCCTCCAAGGTCTGCTGCGCGGTGAACACGGCCTCCGCCCAACGGGCCGCGAAGGCGATGCCGTCCTCGGAGGAGCCTGCCTGAACCAGCACCGGGCGGCCCTGTGGAGGCCGCGGGCTATTGAGCGGCCCCCGGATGGTGAACCGATGCCCGGTGTGGTCGACGCGGTGGACCCGGGAGGGGACGGCGAAGGTTCCGCTCGCCTCGTCCAGCACGATCGCGTCGTCTTCCCAGCTGTCCCACAGCCGGACTGCGGCCTCGAGGAATTCGTGGGCGCGCGCATAGCGCTCCCCGTGCTCGGGGATCTGGTCGAGGCCGAAGTTCGCTGCCTCGTCGGCACCACCGGAGGTGACAATGTTCCACCCGGCCCGGCCGTCGCTGATGTGGTCGAGCGACGCGAACGCCCGGGCCAGGGTGAACGGGTGGTTGTACCCCGTGGACGCGGTGGCGATGAGACCGATCCGCTCGGTCACCGCGGCGATCGCGGCCAGCAGGGTGATCGGTTCGAAAACCGTGGTGACGTTGTGCTCGAGGCGGTGCCCGACCGCCAGGGTGTCGGCGAAGAAGACCGCGTCGAGCTTGCCGCGCTCGGCGATACGCGCCAGCTCCTGAAAGTGCGCGGCGTCGAAGATACGGGACGCCTCCGTACGGGGGTGCCGCCACGCGGCCTCGTGGTGGCCGACGCCCATAAGGAAAGCGTTGAGGTGCATCTGCCGTTCAGCCTGGGGCATGACTTCTCCTGTTCGTGTGGATGGGTTAGACATGGTCGAGGCGCCAGCGAGAGAAGCGCCGTTCCAGGGACACCAGGAGCTGGTTGAGGAGCAGGCCTACCGCGGCGATCGCGATGATCCCCGCGTACATGTGGGTGATCTGGAAGTTGAGCTGGGAGGCTTGGACGAGGTAGCCGAGCCCGGAGCGGGCCCCCACCATTTCTGCGGCCACCAGGACGAGGATCGAGGAGGTGCCCGCCATGCGGATCCCCGTGAACACGGAGGGGACTGCGGCGGGCAGGACCACTTTGGTGAACACGCTCACCGGTGAAAAGCCGAGGGAGACCGCGGCCTTGACCAGCAGCGGGTCCACGGTGCGTACCCCTGTGATGGTGTTCAGCAGGATCGGGAAGGTGCACGCGTAGACCACCAGCGCGATCTTGGACGTCTCGCCAATCCCGAAGAGGAGCACGAAGACCGGGAGGAGGGCCAGTGCCGCGGTGTTGCGGAACACTTCCAGCAGCGGGGCGAGCAGGTCGCAGACTGGCCGGTACCAGGCCACCAGAATGCCGAGCGGGATCGCCGTGGCCACGGCGATGAGGAATCCGGTCAGGCCCCGGCCCAGACTCGCGGCCACATGCTCTCCCATCTGGCCATTGCGGACCAGGACGAGGAGAGTGTCGAGCACTTCGCTCAGCGGCGGCAGGAAGACGCGGTCCACCAGGCCAAGCCGTGGGGCCAGCTCCCACAGCAGCAGGAAGGCGGTGGGGGCAGCGCAGCGTCTCGCCCCCAGCGCGGCCAGCCGGGCGAACTGCCCGGTGGGTGGTGATGCGGGCCGGTCCTGGCCGCGCGGGTGGGCGGCGGGGGCGGGGGGAGCGAGCGTGTCAGTCATGAGGGCGGTCCTTCCACGAGGGGACGGTCCGTTCGAGTTGCTGGGCAGCGGTCACCTCGCCGCGCAGCTCCGCCCAGACGGCGTGCCGGTACCGCCGGAAGGCCGGGTCGGAGCGCGGGTCCTCTGCGACGCTGCGGTCGAGGTCGATGTCGAGCACGGTCTTGATCCGCCCGGGTCGCGAGGTCATCACAGCCACCCGCTGGCCCAGGTAGACCGCTTCGTCGATGCTGTGGGTGACGAAGAGAATGGTTTTGCCGGTGCGCTCCCAGATCCGCAGCAGTTCGTCTTGGAGCGTTTCGCGGGTCTGGGCGTCCAGCGCGGCGAACGGCTCGTCCATGAGGAGCACGTCAGGGTCGAAAGCGAGGCTGCGGGCGATAGCGACGCGCTGCCGCATGCCGCCGGACAGCTCGTGCGGGTAGCGCTCCGCGAATCCGGCGAGCCCGACCAGTTCCAGGTAGTCGCGGGCGAGCTGGGCGCGCTGGCGGCGACCGACCCCACGGGCTTCCAGGCCGAATTCGACGTTGCCTTGGGCAGTGCGCCAGGGCAGCAGCGCGTACTGCTGGAAGACCAGGCCCCGATCCAGGCCGGGTCCGGTAACGGGGACGCCGTCCAGCAGGATCTGCCCGGAGGTGGGGCGGGCTAGGCCGCCGAGCAGGTCCAGCAGGGTGGACTTGCCGCAGCCGCTGGGGCCGACGAGCACCAGGAACTCCCCGGCGCGGATGTCCAGGGTGACGTCTTCCAGCGCGGTCACCCGGCCGGTGGAGCGGCGCCCGCGCCCGGCACTCCGGGCGGGGAACTCGTGCCGGACCCGGTCGAGGCGCAGTTTCGGGGTCATTGGCCTTCTCCCGTGGTTCCGCCGCCGGCGGTGGCGGCGATCGGTTCGCCGTCAGGCCCGGAGTCGGGCGGGTAGGTGCCGTTGGCATAGGGGTTGAACTCGTTGGTGTACACCTCGGAGAGGGAGATGCGGCCCTCAGCGAGCTCCCCGTTGCGCACCAGCCAGTCGTGCCAGACCGAGAACTCCTTGTCGGCGATCACCCCGCCGGGGCCTGCGACGCCGTCGCTCTTCCAGTACTGGATGGTCTCGGTGTCTTCGTTGCGGCCGCGGCGTTCGATGATGGAGACGAACCGGTCGACAACCTCCTCGCGGGGCCTGGTCTGGGCCCAGCGGATGGCGCGGGCCACCCCTTCGACGAACGCGCGGGTGGTGGTGGGGTGGCGTTCGATGAAGTCGTTGCGGAGCACGAGGCTGCCGTAGCTGAACGCATAGAGGTCGGTATCGGTGAACAGGGGGCGCAGTCCGCCGCGCTCCAAGGCTTTTTCCCGATGGATGCCGCTGAGGGTGGCGACGTCCACTTGGCCGCTGCGGAGCGACTGCTCGGCGTTGACCGGGGGGACGACGGTCAGTTCGACCTGGGCGATCTCCTCCTCGGTCAGTCCGTTGCGGGACAGCCATTCGCGGACCACGAACTCGTGATGGGCACCGAGGGTGTTCATGGAGACGGTGGCGCCGATCAGGTCGCGCGGCTGGGTGAGGGGACTGTCCTCGAGCACGTAGTAGCCGCTGTACGTCTCCTCGTCGGAGCCGTAGTAGGCGATGACGGCGGTGACCGGGGACCCGGCGGCGACGAGTTTGAGGATCGCCCCGTTGAAGGCTCCCCCGTAGTCGGTGTCGCCGGTGGCGGCGGCCTGGATGGACTGGGGGCCGCTGGTGGTGTCGCTGAGCCATTCCAGGTCGATGCCGTCGAGGTAGCCGAGGTCGGCAGCGAGTTCGGGGAGGGTGACGGACCCCGTAGTGCCCTGGTAGCGCAGGACAGTGGCCTCCCCGGTGCCGTCTGAGCCGCGCGAAGGGCCGCACGCGGCCAGCAGGGGGAGGGCTGCTCCGACGGCCGTGGTGTACCGCAGGAAGTCGCGTCTGGTGTGCATGGCTGCTCTCTTCGTCAGGGTCGGGAGGGGACAGTGCCGGGATGCCTGCGGTGACTACCGGCGGTAATGACGCTAATGCTCCCCTCTCCCTAAAGTCAACTAAATAAGTAGGAATAGTGTGAATATGGGCGGGGAAGGCACCCGTGCCCCGGCCGGCGGTATAGCTGACCAGGAGGAGGGCAGAGGAATCTGCATGGACCAGCAGCACACCGCGTCTTCCGACCCGTCGCCCGCCACCCTGCGCCGATGGCGGCGCATGCTCGCCGACGAACGGGAAGAAGCCCGCGCCTACCGGGAGCTGGCGTACCGCCGCGACGGAGAAGAACGGGAGATCCTTCTCGCCCTGGCCGAAGCCGAAGCGCGCCACGTCGCCTACTGGGAGCGTCTTCTCGGCGACCGGGTGGGCAAACCGCGGCGCGGTTCGTGGCGCATGCGGGCCCTGGCTTTCCTCGCCCGCTATCTCGGCTGGGTGCTCGCCCTGGCACTCCTGCAACGAGCCGAGCACCGCATCCCCTATGAAGCGCCCGACGTGCCCGAGCGGATCGTGGCCGACGAACGCATCCACGCGGAGGTGGTGCGCGGACTCGCTGTCCGAAGCCGGTCCCGGCTCTCCGGCAGACTGCGCGCCGCAGTATTCGGGATCAACGATGGCCTGGTCAGCAACATCGCCCTGGTGCTCGGCGTCGTCGGCGGCGGCGCCACCGCCGATACTGTGCTGCTCACCGGGCTGGCCGGGCTGCTTGCCGGGGCGCTGTCCATGGCTGCGGGCGAATACGTCTCAGTCAGCTCGCAACGGGAACTGCTTGCCGCATCCGTCCCCGACGAGGCGGCCCGAGAATCCATCCCCCGCCTCGACGCCGAGGACAACGAACTCGCTCTCGTCTACCGGGCCCGCGGCGTCCCCGCGGACGAAGCGCAGCACCGCGCCACGACGATGCTGCGCCTCAGCAGAACCGGACCGCCCCCGGAACTGCCCGGAACCACCGACCCCGAAGTGGTCGGCACCGGGATGAGCGCGGCCGCGTCCAGCTTCGTGTTCTTCGCCGTGGGTGCAGCTCTGCCCGTGCTGCCGTTCCTCGCCGGCATGTCGGGCCTGGCCGCGGTAGCGGTGGCCTGCACGGTCACCGGAATCGCGCTGCTCGCTGTCGGAGCGGTCGTCGGCGTGCTCTCCGGATCGTCGCCGCTGCGGCGCGCCCTGCGGCAGCTCACCATCGGCGTGGGAGCCGCTGCCGCCACCTACCTGCTGGGACTGCTGTTCAACACGGTCGCCACCTAGCCCGAAGCCCGCCGTCGGCCCAGGCCAAGCGGTGGTTTGCGGCCCAGAAGGCCGGGTAGCGACGCGGCACGACACGACCGTCAGGCACAGGGGGCACCAGGGATGACTCAGACCATGGGGAGTTGGCAGGAGACCCGGACTGGGCTGCTCATCGACGGAGAGATCGAAGGCGCTGACGAGTGGTTTCCGGTCTTCGACCCGGCCGCACCCCACCAGGTCGTCGGCTACGCCGCGGTAGCCACCCCGGAACAGGCCCGCCGGGCCGTGGACGCCGCCGACACTGCATGGACACGCTGGAGCGCTCAGGAACCGGAGCAGCGCGCCGAACTTCTCCTCGAAGCCTTGCGGGACCTGCACGACAGCGCCGAGGCGCGGAGCGACCTCCTCGTCCGGGAAAGCGGACTCACCCGGACCGAAGCACAGCTTGAGCTTTCCGTGTTCGAACAGCGGTGCATCACAGCCGCCGGGATCGCCGGAGAACTACGGCAAGTCCGCCGCCTCCTGCCTCAGCCCAGACAAGGAGAGGCCCCGTTCAACGCTCCCCTGAGGGAAGGGCTCGCCCCGGACCAGGTCCGCTCCGAAATCTCAGTGATGCCGCTGGGCGCGGTGACGATCATCCTTCCCCCCACCTGGGCGCTGGCGGTCCTCGCCACCAGTCTCCCGCACGCCCTCGTCGCGGGGAACACCGTGATCGTCACCCCCTCGCCGACCGCTCCGCTGACCGTCGTCCGCACCCTCCAACTGCTTGCCGAACGGCTCCCCGCCGGAGTCCTCAACGTTGTCACCGGAAGCGACGAAGCCGTCTCCCCGACCATCCGGGACCCCCGGGTACGGCGGATCGTCTTCACCGGCAGTCCGGAGGCGGGCCGGACCATCCTGCGGGTCGCAGCCGACACCATCACCCGGGTGACGCTGCAACTCGGCGGAAACAACCCCGCGATCCTGCTCGACGACGTCGCCCTTGACGCGGTCACCGTCGAACGGATCGCCGTCGGCGCCTTCATGATCGCGGGCCAACTGCACCGGGGAGTGAAACGCCTCTACGTCCACCGCTCCCGCTACCAGGAACTGGTCGAAGCCCTCTCCGCGCAGCTCGCCAACCACCGGATCGGACACGGGCTGCACCCGGACACCACCATGGGGCCGCTCATCAACGCCCGGGATCGCGACCACGCCCGCGACCTTAGCGACCGTGCCCGCGCCATCGGCTGCGAAGTGCGGGAATTCGGGGAAATCGGCGAAGAGACCCAGCAGAGCGGAGGCTACTTCCTGCGCCCCGCCCTGGTCCTCGACCCGCCCCTGGACGAGAGCATCGTGGTCGAAGCCCAGTCCGGGCCGGTCCTGCCGATCCTGCCCTATGACGACGTGGACCGGGTGGTCGCGGCAGTAAACCAGGACCGGGCCGGGCTGTGCTCCTCGGTGTGGAGCACAGACCTGGACCGTGCCGGCGAAGTCGCCGCCCGCCTCCGCACGGGAACCACCTGGATCAACGGTGCCGGAGTGCTCGCCGAGGACGACCGCGCCCCGTCCGGCGGATTCCGGCAGAGCGGCATCGGCCTGCAGAAAGGCATCGAAGGCCTCATGGAGATGAGCGAAACGCACACCGTGACCTATCCGGGTTGACCGCCCCGCAGGGCACGGCCTTCCGACTGCGGTCTGCTCACGCCGCGGCAGCCAGCAGACCGCCCCCGCCTGACCGGGCCGCACGGCCCGCTGCCAGACCGGGCGTGTCACGCGCCCAGGGCATCCACGGCAGCCATCTCCTGCGGGGCGAGGGAGAAGTCGGTTACAGCAAAATTGCTGCGGATCCGCTCCGGCGTGGCAGAGCGGGGGATGACCAGGATGCCGTGCTGCAGGTGCCAGCGCAGCACCACTTGGGCCGGGGTCTTCTGATGGGCTTCCGCGATCTCAGTGATCACCGGGTGGGTGAGCAGGGCTCCCCCTTTCGCCAACGGTGCCCACGCTTGGGTGGCGATGCCGTGTCGGGCATGGTAGACGCGCTCTTCGAGGCGCGGCCGGGACGGGTTGAGCTCGATCTGGTTGACCGCTGGCACCACGTCGCAGGCCTCAAGGAGGACGGCGAGCTGGGCGGGGGAGAAGTTCGACACGCCGATCGCGCGTACCACGCCTTCCGCGTACAACTGCTCAAGGGCCCGCCACGTTTCCACGTTGACTGCATCGGACGCGTTGGGCCAGTGGATGAGGTACAGGTCGATGACGTCGAGGCCGAGCCTGCGGCGGCTGGCGTGGAACGCGTCCAAGGCCGGTTGGAATCCGTGGTGGTTGTTCCACAGTTTGGTGGTGATGAACACGTCCGAGCGGTCCAGCCCGGAGTCAGCGAGCGCCGCGGCGACCGCAGTCTCATTGCGGTACATCTCGGCAGTGTCGAAGCAGCGGTACCCGGCCGCCAGCGCCGCAGCGACCGCGTCGTAGCCTACCTGCCAGGTGCCGAACCCTAGTTGGGGCATGGTGACCCCGTTGTTGAGGGTGACAGTAGGGACTGCCATAGCTTCACTCCTCGCCGCAGCGGAAACTCCGCGGAGACGGATACCCCCAGCAGGGCGCTCCAATCAGGCCTGCATGGCAACGGGGCCGCCACTGGGGCGGCCCCGCGAAGGACGGATGCTGCCGGTTAGCGTCCCGCGGGCTCGGGAGTGCCTGCCAGCAGGAGCCGGTCCAGCATGTCCTGCATGGTCACCAGGCCGATGAGCTCCTCCTCCTCTTCCACCAGCGCCAAGTGGGTGCGGCTTTCCCGCATGATGCTCAGCGCCGCGTAGATGGGGGTGGTGGCGTCCAAGGTCAGGACTGGCCGCATGAGCTCGGCGGCGGTGGTGCCGGGCGGGCACGTGAACGTGTCGCGGACGTGCAGCACCCCGAAAGGCTCGTCCTCGCCGACCAGGAGACGCAGATGCCGGCTCTCCCGCACTACCCGGTGGATCTCCGCGATGTCGTCATCCGGGCCGACCTGCGCGAACTCCTCCTTCGGGGTGATGATCTCCCGCAGCGGCCGGGAGTTGACCTCCAAAGCGGTCGCCAATTGCGCGCGCCGCTCCGGATCCAACGCTCCCGCCTTAGCGGAGTGCTCCACCAGTTCCCGCAGGTCCTCCGGGCTGTGGCCGGAGGCGACTTCGTCGACGGCCTCCACCCCCAGGCGGCGCAGGCACCAGTTGGCCATGCCGTTGAGCGCGACCAGGGCGGGCCGGGTGAACCACATGAACACCCGCATAGGGATGGCCAACAGGATCGCCGACCGCTCCGGGTGGGAGATCGCCCAGGACTTGGGGGCCATCTCCCCGATGACGAGGTGGAAGAAGGTGACGATCACCAAGGCCACCACGAAGGAGACCGTGGAGGAGACTGCTTCGGGCAGCCGACCGTCAAACAAGGGTTCGATGAGGTGGTGGACGGCCGGCTTGGTGATCGCACCCAACGCCAGGGTGCACAGGGTGATCCCCAACTGGGACCCGGCGAGCAGCAGAGACAGGTCGCGGGCGCTGCGCAGCGCGGCCCGCGCTGACAGGCTGGTCTCCGCGGCTTCTTCCAGCCGGTAGCGGCGCGCAGCCACCAGAGCGAACTCGATAGCCACGAAGAACGCCGACAGCCCGATGATGAGTACCGACAGCACGAGGGCCACCACCGGGTTCAGCCCGCTCATGCGGTCACCCCCGTCCAGCTGCTCTGCGGGCTCTCCCGCAGTTCGAGACGGATAGTTTCTGGAACGTGGCGGTCCACTGCCTCCACGACCAGGTTGACGACCCAGTCGGGCTCGTCGTCGTCAGCCCCCGGGTGCCGGGGCAGGGCCACGGTGACCCGGTCTGCGGGACGGGGCAGGCGACGGAGCCGGGTGATCACGAGACCACCGAGGGTCTCGTAGTCGCCCGCGGGAAGGTCGTGGCCGAGGAGCCGCTCCACTTCGTCGATGTGGAGCGCACCGGGAAGCAGCCAGTTGCCGTCTTCGATGACCCGGGCCTGCGACTCGTCTTCCGGGTCGTGCTCGTCGGCGATCTCCCCGACGAGTTCTTCCGCGATGTCTTCGGTCGTGACCACCCCGGCCAAGCCCCCGTACTCGTCGACCACGCAGGCGAACTGCTCGTTCGCCTCGTGCAGCCGCGCCACAAGGGTCGGCAGCGGAAGGGAAGTGGGGACGAGGACAGCGGTGCGGGCGACATCCGCGACCCGGGTGGTCTCCCACGTGGCAGGATCCAAACCGAGGATGTCGCGGAGGCACACCACCCCGGTGACGGTCTCCACCCCGGTGAGTACCGGGAAGCGCGAGTGGCCGGTAGTGGTGATGAGTTCCACGACCCGGCTGACCGGGTCGTCGGCCTCCACGAAGGTGACCTGCGGGCGCGGGATCATCGCGTGTTCCGCGGTCCGCTCGTGGAAGTCCAGGGAGCGGTCCAGCAGGGTGGACAGCTCCGCGGGCAGGTCGCCGCTGTCGCGGGACTCCTCCACGATGCGTTCCAGGTCGCGCGGGGTGGCGGCGTGCTGGACGTCTTCCACCGGTGTGATGCGCACCGCTTTGAGCAGCAGCATGGATGCCCGGTCGAACAGCCAGATGAGCCACCCGAAGAGACGCAGGTAGATGCTGGTCGATAGGGCCAGTCTGCGGGCAACGGGCTCCGGGCGGGCAATCGCGAGGTTCTTGGGGAACAGCTCGCCGAACACCATCTGGACGACGGTGGAGAACAGCAGCGCCGCGACGGTGCCGATAGCCACTCCGGTACCGGAGGGAATTCCGATACCGCCGAGGAGTTCGCCGATCCCCGCCCCGATCATGGGTTCGGCGACGTAGCCGACGAGGAGACCGGTGACGGTGATACCGAGCTGGGCACCCGAGAGCATGAACGAGGTGCGGGAAGTGATGTCGAGGACGCGCCGGGCCTGCGTGTCCCCGGCGGCAGCTCGGGCTTTGAGCCGAGAACGGTCAACGGCGACAAAGCCGAACTCCTGGGCGACGAAGTAGCCGGTGACCGCGGTGATCAGGAAGACCACCAAGACTCCGAGGAGAATTGTGACGCCGACGTTCATCGCGCACATACCGCCTCGGAGTCGTAGGGGAGTTCGGTCAGTGCGCGACCGGCTGAGTGGGGGTCGTCAGAGTCGGAGCAGCAGCGTCTCGTGACGCTGCTGCTACTTCGGGACGGGTCCATTGCCTCTCTCTTTAGACGGTGAACCTGTTACCAGTTGGATACGAGTGCCGGGGCTGAGAAAGTTCCCCTCTGTCGTGGGGTTGAATCCCACGAGATGGGGTGGATATTCCCGGCCCGGCTCACTCGGTGCCGTCGTCGCCGTCGGGAAGGGTCTCCCATTCGCGGCGGCGGGCTTCGGCGATGGCAATCGCGGTGGCAACCGCGACATTAAGGGAGCCGACGCGTCCGGTCTGCGGGATGTAGGTGACGGCGTCCACCGCAGCGAGCAGTGCCGGGGAACAGCCGTGGTCCTCAGCTCCCACAGCCAGGCACACGTCCCCGGTGAGGGGAGCACGGTGCAAGGGGACCGCGCCGTGGGCGAGTTCGAGAGCCACCACACGGTAGCCAGCGGCGCGGGCCGCAGCAACGGCCTCGGCGCTCGTCGCGGTCTTCTCCCAACGCACCTTGGTCTGCGTACCCAGTGCGGTCTTGTGGACCTGACGGTGCTCTGGGGTGACGGCGTTTCCCGTCAACCAGAGGGTGTCGACGCCGAACGTCGCGGCGGTGCGCAGGATCGAGCCGAGGTTGAACGGCTGGGTGACCGATTCGACGATGAGGCTGATGCGGTTGTGGGTGTGCCTGCGCCAGTGGCGATTGAGCCGTTTGACGTCAGTAGGGCGGAGCTGTGTGCTCACCTGGAGTGCGTCCTCGTGTGGTGTCGATTCCGAAAGCCGAGTCTAGCGGCGGGTCAGGGTCGGCGCATGGTGCGCAGGATTCTATAACCGGCGCGGGAAGCGACTCGGTCCGTGGGGTAGCCGGAGGCGTCCAGCCAGCGGTGTAGCGAGTCGGCGCCGAGGTGCTTGTGCACGACAAAGTGGGCGTACGCGCCGTCGGCGAGGCGGTCCAGCCACGTGGTCAGCAGGGTGTGCAGGGCCTGTTTGCCGATGCGGATGGGCGGGTTGGACCACAGGGCGGCGAACGGGCCGCGCAGGAGCGGGTCCACGGGGTCCTCGGGGCCGGGCGCGCGGTGGAAGGAGACGTTGGGGACAGCGTTGGCTTCCGCATTGCGGCGTGCCAGCGCGAGGGCGCGCTGGTTGGTGTCGATCCCCACGACGGTGGCTTTCGGGGCGCGCAGTGCCATGGCCAGCGCAATGGGGCCGTAGCCGCAGCCGAGGTCGAGCAGAGTGCCGTGGTCGGGAGGTGGGGGAACGGTCTCGAGCAGGATCCGTGTGCCAAGGTCGATCCGGTCGGGGGAGAAGACGCCCCGGTCGGTGGCGAGCCGCAGGTGCAGGTCGGGGAGGAGCAGGGTCACGGTGGCGGTGCGGCTGGGCGCGGTCGGATCAGAGTCGAAGTAGTGCGAGGCCACGTCGGGTGAGGGTAGCAGGGGCGGCCGGGATCCGCAGGCACCCCACCAGGACAGACCTACTGGTCGGTATCGTGGTGGCGTCTGTTCCGCCCCGTTGTGGCAAGGAGTTGTGCCGTGAAACGTTTCGAAGGCAAAGTCGCGGTGGTGACGGGCGCCAGCCGAGGCATCGGATTCGCCGTGGCACGCCGCATCGTCGACGAAGGAGGCCGGGTGGTGGTCACCGCGCGGGGTGCGGAAGCCCTCGCCGAAGCCGTCACCCAGCTCGGCGGCCCCGAACACGCGCTGGGCATCGCAGGACGGGCCCACGACCAGGCCCACCGCGCCGAAGTCGTCCAACGCACCCTGGACACGTTTGGCCGTGTCGACGTCCTCGTCAACAACACCGGCATCAACCCTGTCTTCGACTCGATCCTCAAGGTCGACGAGGCAGCCATGGCCAAGATCTTCGAGGTCAACGTGATCGCCGCGGTGGGCTGGGTGCGCGAGGTCTACAACGCGTGGATGGGGGAGCACGGCGGGGCGATCGTCAACGTGGCCTCCCTCGCCGGCCAGCACCCCTCGCCCGGGATCGGCATCTACGGCGCCAGCAAGGCGGCACTGATCAACCTCACCCAGCAGTTGGCCTACGAACTGGCGCACCGACGGATCCGGGTCAACGCGGTCGCACCCGCCGTCGTCAAAACCCGTTTCGCCGAAGCGCTGTACGCGGAGAACGAAGAGAAAGTCGCGGCCGGATACCCGCTGGGACGGCTGGGTGAACCCGATGACATCGCGGCAGCCGTCGCCTACCTGGCGTCCTCGGACGCTTCCTGGGTGACCGGACAGGTCATCACTTTGGACGGCGGCAAGACCCTGCGCGCGGGTGTGGAATAGCTCACGGTCGTTCGGACGGGCTCACCGTAGCGGGTGCTCCGCGTGGCAGCATGCGGGGCGCCCGGCACAAGCACCAGCCGTCTGCCAGGTGGGGAACGGCACGACGGCACACGGGGGTGCCGCAGATGCGGCACACTCACGACGTGGGAACCTCACTGTTTTCTGGACCCGCCGCGGCCCAGCGAGGGCTGCACGGCATACGTATTGTCGGCGCCGGCCTCAGCGCGATGGTAGGCGCCGGGGTGTTCGCGGTCGTGGCCCCCGCGGCCCGCGCAACCGGTGTGTGGCTGCCGCTGGCACTGCTGATCGCAGCAACGGTGGCCTACTGCAGCGCCGTTTCCGAGACCCGGTTGTCCCTCCACCATCCCGGGCGGGGCGGCGCCTACGTGTACGGTCAGCGCCGACTCGGCGAAGGCTGGGGAGTCCTCGCCGGATGGGCGTCCGCTGTGGGCGCAGTAGCCGCCTGCAGCGCGGTCGCGCTGACTTTCGGCGTCCACGTCTGGCCCAGCCACCCTAGGGCGGGCGCGCTGGCGGTACTGGCCGCAGTGGCAGTGCTCGCCTGGAGCGGGCTCCGCCCCTCCCCCCGAACTGCGGCGGCCGCGTGCGCGGTCGTGGTCGCGATCCTCGCCGGGGTGGTGGTGCTCGCCTGGGGCGGAGGCGCCGCCGACACTGCGCGGATTGCCGCGGCGCTGCGGTGGCACGGACTGGCCGCGGTCCTGTCCGCGGCAGGGCTGCTGTTCTTCGCGTTCACCGGCTGGCGCCCCATCACCTCTCCGCGGCTAGGCGGCTCAGAGCAGCAGCTCGGCTGGGCGCTAGGCGTCGCCCTGGGCGTTTACAGCGCGGTAGCGGTCACCGCCCTGGCTGTGCTGGGGCCGAGAGAGCTAGCGCGTTCCACGGTCCCTCTGGTGGATGTGGTGCTCCGCAGCGCTGCCAGTGACGTCGCCGCGTCCGTGGTTGCTGCGGGCGCGGCGCTGGCGTGCGCGAGCGTCCTCGGCCCGGCGCTGCTTGCTGCAGCGCACAGCGTGGCCGTGCTCGCCGCTGACAGGCACGTGCCCCGCTGGCTGGGCGGGGGAAGCCGCCCGCTTGGCGTTCCAGAGCGGGCACTGTTCGCGGCAGGAGCCGCCTCCGCGGCCGTCATCGTCGCCGACCTCGACCTGTGGGCCGCGGCCGGCGTGGCAGCGTTCGGAAACCTGGTGTACTACGCGGTGACGAACGCGTCAGCCCTGCGGCTCGGCCCCACCGAGCACCGGCCGTGGCTGGCACTCCCCGTAGTGGGACTCGTGGGCTGTATCGTGCTGGCGCTGTGCCTGCCGCCTAAAGCCGTGCTGTACGCGCTGGCTGCGGTCGGTGCGGGCGTCGCAGTGTTCGTGGCGCGGCGCTGGTGGCGGAGGAGGACGGCACGGGCCTGACCGCGCCGCAGCAGCTTCTGGTGAGGGGACCACGCGCCTCCCGAAACGGGAGGCGCTTTCGTTATCGCCCAGCTGGAGAGGACTCCACGAGGAAAGCCAGGCCGCGCCGCGCCGGCACGGAGAGACGCAGGTGCGGCAACTGTTCCGGGGAGAACCAGGACGCCTCGATAGTGGAGCCGTCCGTCTCTGCTACCCGGACCGGGCCTGGGTCGTCGACGTGCGCGTGGAAGAACACCCACAGGGAGTAGATGTCGGTGTAGGGGCCGTCCGGGTGGTTGCGATAGTGGTGGGTGACCGCGAGCAGCCGTCCCAGCTGGGCTTCCTGGCTGCTCTCCTCAGCGATCTCACGGATCAAGGCGGTACGGATGTCCTCCCCGTGGGCGACTCCGCCACCCGGCAGGTGCCAGGTGCCTTCCCCGGGATAGCCGGGAGCGATCCGGGACAGGAGGAGCCGCGCCGCCGGGTCGGTGACCAGTCCGTAGACCGCGAAACGGCGGAGCGCCGTAGCGGGAAGGACCTCCTCGGGGACCAGTTCCTCGGGGGTGGGCCGACTGGGCAGGGCCAGGGCTTCCGCGAGGGAGTGGGTTGCCGGGGACGTGGTGGGAGTGGCGTAGTAGATCCGGTCGATGTGCATGTCGAGCACGTGGTCACCGTGCTGGACGGTGACCGTCTCGGTGCGGACGTCGACCGCGGTCAGCGGTGCAGCGGCAGGAAGCCGCGCCGCTTCGCGCAACCGGGCCGCCGGATCGTCGCCGAAATCGAGGCGTACCGACACCAGCGTGGCAGTGGGGGCGTGCACGCCCCCGTCAGCGGTGGTCGGTAACAGATGGGCGGTGGTCCGGCGCACAGGCTGAGGACCGGGAGTACTCACAGCAGGCTTGCTCCGGGAGAACGCGTGCCCGTGGTCAGCGCGGACAGCTCCGTCAACGTGTGGATCGTGGTGATCTCGGTGGCAGGGAGCAGACGGTGCCGGTCGCACAGCACCGGGTAGAGGCCCGCGTTGAGCGCCCCGATCGCATCCTCATACATCTGGTCGCCCACATACCACGTCTGGTGGGGGGCTACCCCGAGCTGTTGGCAGGCCAGCAGGAAGATCCGCGGGTCGGGTTTGCTGGTCCCTGCCGCCTCGGCGCACACGACCGCCCCGAAGTGGTGGGCGAGGTTGAGCGTGGAGAGCTTGTCGTGCTGCCGGTTCTGGTCGCCATTGGTGATCACCCCGAGGCGGATGTTGCGCTGTGCCAACTGGGTGAGGGTAGGGGCGACATCGTCGAAGGTCCGCCAGGCAGCGCGGTGCGCGTCTAAGTAGCGCTGGTACAGCTCATCACAGTGCTGGTCGGAGATGTGGGAGTGCCCTGCCTGGGTAGCTAACGCGCGGACGAGCTGCCGCCGCTTCTCCGCCAAGGGGATCCGCCCAGCACGGTAGGCGCTCGTGGACAGGATGCCCTGAACGTCCCAGAGGACGCGAGCAGCCGAGAAGCTGGGGTGGCCAAGGCGCTCCATGAGGACGCGCACCCCTTGAGAGACAGCGTTGTAGTCGTCCACCAGGGTGTCGTCCACGCTGAACAGGATGGCGGCAGGGGGAGTCGTCGTGGGGTGGTAAGGCATTATTCTCGGGTTTCCGTTTCCGTGACATGCGGGTGGTGGAAACGGGATCACGGTAGCGGTTATTTCGGGCTGAGGGAGAATCGGCTCTCAAAAAAATCAGGGCAGACGCTGCGACCATGCCAGCGAGAGCACCGCGGTCGCCGTGGCGAGGACTAAGGCTACGACGACGAAAGGAACAACGATCTCCTTGTGCACGGTCTCAGTGCCCAAGGAAGAGCCGATATCAGCGTAGACGTCTTTGAGCTCGCCGGTGGACTCGGCCTCGTAGAAACGGCCACCCGTGGTCATAGCGAGTTCCTTCAAGGTCTCCTTGTCGATGTTGGCGGGCACGTAGTGGCCCTCGATCTCGATGATCGACACTCCGGTGCCGAACGCAATCGTCGACACGGGCACCCCCGCAGCCCGCGCCTCGTCAGCGGCGGCGGCCACCGGGCGACCGCTGGTGTTCTCCCCATCGGAGAGCAGCACGATCGCTGCGGGCGGCGGATCATCGGTGGCCTTCTCGTCGAAGGAGCGGATGGCCTGCAGGGAGGCGAACACTCCTTCGCCGATCGCGGTGCCCGACGAGATCGTCAGGTTCGCGATGGAGTCGGCGACCGCCTGGTGGTCTTGGGTGGGGGATGCGACAACGGTAGCGACCGAGGAGAAGGCCACCAAACCTACGTTGAACCGCGGCGGCAAGGATTCGATGAAGCTTTGCGCGGACTCTTTGGCTGAGGTGAGCCGGTCCGGGGCGACGTCGGTAGCCGCCATCGACGGGGAGACGTCGATAGCGACGAGGATGGTAGCGCGCTCCCGAGGAACTTGGACGTCCATGGCTGGCCGGGCCAGCGCCAGGATCAAGACGATGATGGTGAGCAGAAACAGCGCGGCTGGGACGTGGCGCCGCCACGCCGACGCCTGCGGCACGACATGCTCGAGCAGGGCGAGGTTGGAGAAACGCAGCGCGTACTCGGTGCGCCTGCGCTGCATCAGCAGGTAGGCGACGAGGAGGACTGCCGCGGCCAGCAGCCACCACAGGTGGATGGGAGCCAGGAAGGTCACGGTGCGGTCCTTGTCGGAATGGCGGGTCGGGGCACGGTGTGCCGGGCCAGCCGGTGGGCGGTACGGCGCTGGGCGACGACGAACTGGGCGATGTCGCGGACCCAGTCGCGGTCGGTGCGCAGCCGCAGGTGGGCCGCGCCCGACGCGCGCAGCGCCGCGGCGATAGCAGAACGCTGTTCAGCGGCGGCGTGGGCGTAGCGCTGGCGCACCTTCTCCGTCAAATGGATGTGGCGAGTGCGGCCGGTCTCCGGATCGGTCATCGCGACCAATCCTATGGCGGGCAGGTCCAGTTCCAGGGGATCCACGACTTCTATGGCAATGGTTTGACAGTTGGCGCTCATCCGGCGCAGCGGGGTCTGCCAGTCGGGGACCCCGCCGGGCGGGGTGTCCAGGAAATCGGAGACGATCACCCGCAGCCCGTGGCGGCGGCGGGTGCGCGACAGGTCTGCGAGCGCGTCCGCCAAGCGGAGGGGAGGCTCCCCCGGACGGAGCGGAGGAGCCTGTTTGAGCTGGCCGAGCGCGCCCGCCACGATCTGGTCGACCGACATGCCGGGCCGGGCCTGCCACCGCGCGACCCGTCCCCCGCTCAGCAGGTGGACGCCGCACTGGTCGCCGACCCGCCGGGTGAGCAGGGTGATCGCGGCCAGGGCACCGATGGCGATGTCGCGTTTCCTGGCCTGCGCGGTGCCGAAGTCCATGCTGGCTGACAAGTCCAGCAAGGTCCACGTGTGCAGCTCCCGGTCGGCGACCAAGTCCCGGACGTGCGGGTGGGTGGTGCGTGCGGTGACCGCCCAGTCCATCCGCCGCACATCGTCCTGTCCGGGCTGGTAGAGCCGTGCGTCCCCCGGCTCGCTGCCGGGGCCCGCGTGCAGCCCGAGGTGTTCGCCGTGTAGCAGCCCGTGCAGCCGCCGGGTCACGGTGAGGGTGAGACGGCGCAGCGCTTCCCGCTGGCGTGCGTCAGGAGTCATGGCCGCGCCGGGGCGGACTCGGGGACGTCGTCCCAGATGACGCGGGGCGGGGGGACTGCGGCGAGGATCTGGTCGACCACGGAGGCGGCGGTGACCCCGTCGGCGAGCGCGTCAAAGGTGAGGACCAGCCGGTGGTCGACGATGTCGTGGACCAGCGCTTGGACGTCTTCGGGGAGGACGTAGGCGCGGCCGCGCAGCAGCGCAAGCACCCGCGAAGCGGCGACCAGGCCGAGGGTGGCCCGCGGGCTGGCGCCGACTTCGATGACATGCTGGAGCGGGGCCAGGCCGTAGGCGGCGGGCTCCCGGGTCGCCATGACGAGGCGCACCACGTAGTCGGCGACGAGCTGGTCCACTTGCACCTGTTGGGCCTGTTCGCGGAGCCGGAGCAGGTCGCTCAGGTTGAGGACCTGGGTGGGCCGCGGAGGGGTGGTGCTCATCCGGCGCAGGATCTCGAACTCTTCGTGGGCGCGCGGATGGTCCACCCGCACCCGCAACAGGAAGCGGTCGCGCTGCGCTTCCGGGAGCGGGTAGACCCCCTCTGATTCGATGGGGTTCTGGGTGGCGATGACGATGAACGGGTCCGGCACCGGATAGGTGGTGCCCGCCAGGGACACCTGTTTTTCCGACATGACTTCCAGGAGCGCCGACTGCACTTTGGCGGGGGCACGGTTGATCTCGTCGGCCAGCACGAAGTTCGCGAAGACCGGCCCTAGTTCGACGTCGAACGCTTCAGTGGACGGCCGGTAGATGCGGGTGCCGATGATGTCGGACGGCACCAGGTCGGGCGTGAACTGGATCCGGTTGAAGGTCCCGCCGACCACAGAGGCGAGGGTGGAGACGGCGAGGGTCTTGGCGACCCCCGGAACCCCTTCGAGCAGGCAGTGGCCCCCGGCGACGAGGCTGATGAGGGTGCGTTCCACCATGGCCTGCTGGCCGACGATAACGGTGGATACCTCCTGCAGCACCCTGCGCAGCAGGGTGGTGGCCTCGGTAGGCTCCTCAGCGGTCGACGACATCGGCAGTGGCCTCCCAGAGATGGGCTGGGTTCCGCGCGGGGCGCGGGTACGTTGGACTGCGGAAAGGTGTGCAACGGGGAGACTACCCGTTGCGACGGCAGTGGATGGGAGAGGACGGCGCGGAGGTGGCGCACGAGGCTCTGCGGGATGCTGATCCGCGTCAGGTGGGGGCTTACCGGATCCAGGAGCGTAGAGTACACCGCCCAGAAGGCGTGGTTTATGCGGCGCGCGGCGCCGCGGGGGAGCCGGTGAGCGTCGCGGTGCTGAGCTCGGGTGCCGCCAGTGACCCGGCCGTGCTGGACCGGTTCCGGGCCGCGGTGGTCGACGGCGCCGGGCTTGCGGAGCGTCCCCGGGTGCTGGCCTCCACCCTCTCCGGTCCGGTGGTGTGGGTGGCTGTGGCTGCTTCCCGGCCTGACGCCGCGAACGTGTTTCTGGACGCGGTGGCAGCACCTGAGCCGCGGCGGGGCAGCGGGCCCACGTACGTGCCTTACTGGGCGTCCGCTGCCGCGCCGGCAACGGCGCGCTGGCCGTGGCCGACGCGGCTTCGGGCGCTGCGCGGCGCGGGCGCGGACCCCGGTTCCAACCCTGGCCTGGTGGCCGGGGTGGTGGCGCTGATCGCGCTGCTTGCCGCGCTGCTGCTTGTGCTCTACTTCCTCATGGCCTCGATGAGCCGCGAAGTGTATGCGCCGCCTCCGGAGGCACCGCCGTCCCCGGCACCGGAGGTGAGCCCGTCACCTGTCCAGCCGTCGCCGCGCGGCTCGCCGTCCCCGGCGGTGAGTCCCTCTGTTGAGCCGTCGCCGCGCGACTCGTCGTCCCCGGGACCGTCGCCGTCCCCGGTGCCGTCAGTGTCACTCGAACCGGAAGAGGACCACCCCTTCCCGATCGGGCCCGCGCGCCCCGAAGACCTGTTGTAGCCGGGACGCAGAGCCGGCGGGCGTCCGGGCTACCAGCGGTGGTGGACTTGGGGGCGGATCAGCTCGTCGTAGACCGCGCGGACACGGGCGTGGACGGTTTCCGGGAGCGGGGCCAGAGAGGCCGCGGCAGCGTTGCTACGCGCTTGGTCAGCGTTGCGGGCCCCTGGGATGACCACGCTGACCCCCGGCTGGTCGAGGATCCACCGCAGGGCGAATTGGGCCATGGTCGCCCCTTCAGGGACCAGAGGACGGAGCCGTTCCACCGCGGCCAGGCCGGTGGCGTAGTCCACCCCGGAGAAGGTCTCTCCCACGTCGAACGCTTCACCATTGCGGTTGAAGGAGCGGTGGTCGTTCGCGGCGAAGGTGGTGTCCGCGGTGAACTTCCCGGACAGCAGGCCGCTGGCGAGCGGGACGCGGGCGATGATCCCGACCCCGGCTTCGCGGGCGGCGGGGAGCACTTCTTCCAGCGGTTTGAGGCGGAAGGCGTTGAGGATGATCTGGACGGTGGCCACATTGGGGCGCCGGATGGCGGCGAGCGCCTGCTCGCAGGTTTCCACGCTGACCCCGTAGGCGGCGATCCGCTGCTCTTCGACCATGGTGTCCAGTGCGTCGAAGACCGCGTCGTCGGCGTAGACCTCTGACGGCGGACAGTGCAGTTGGACGAGGTCGATGGTGTCCACTCCGAGGTTGGCGCGGGAGCGGTCGTTCCACGCGCGGAAGTTCTCCAGGTTGTAGACCTCGGGGGACTGGGGCACCCTCCGCCCCATTTTCGTGGCTACGGTCAGCCCGTCGTATTCCCGTAGCAGGCGGCCGACGAGGCGTTCGCTGCGGCCGTCCCCGTACACGTCGGCGGTGTCGAAGAAGGTGATCCCGGATTCCACTGCGGCGTGCAGCGCGCCCATGGCGTCGGTTTCGCTGACTTCCCCCCACGCGTCACCGATCTGCCAGGCACCGAACCCCACCACGCCGACATTCCTGCCGGTCCTACCGAGTCGTCGAGTCTCCATAGCTGGTGATCCTAGAGGGGACTTAACCGGTTTGGAAAAGATGCCGGCGGTGGCGGACTGGCGCCAACTAGTAGCCAAAGGTCACCAAATTTTCCTTGTTCGGCCGATTGCCCTGCACGTTCCTGACGTTCGGCACATGGAGTATGCGCAGAGAGTAGTGGTTGTCACTTTTTGTAATGGGGTTTTCATGGTGCGTCGCACGCTCTCTGCAGTCCCGCCGTCCCGACGCCGCTTCCTGGGCATCGGTGCTGCCTCTGCGGCCGCCGTAGCCCTGGGGACCGGTCTGTTTCCCGCCCCGTCCCACCGCTCCGCCTCCGCCAGCTCCTACCCTTTCACCCTTGGGGTCGCCTCCGGGGACCCGCACCCCGACGGGGTCGTCCTGTGGACCCGCCTGGCCCCCGACCCGCTCGCCCCCGACGGCCGGGGCGGCATGGGCGACGAGGAGGTTACGGTCCGCTACCAGGTTGCAACAGACGAGCGCTTCAGCCGCGTGGTCCACGAGGGAGAAGCCGTCGCCTCCCCCGAACTCGCCCACTCCGTCCACCCCGAGATCACCGGTTTGGAACCGGACCGCGAATACTTCTACCGGTTCCAAGCCCTGGGGGAGATCAGCCCGGTAGGGCGCACCCGCACCGCACCCGACCCCCGAACCGAGCCGGCTCTGCTCCGGTTCGCCTTCGTCTCCTGCCAGAAGTGGGACGACGGCTACTACACCGCCTACCGCCACCTGGCCGAAGAAGACCTGGACCTCGTCGTGCACTTGGGCGACTACCTCTACGAGTACCCGGTAAGCGGAGCCATCCGCCAGGTCGAGATCCCCGACTACCTGGCCACCGAGACGGAGACTCTCGAGCAGTACCGGGTGCGCTACGGCCTGTACAAGAGCGACCCCGACCTGCAGGCGGCGCACGCTCGCTTCCCGTGGATCGCCGTGCTCGACGACCACGAAGTTAAGAACAACTGGGCCGGGGCCCACACCGGTGAGGCCGAGCTGGCCCGCCGCGCGGCCGCATTTCAGGCGTACTACGAGAACCTGCCGCTGCGCCGCTCCGCCCTCCCCGTCGGGCCTGCCATGGGACTGCACCGCCGGATCTCGTGGGGCCAGTTGGCGGATTTCACGATCCTCGACACCCGCCAGTACCGCGACGCCCACGCCTGCCACGACGGAAAGTCCGCCACCTGCTCTGCACGGCTCAACCCCGGCCGCAGCCTGCTCGGCACGGAGCAGCGCGAGTGGCTGCTGCACGGGTTCGAGACCTCGCCCGCCCGCTGGCACGTGCTGGGCAACCAGGTGCCGATGACGCAGAGCGACCTCGATCCGGGGCCTGCGACCCGGGTGTGGTTGGACTCCTGGGACGGCTATGTCGCAGAGCGCGACCTGGTGCTGGCCGAGGCTGCGGCACGCGGGGTACGCAACCTGGTGGTGGTGACGGGAGACCGGCACCAGAACTACGCGGCCGAACTCAAAGCCGACTACGCCGACCCGGATTCTGCGACCGTGGGCACGGAATTCGTCGGCACCTCGATCAGTAGCAGCCAGGACGGGCAGGACCTGGGGGAACAAGGGCAGGCTCTGCTCGCGGCCAACCCGCACCTGCGGTTCGTCAACGAGCAGCGCGGCTATGCGCGGTGCTTCGTGACCCCCGAGCTGTGGCAGACCGACTTCCGCGTGGTGCCGTACGTGACCTCACCCGGGGCTCCCGTCTCCACCCGGGCGTCTTTTGTCGTCGAAGACGGGCATCCCGGGCTGCTCGAAGGGTGACCGCTGCGGCCTACCCCGCTCCTGAACCGATTCAGTAAAGTGGGCGCATGACGACAGACAGGGGTGTGCTGCGGTGGGGCGTGCTCGGCACCGGGTGGATCGCCACCGCTTTCCTTGAAGGGCTGCGCGCCGTCCACGGGGCCCGGGTCACCGCGGTCGGTTCGCGAAGCGCGGCCGCAGCCGAGCGCTTCGCCGACACCTGGGGCATCCCCAACCGGCACGTGGGCGTCACTGCGCTGGCTGAGGATCCTGACGTCGACGTCGTCTACATCGCCACACCCCACTCAGCCCACCATGCGGGCACACTGGCCTGCCTCGCCGCAGGCAAACACGTCCTGTGCGAAAAACCGCTGGCTATGAATGCCCGGCAGGTCACCGAAATGATCGGCGCGGCCCGCAGCCACGGGCGCTTCCTCATGGAAGCCATGTGGACCCGTTTCGCCCCGGCCAGCCGGAAGATCAGCGACCTCCTCGCCGCCGGGGCCATCGGTGAACTGCGGATGCTCATCGCCAACTTCGGCAACGCCGTCCCCTACGATCCGGCCAGCCGCCTGTGGAACCCCGAACTGGGCGGCGGGGCCCTCCTGGATTTGGGGGTTTATCCGATTGCGCTGGCCTCCCACTTCTTGGGAGACCTCACCGTTGTAGGGGTGAGCGGCCGCCTCGACCCCCAGGGGAAGGTGGACGCCCAGAGCACGGTGCTGGTGGAGAACCGCGACGGGGTGACCGGACTGCTCGCTTGCTCACTGGAGGCGCCGCTCCCCAACCGGGTCGCCCTCATCGGCACCCGCGGCCGGATCGAAGTGGAGCGCTGGTGGTGCCCCACCGACTTCGTCCTCTACCGGGACGGCAGCGAACCGGAAGCGTACGCCTTCCCGCACCGCGCCAACGGGTATGAGCATGAGGCTGAGGAAGTGGCTCGTTGCATCGCCGCAGGCGAGCAGGAGAGTCCGCTGATGCCGTGGGCGGAAAGTTTGCGGATCATGCGCATCATGGACGAGGTGCGCCAGCGTCTCGGTGTCGTCTACCCCTACGCCGACACCCCGTGACCTGGCCCGAGCGCGGACGGTCTCAACGGGACGGCACCACCGCCACCACCCGCAGCCTCCGGTAGTCCGCCCACCAGGAGCCGTCCTGGTAGAGGGCGGGACGCAGCCGCTGTTCCAGTGCGGTGAGAAACGCGTCGGTGTCGGTGACCCCGGCCAGCAGGGACGTGGCGAACATGCGCACCCACGAGCCCAGGCCGTCCGCACCGGTAAGCGGGGTGGGCCGGTCGAACAGCCATGCGGCGCGGACTTCGAATCCGGCGTTCTCCAGGACGCGCGCGTACTGGGCGACCGTGGGGAAGTACCAGGGTGAGGCGGCCTGCGGTAGGCCCCACTCGGCGCGCAGCTCGTGGATGGCGGTGGTGAGCGTAGCGATGTTGCCTGCGCCGCCGAGTTCGGCGACCAGGCGTCCGCCGGGGCGCAGCACGGCACGCAGGGAGGCGGCAGCCTGGTCGGCTTCGGGCACCCAGTGGAGGACGGCGTTGCTCAGTACCGCGTCGAACTCCTCCCGGAACGGCAGGGCGCGCAGGTCGGCCACGGTGACGGGGATGCCGGGGAAACGCGCGGCCGCCCGCGCCACCATCTCCGGGCTGATGTCTACGCCGAGGACATCCACCCCGGCGGCCGCGAGCTGGGCCACATGGTCTCCGGTGCCGCACCCGGCGTCCAGGACGCGTTCCCCGGGGGCCGCGTTGAGCAGGTCGAGGAGCGCGGTGCCATGCGCGGCGACAAACGAGTGGCGTGCATCGTACAGTTCGGCGTCCCAGACATGCGCGGTCATACCGCGAACCTACCCTTGCGTCTCGCTATGAGAAACAAATATCTCAATAATTGAGACGCTGGGGAGTTTTCATGCCTGATCAGGCTCCGGACAGTGCCGGATACCGTAGGCCGCGCGCGCAAAGACCTGCCGGAACAGCGGGAGCGGACGGGCCCTCCTCGCCCGAACAGCGCGCCGGCGCCGCTGCACGCCAGGAATCCCGGTGCCCAAGGCTGCCCTGTCCCGGAAACCGCGCACCCGGCACCACCGGGACTGCTGCGGCACACCCCGCCCTTCCTGTCCTCACGTGGATGCCGTACCGGGGAAGCCCTCGCCGAGCCGCATAGCCGACAGAAACGCACACCGCCTGGCCCTAGAGCGGCCGGGGCAGACCGGCCGCGGGGCCCAACCCAGGCAGCCAGGAACCTGCCCCGCCGTGGACCATCCCCGCCATGGCCAGGAAGAGACAGAGGACAGAAACGCCCAACCACGCGCGGTTATGCCGCGGAAGGCACCAGGATCCGCTCAAAGCAAATGCTCTCCGCGCAGTTCGCGTAGTGCCCAAACGGCTCAATCCGCTGATAGCCGCACCGCTCGTACAACCGCAGCGCCTCAGGCTGCCGAGTACCGGCCTCCAGACGCATCCGCTGTGCCCCTCTGCTGATCGCGGCCTCCTCCAAAGCCCGCAGGAGCACCTCGCCGATACGGCGTCCCCGCCACGCAGGGGTGACATACATGCGTTTGATCTCGTACGTCACCTCGTCCAATCGGCGCAGTCCGCCACAACCCACCGACACAGACGTTTCAGCGTCGCGGGCGATCAGGAACACGTCCACGTCCTCCGCGGACGGTTTGGGACACTGCTCCAGATCACCGCCGTACCGCTGGATGATCTCCGCTTCCTGCTCTTGGCGCAGCCGCACGCCTACAGGGTCGTCCCAGCTTGTGGCTTCTACGATCACTCCCACATTCAGCAGGCTACCCCGATCCCCAGTGCGCGCTTCGGAAACGCGGTGAAATGACCGTCACTGACCGTCGCAGCACCGGTGTGATCGGGACGATCCGGAACGATGGGGTAGTGCTTCCGCGCTCTCGAAAGAACGTCCGAAACACCCGGGAGCCCTCACTCAGGGCTCGAGGAGAGCACAGGCTTCAACTGCGTGGCGAAAAACTCGAAGAACCCGTCGGGATCCGGCCCGACGTTGCCGATATAGACCTCGTCGATCCCCGCCTCCACGTACTCCGACAACAAAGTGAGGTACTCGTCGGGGTCGGAGCCGCACGGCAGTTGGGCCGCAACCTGCTCGGCCGTGACCAGTTCAGCCAGGGCGGCAAAGTGCTGGGGGAGCGGAAGCAGCTGGCTGGCCTGCCCCGGCAGGAAGTCGTTCGGCCACCGCCGGCGGGCATGCTCCACGGCCTGCTTCCGGTCCGGCGCCCAGGAGACCTTGACCCCCGCCTGGATCGGTTTGGCCGCCCCGCCGTGCTCCCGGAACTCCTCGATCAGAGGCAGACTCACCCCCATGGTGATCAGCCCGTCCCCGATACGTCCGGCAAGCCGGGCAGCGTACGGGCCGAACGCGGAGACGAACACGGGAGGCGGCTGGTCGGGAAGGGTGTACAAGCGCGCCGTGTCGACCTGGTAGTGCCGGCCCCGGTGCGTGGTGAGACGGCCCTGCCACAGCCGCCGCATCAGCTCCACCGCCTCGGCCAGCATCTCCCGCCGTTCCGCGGCCGGAGGCCAGCGTTGGGCGACCACATGCTCGTTGAGCGCCTCGCCGGTGCCCACCCCCAGCGTGAAACCGCCGCGCAACTGGCAGGCAGCGGTCGCCGCAGCCTGCGCTGTGACGACCGGGTGGAGGCGCATGATGGGACAGGTGACCGCGGTGGTCACCGGCAAGTCGGTGGCTTCGCTGAGCGCTCCGATGACCGACCACACGAACGGGCTGTGCCCCTGCTCGTCCAGCCACGGATGGAAGTGGTCGGAAATCCACAGGGCCGAGAAGCCCGCTTCCTCTGCCAGCCGGGCCTGGCGGACCAGTTCCCGAGGCCCGTGCTCTTCACAGGCGAGAAAGTATCCGAAGCGAGTCACCCGAACTCCTCTCCCGGACAGCAGTCGTCTTCCGATGCCGCTAACCGGGCTTAAGACCGCTAATCCACCAGCCAGGCCCCCGGCTACCGAAACGAAGAACGCCGCTCGGGCAGCGGCTGTCCGAACCGCGCGCCTCCGCCCCAGACACGCCTGCCCCGAGACAGGGTGTAAAACCCGCGGTCTCGGCTAGAGGAACAGAACCGCATGGCGGGCCGTGCTCGTGGTCAAGGTCAGGCCATGGGGAAAACCGGGCGAGGAGTGACGTGTCTACAACGGGAGAGGCCCCCAGCAGCGGTGAAGTGAACATCGCCCACGTGGTGATGATTGCGGCAGCCGCGGCGATGGGCGGATTCCTGTTCGGGTACGACAGTGCCGTCATCAACGGTGCGGTGAGCGCGATCCAGGACACCTTTCGGGTCGGCTCCACTGTCATCGGGTTCACGGTGGCCGCTGCCCTGATCGGTTCCGCGGTGGGGGCGGCGATCGCGGGTGCCCTGGCCGACCGGATCGGTCGGATCCGGGTCATGCAGCTCGCGGCTGTGCTGTTCGCGGCCAGCGCGGTCGGATCCGCGCTCCCCTTCACCGTCTGGGACCTGGCCTGGTGGCGCGTGGTCGGCGGCGTGGCGATCGGTATCGCCTCGGTGATCGCCCCGACCTATATCGCCGAAGTGTCCCCGCCCGCGTTCCGCGGCCGCCTCGCCTCGCTGCAACAGCTCGCCATCGTCCTCGGGATCGCCACCTCCCAACTGGTCAACTACGGGCTGGCCGCCGCGGTGGGTGGCAGCGCCCTCCACCGGCTCGGCCCGCTGCAGGCCTGGCAGTGGATGCTCGGCATCGAAGTGCTGCCTGCCGCCACGTACTTTGTACTGACCCTGGTCATTCCCGAGTCGCCCCGCCACCTCGTCCGCATCGGCCGCGATGCCCGCGCACGCCGCGTCCTCGCTGAAGTCGAAGGCGGTGACGTGGACGGCCGTGTGGCGGAGATCCGCCGGGTGCTCGGCCGGGAACGCCGCCCCCGCCTGCGCGACCTGCGCGGCCGCTACGGGCTGCTGGCCATCGTGTGGGTGGGCATGGCCCTGTCCGCGTTCCAGCAGCTCGTCGGCATCAACGTGATCTTCTACTATTCGGCGGTGCTGTGGCAGTCGGTGGGTATCGCGGAAACCGACTCGCTGCTGCTGAGCCTGTTCACGTCCATCGTGAACATCGTCGGCACCCTGATCGCGATCGGCCTGGTAGACCGGGTGGGACGCAAACCCTTGCTGCTGGCCGGATCGGCGGGGATGACGGTGGCGCTGGCCTTCACCGCATTCGCGTTCAGCCACGCCCGAGGGGAAGGAGACGACGTGGTGCTGTCAACGGCGTGGGCCTTGACCGCCCTGGTCTCCGCCAGCACGTTCGTCCTGTTCTTCGCGCTCTCTTGGGGAGTGGTCACCTGGGTGCTGCTCGGCGAGATGTTCCCGCTGCGGATTCGCGCTGCAGCCATGGCCGTGGCCACCGCCACCCAGTGGATCACCAACTGGCTGGTGACCGTCACCTTCCCGTCGCTGCGTGACTGGAGCCTTCCCGGCACCTACCTGGTGTACACGGCGTTCGCGCTGCTGTCCTTCGGGTTCGTGCTCCGGTTCGTGCGGGAAACCAAAGGCCGGACACTGGAGTCGATGGACGAACTCGCCGGACAGTGACCACAGCAGGGAGGTCTGCCCCGGCCGAGGCAGCGGAATGCGGCGGCGCGAACACCGAAGGTCCACACCGCCGCGGGAACCGGTGAGTACGCGTCGGAAGCGGGCCGGTTCCCGGCCAGGAACTCTACCCTTCCGTGAGAGTAGCTATGACAGGGAGGCGCGGATAGGCCAGCACGCTGCGGAAACCCGGTTCCGGACCGGTTGCTCGCGTCTTCACGCCCGGGCACGGGGGACGGCTGCGCCGCGCCGGGCGCGCAGCCGGGCACCGAACTCTTCGGCCAAGGCCAGTTGCTCCCGCAGCGCAGCACAGCGGGCCGCGACAGCCGTTTCGAACCGGTCAAGCTGGTCGGTCAGCGCGGCGCGCTCCGCGTCGTCGAGCCCTGGGGAGTCGAGCCGGTCAAGAACACCCAACAAGTCGCGGGTCTGCTCCAAGCTGAACCCCAAGGGTTTCATCTGCTTGATCAGCAGCAGCCGTGCCACATCGGATTCGGTGTAGAGGCGGAAGCCCCCCTTGGAGCGCGCAGACGGCACGACAAGCCCGACCTCGCCGTAGTAGCGGATCGTCCGCAACGACAGTCCGGTACGTTCGGCTACTTCGCCGATCTGCATGCGGTCCCTGCCCACCGGGCCACCTCCTCACCACGATTTCCCCTAACGGTACAGACACCGGCGGGTCTCCAGGCCACAGCAGCACCGGGAGTCCGGGCCGCAGCACTAGTCCTGCCTGGTATGCGAAGACCTGCGCCTTCCCGCCGTCGCAGACCAGCGGATCAGCCCGGGGAAGGCGCGCAGCCCTTGTCCCCAGCCTGCTGCCGCCAGCCTGCGCCATGATCGGCGCGGCGCTGACAGGCGTACCCTGAAACGCGGTGCGGCAGGGAAGGGAGGATCGGCATGCGGGTGCTGCTCGTGGACAACCACGACTCCTACACCTACAACCTCGTCCATCTGCTTGCGCGCACCCTAGGCGAGGAACCGCTGGTCGTCACCAACGACGATCCGCGCTGGAAGTGCTTGGACCCCGCTGACTTCGACGCCGCCGTGATCTCTCCCGGCCCTGGCCGACCCCAGCGGGCCAGCGACGTGGGGCACACGCGGCGCGTGTTGGACGAACCGCACCTGCCGATCCTCGGCGTGTGCCTGGGCCACCAAGCCATCGCCCACCACGCCGGTGCCGCGGTGGTCTCGGCCCCCCGGCCCCGCCACGGGCATCTCAGCCGGGTACGCCACGACAATTCCGCTCTTTTCGCGGGAATTCCCCAGGACTTCACCGCCGTGCGCTACCACTCGCTGTGCGTGGCCTCGCCGCTGCCGGAGGATGTGGAAGCTACCGCCTGGGCCGAGGACGGGGTGGTCATGGCGTTGCGCCACCGCGTCCTGCCACGCTGGGGCGTCCAGTTCCACCCCGAATCCGTGGCCAGCGACCACGGCCCCACTCTGGTCGCCAACTTCGTTCGCCTGGCCCGGGCCCACCGCCGGGTGGTTGCTGGACGTCCCGGAGCTACCGCGCAGCAGAGCGGAAGCCCGCGGCCCGCACTCCACACGACCCCGGTGCGACCAGGACAGCAGGGGGTACCGCCCACCGGGGCAGCGCCGCGGGCTCTCCACGAGGTGCGGAAAACCCTGCGGTTCCGGGTCATGCCGCGTGCCGTGGACACCGAAGCAGCGTTCCTCACCTGCTATGCCGGACGCGACTACGCCTTCTGGCTGGACAGCAGCCTGACCGGCGGGACCGCACGGTTCTCGTTTCTCGGCGGTCTCGACAGCCCTCAGAGCGAAGTGCTCACCTACCGGGTAGGCGACGGCACGGTAGCCGTGCGCTCTGCCGACGGCACGACGCACACCGAGCCCGGCACGATCTTCGACGCGCTCGCGACCCGCACCGCTTCCGCCCCCTACGGCCATCCCGACCTGCCTTTCGACTTCTTGGGCGGCTATGTCGGCTACTTCGGCTACGAACTCAAAGCCGACTGCGGCGGCACGGCCGTGCACCGCGCCGCCACCCCTGACGCGGTATGGCTGCGCTGCGACCGCTTCATCGCGGTCGACCACGCAGCGGACCGCACCTACCTGGTCGCCGTGGACGGCGACGAAGCCTGGCTGGACGCCATGGCGCGCTCACTCAGCGGACTGCGATCCCCGTCAGCCTTGCAGCAGACCGGCAGGGGAGTGGATCCGACCCCGTTCCTGGAGCGTTCCCCGGACGACTACGTGGCCGACGTCAAACGGTGCCTGGAGGAGCTGGCCGCGGGGGAGAGCTACGAAATCTGCCTGACTACCCGGGCACGATTGCCAGCACCCGGTGACGGCACAGCCTTCTACTTGAGGCTGCGCCGCGCTAACCCGGCCCCGTACGCGGCCCTGCTCCACGCGGGGGAGACCGCCGTGTATAGCGCCTCCCCGGAGCGTTTTCTGCGGGTCACCCCGGACGGCTGGGTGGAGAGCCGCCCGATCAAGGGGACCGCACCGCGCCACGACGACCCGGTCCGCGATGCGCGCGCCCGGGACGCCTTGCGCGGCGACCCGAAAACCCGGGCGGAGAACCTGATGATCGTGGACTTGCTCCGCAACGACCTGGGACGGGTCTGCGAGATCGGAAGCGTGGAGGTGCCCGCGTTCTTGTACACCGAGTCCTACGCCACGGTGCACCAGTTGATCTCCACGATCCGCGGACGGCTGCGCGCAGACCGGTCCGCGGTGGACGCGGTGGCGGCGTGCTTTCCGCCCGGGTCGATGACGGGGGCGCCTAAGAAACGCACCATGGAGATCGTGGACCGGCTGGAGACGAGCGCGCGAGGGGTGTATTCGGGAGCGTTGGGCTACCTGTCCTTCTCAGGGACCGCCGATCTGAGCGTGGTGATCCGCACCGCTGTCTGCCATGACGGGCAGGTGACCGTGGGAGCAGGCGGGGCTGTCGTACTCGAGTCGGTGCCGGAGCGCGAGTACGCCGAGATGCTGCTCAAAGCGGCGGTGCCGCTGCGTGCCCTCGAAGCGTGAAGAGCCCGCCCCGCCAGTGGCGGAGCGGGCTCGGGCCGGTGACGGAGGGGAGGGACTCGTCGTCACCGAGTTGAGGGAGGGAGAACCGTTAGGCCACGGAGCAGAGGCTGCCGTTGAGCTTGAAGTTCTCCGGCACTCCCGGCTCCCGCGTGGAGTTGGCGTTGAAGCCGAACTCCACCGAGCCGTGGTGCGGAATGGTGCTGTTCCACGAGACGTTGGTGACCGTCACGGTGGTTCCGGACTGCTGGGCAGTGGCGTTCCACGCCTGGTTGATGGTCTCACCGTTGGTGAAGTCCCACGTCAGTTCCCAGCCGTCGATGGACTCGTGGCTGCCGTTGTAGATCCGCACCTGGGCGGTGAATCCGCCGTACCAGGTGTTGGGTGTGCTGTACTCGATCTCGCAGGCGAGCGCGGGAGCGTCACCCGAGTTGAAGGTCAGCGTCGCCGACGGGCTCGAGGTGTTGCCCGCCGCGTCGCGCGCCACGACGTAGATCGAGTAGTCGGTGTTCGGCGTCAGCCCGGTGAGGGTGACGCTGGTGGTGCGAGTCGTGGCCAGCAGCTCGTCGTTGGCCGCGTTGTACACCCGGTACTCGGCGACACCGACGTTGTCGGTTGCAGCAGGCCAGCTGATCTGGGCGGAGGTGCCGTTCAGGGAACCAGCCACCGGGGTGCCGGGAGCAGTGGGCGCCTCAGTGTCCGGCTGAGGACCGCCCGAACCGCCGTCGTCGCCGCCGCCGACGAACACCACGTCGGTGCAGTCGTAGAAGGCCTCCGGGCTGTCGGAGCGCTGCCAGATCGAGTAGATGATGTGGCGGCCCGACTTGTTAGGCAGCGTGGCGTCCCAGTAGTACTCCGGTCCCTCGGGGCCACCAGGACGGATCGGCGGGTCGGTGACCGTGTGGAAGGGAACAGGCTCCAGGTCGTCCCAACCCAGCGGGGAGTTGGGGTCCCAGCCATCCTTGGTGACGTACAGGTACCAGGTGCCGGGGTGCGGTGCCCAGGCGTTGTACTGGAAGGTGATGGTGCTTCCGGCCACCAGCGTGGTGGTGGGCCAGTGCTCGCTGACCAGGTTCAGGCCGCTGAACTGCGGGTTGGGGCCGCAGAGCTGGCCGTCCGGGATGATCTCGCGGTGCCGGCCACCAGCGTCGCTGATGAGGTTGCCGAACCAGTTGTAGAACGGGTAGTTGCCGTTCTCCGCAAGCAGGTTCTGGCAAGCGGGGTTGGTGGGCGCGATGTTGCCGCCCTGGCCCCCCTCGATGCCGTTGACGTAGCAGATGTAGCTACGCGTCGGGGGGTAGGTCATCGCGCCGTGCGCGTAAGCATCCTCGGCCGGTGTGACGGCGGCGAGGGTTGCAGTCAAGCCAGCGAGTGCGCCAAAAGCAGCGAGCCGGCTTCTCATTCTCACCGTGGAACTCCTTGAGAGACGTTACGGCTAGGACCGCCGCGACCTGTGGGGGCTGGCCGCGGCGGCCGGCCCGGAACGTCCGAGGGACGATCCGGAATGGTCTCCCCCGCCTGGAACGCCCCCGGGATGGGGATGGATGCGGAAAGGAGTTGGGAGCGCTCCCAGCTAGGGGTTGTACCAGAATCGTGATACGTATCACGGGCTATGTCAACAGATTGTGTCCTATAAATGACGTAACGAAAGGAAATCTGCCTGTTTTGGCGGACCGAAACCGCAGATCATGTCCCCGTCGCGGGCGGACCGCGAGAAGAAAAACTCCCCGAACCGGCTCAGCGAGTGAAGGGCGTCCCCTCTTCGCGGCCGCCCTTGCCCGGAGGCCCCGACTTTTTGCGGGGAACGCGATAGCGTGGCTCTATGGCGCCTGTTGCGAACCGGCCGTCAACGTCGGTCGAGGACTACGTCAAGGTCATCTACGACCTTCAGGAACGCGGAAGTGGCCCAGTCACCATTTCCCGGGTCGCCGAGCGGCTCGCCGTGTCCAACTCCTCGGTCTCCGGCATGCTGCGCAAACTCGGTGAACTGGGGCTGGTCGACCACCAGCGCTACGGCGACGTGCGACTGACCCCCACGGGAGACAAGGTCGCCTTGGCCGTACTGCGCCGTCACCGACTGATCGAGCTCTACCTCGTGGAGGAACTCGGGTACTCCTGGGACGAGGTCCACGACGAGGCGGAGGTCCTCGAACACGTCGTCTCGGACCGTTTTGTGGAACGTATCGCCGAACGCCTGGGCCATCCCACGGTCGACCCGCACGGCGACCCCATTCCGACCAGCGACGGCCGCGTTCCGACACAGGAGACCCGCCTGCTGGCCCACGTGGACCCGGGAAGCGGGGGGACGATCGTCCGTGTCAACGACTCCGACCCGGCGCTGCTGCGCTACCTGGCCAGCCAGCACATCGGCATCGGCATGCGGATCGAGCTTGTGGAACGTCAACCTTTCGGCGGCCCTCTCGTCGTGCGTTTGCACACCGACGAAGGGGTTGAAGAGCGGTCCATCGGCACGGGGGTCGCCGAAGCGCTCTGGATCGCGACAGACCACTAACGCTGCGTAGTCGAATCCCGCACATCTCACCGGCCCGGACATGGTTGGCGGGCCGGCATAGTGGTAAAAGTTAGGCGTGGCGAAATTTAAAGATTGTCGTACCTTAAAAACCGGTGTGCTCGGTATTGTCCTCGCAGCACTTGCTGCGTGCGGCACCTCACCAGCCACACAGCTCGACGACGACCGGCCTGTCGTGCTCACCACCTTCACCGTCCTCGCTGACATGGCGCGCAACGTCGCCGGGGAGCACGCCCGCGTGGAATCCATCACCCGGGTCGGTGCGGAGATCCACGAATATGAGCCCACCCCCAGCGACCTGGTCCGTGCCCAGGCCGCTGACCTCCTCCTCGCCAACGGCATGAACCTGGAACTGTGGTTTGAGCAGTTCACCGACCCGCTCGACGTCCCCACCCGCGTGGTCACCGAGGGAGTCGAGACCATCCCTGTCGCCTCCGGGGACTATGCGGGCCACCCCAACCCGCACGCGTGGATGTCCCCGGACGAAGCCCTCGTCTACGTCGACAACATCCGGGATGCGCTCAGCGAACTCGACCCGGACCATGCCGCCGACTATGCGGCCAACGCCGAGGCCTACCAGGCTGAGATCACCGAGATCGGCGAGTTCCTCCGTGCTGAACTCGCCACAGTGCCCGAAGAACAGCGGGTCCTGGTCACCTGCGAGGGCGCATTCTCCTACCTGGCACGCGACACAGGGCTAACCGAGAAGTACCTGTGGCCGATGAACGCTGAAGGGGAAGGCACCCCCCAGCAGATCGCCTCCGTGGTGGAGTTCGTCCGTGAGCACAACGTCCCCGCGGTCTTCTGTGAAAGTACCGTCAACGACAGCGCCCAGCGCCAGGTCGCCCGCGAGACCGGTGCCGTCCTCGGGGAACCCTTGTACGTGGATTCGCTCTCCGACGCAAACGGCCCAGTCCCCACCTACCTGGACCTGCTGCGCCACGACGCGGAAGCCATCGTCGCCGGACTCACCGGACAGGGAGGCCGCTCGTGACCACCCCGCCCGCACTCGAAGTCCGCGAGGTCACCGTCCGCTACGGCGACGTCCTGGCACTCGACAACGTCACCGTGGAGATTGGACGCGGCGTCGTGTGCGGCCTGCTCGGCGCCAACGGCTCCGGCAAGTCCACCCTGCTGAAAACCATCGCGGAACTCGTCACCCCGCAGAGCGGACACGTGCGGATCCACGGCCTACCGCCCGCCCAGGCCCGCAAAAACGGCCTGCTGGGCTACGTCCCCCAGTCCGAACAGGTGGACTGGGCCTTCCCGGTGCGGGTGATCGACGTGGTGATGATGGGACGCTACGGTCACATGGGCCTTACCCGCCGACCCCGCAAGTCCGACCGTGACGCGGTAGCCGAAGCCCTCGAACGCACCGGACTCACCGACCTGGCCCACCGGCAGATCGGAGCCCTCTCCGGCGGCCAGCGGAAACGCGCGTTCATCGCCCGCGGCATCGCCCAAGGCGCCACCGTGTTCCTGCTGGACGAGCCGTTCGCGGGCGTAGACAAGCCCTCAGAACGCACCATCGTTCGCGTGCTGCGGGAGATGCGCGACGAAGGAGCCACCCTGCTGGTCTCCACCCACGACCTGGCCGGAGTGGGGGAGCTGTGCGACGAAGCCATCCTGCTGCACCGGCGCGTCCTGGCCCACGGCAGCCCGGACCGCGTCCTCGTACCCGAGCTGATGCTCCGCGCTTTCGGACTAGAGGAGCCCGCATGACCCTCATCGACTGGCTGACCGTCCCCTTCACGTTCGAGTTCATGCAGCGGGCACTCCTGGCTAGCGTGCTCGCGGGCGCAGTGTGCGCGGTGCTGTCCTGCTGGGTGACCTTGATCGGCTGGTCGCTGATGGGGGACGCCATCTCGCATGCGGTCCTGCCCGGCGTAGTGCTGTCCTACCTGCTCGGGCTGCCGTTCGCGGTGGGAGCACTGGTCTTCGGCGTAGGCTCGGTGGCGCTGATCGGCACAGTCAACCGCACGTCCCGCGTCAAAGAGGACGCCGCGATCGGCATCGTGTTCACCGCGATGTTCGCGCTCGGCGTGGTCATCATCTCCCGCATCTCCAGCGACACCGACCTGCGACACATCCTCTTCGGTAACCCGCTCGGCGTCAGCGACGTCGAGATCCTGCAGATCGTGGTGATGACCGTCGTCACGCTGGCCGTGGTGGCGTTCACCCACCGCGACTTGACCTTGTACGCTTTCGACCCGGCCCACGCGCACGTGATCGGGCTGCGGCCGCGCCGCCTGGAAGCACTGCTGCTCGGGCTGCTGGCGGTGACCGTGGTCATCGCACTCCAGGTGCTCGGCATCATCATGGTCGTCGCCATGCTGATCATCCCGGGCGCGACCGCCTACCTGCTCACGGACCGCTTCGAACGGATGATGCTCATCGCGGTGGCCACGTCAGTGGCTGCCTCGGTGGTGGGGGTCTACGCCAGTTTCCTGCTGGATGTGGCGCCCGGCGGCATGATCGTCCTCGTGCAGGCGCTGCTCTTCGCTGCCGCCTATCTGCTGGCACCCCGCTACGGCTTGCTCGCCCGCCGGGCAGGGGCACGGAGAGCAGCCGTCCTGGACACCGCCGAGGCGGCCCAGGGGACCGCTTCCGCAGAGCGGGTCCAGGGATAGCTTGGGCATGCGGCCCGGAGGAGAACGACCGCGTGCCCAAGGATGCCCACGGATTCCTTCGCTGCGCCCGGGTGGAGAAGAGAGCAGGCCGCGCAGGCATCGGGGAGGCCCGTCCTGGACCGTCTGGTCCTCGAGGGAGAGGTGCTCCGCATCGTCCGTCGCAGGGACCACCCCAGCAGGGATCAAGGACACCGCTGACAGCGGCGGTCAGTCCGAGCGCGAGCTTCTCTGCCCTGGCAAGGCCACGCTCAACGAGGAGCAGCAGCGCCGTAAGCTGGTCCCCGTGGAGACCGTTGCCCGCATGTGCTGGGGCAGCGAGCTGGAGGGGAAACCCCGGCTTCACCCCGTCGGCCGACTGGTCCTCGGATCCGACATCCCATAACCCCGGATTGGGGGGAGTGACACGCCCTCCGAACCCGGGGTTTTCCCTGCTCCGATTCCGGTTCCGGGCCTCCGTTCTTGGCCAGCGCAGCACACGTTCGTGCCCGCCCCGCTGCAGCGGAGGCAGTCTGCGCCGGGGAGACACCCACCCAGGCGGGAGCGGCTGTCACCGGCTCAGCTACGGGCTGTTCGCCGTGGTCTTCGCCCGCGACCGCAGGGCTGCGCACCACTGCATCGACGCGGTCGACTACCGTCAGGTCGCGGTCGACAACGGCGCTGAGCCTGGATCGCACACCTACCGGACAGGAAACAGGGAGACGGGAATGGCTGACGAGGTTGTGGGCATCGTCGGCGCCGGCATCATCGGGCTGGCGATCGGCCGGGAGATCATCCGCCGGTGGCCAGGCACGCGCGTGGTCGTGCTGGAAAAAGAAGACCGGATCGCTGCCCACCAGACCAGCCACAACTCCGGAGTCGTCCACGCAGGACTCTACTACAAGCCCGGCAGCCTGAAAGCCCGGCTGTGCACACGCGGTCGGGAGATGCTCCGCGAATACTGCACCGACCGCGGCCTGCCCTACGAGGAGTGCGGCAAGCTCGTGGTCGCGGTCAACTCCGAAGACGTGCGGCGGCTCGACGCCATCTACGCCCGCGCCGACAGCAACGCGGTGCCCGGGCTGCGCCGCATCGGGCCCGAGGAGATCCGCGCAATCGAACCGCACGCCACCGGGCTGGTCGCCCTGCACTCGCCGCACACCGCCATCACCGACTATCCGCTCATCTGCGCGTCTTTCGCGAAAGACATCACCGAGGCAGGCGGGGAGATCCGCTGCACTGCGCCGGTCACCCGCATCCGGGAAGTCAGCGACTCGATCGAGGTTGTCGCCGGCGGTCAGCCGGTGACCGTGGACCGCCTCATCATCTGCGCAGGACTGCACACCGACCGGGTTGCGCGCCTCGCCGGCGACGGGACCGAACCGCGGATCATCCCGTTCCGAGGCGAGTACATGCTGGTCAAACCAGAGAAGGCGCACATGGTGCGCGGTTTGATCTACCCGGTCCCGGATCCCCGCTACCCGTTCCTCGGCGTACACTTCACCCGCCGAGTCTCCGGGGAAGTAGAGGTCGGCCCCAACGCGGTGCTTGCGTTCGCCCGCGAAGGCTACCGGCTCGCCACGGTCAACCTGGCCGACCTGGGCGCTATCGCCTCCTGGCCCGGGTTCTGGGCGATGGCCCGCAAACACTGGGTGACCGGGCTGAAGGAGATGTACGGGTCGGTGTCCCAACGCGCCTACATGAAGGCCGCGCAACGGTATGTGCCGGAGATTGGTCCTGGCGACGTGGTCCGCGGCGGGGCCGGGGTCCGCGCCCAGGCGCTCGACCGTGACGGCAGCCTTGTCGACGATTTCCGCATCAATCAAATGGGGCGTATTACAGCGGTCCGCAACGCGCCATCGCCCGCAGCAACGTCGTGCATGGCTATTGCCGAATACGTGGTCGACGTTATTCACGGCCCAAAATCCCAGTAGGCCTCCGAACCTGTCCGAATTCTTCAGCGGCCGGTTGCGTGCCGGAAACACATCCCGAGCCCCCGAGAGTGGACAAGGCCTGCCCGCCGTGGACGCCTCGATGCACATGTGAAGAGAAGACAACCCGGACCGTCCCTGAACCCCGGGGTGCGGAAACGGATGGAGTTCAACGGACACTGTCGTGACCCGTTCAGCCGAGGAGTGCATCGCCTTGAGGGACGGAGGCGGGCGTCAACCGGGGCTCAGCGCTCCCCGTCCGGGGAGGGCGACCGCGCCGACTACACGCGCGAAGGGACCTTAATAGTCAGCCCGCCGAACGGTGCCGGGTGCTCCCGCGCGAACTCGTGCCTCTGGTGAGAACCCTGAGGAGAGCCGTCGCTGGCCGCGGGTCACGTGCGGGCTCCCCTCACCTCCGGGCCGGGAAGCGGAGTCTGTTGGTAGAGGGCCAGCCGCCAGCGGTCTTGCCGCCGGACATAGACACTCGACATGAGGGCACGGAACACGGACGGCTCTCCGGCACGGTATGCGGCCCCGGTGTAGACGAGGATGGCACTGTCGTCACCGGCAGCGACCAGTCGCGCATCGCTGATCTCATAGCCGCTCCACGGCGGGGTCTCGTTCAAGGAGACAGCCACGGCGGCACGGTCCAGCACCAGCCCGTTGGCGAGCACCATCACCCCGTCTTCAGTCATCAGCGAGGTGTAGAAGTCCGCTCCCGTGCCCGCGCACAGGGCGTCCCATCCGCGCTGTTCCCATCGGAGCAGATCGTTGAAGAGGCCGGGCTGCGACACGTACGTCACCTTTCGTGTGGATCCGAGCGCCTGGCCGGTGCCCGAGGACAGGACGTCCCGGACACCGGAGGAACACCGGGGACGGGATTCCCACCATGAGCGGAGCGAAACCCCGTCCTCGGTGCGACCGGACCCGCACCGACCAGGAATTACGACGAAAGGACTATCGAGAGTCGTCGCACACCTTCCGCTGTAGAGGGCGCCGCCCCAACACTGGACTGCCTGCCCCGGAGGACGCATACCGTGCTGGGCGAGGTAGGGGACAGAACCGTCTTCCCGCTCCGCGGACGGGAGCACCACCCCATACCCCGAAACATTAAGGACTCTTCCTGGTCGCTATCCAGATCGGATCTGGTCTGCCCCGCTGGGTGGACCGTCCCTGCGCCGCGGCGGACCGCCCCCGCAAGAAGTAAGGGAAACCAACGACCGTCGGGAGGCGTCCACGGCCCTGCGCTGCGCACCGGCCCCGGACGTCCACCACACCGAAGCCGTGTGAAGAGGCGCAATGAGTTCTGCTACCGGACGGTGGCGAGAGTCACCGCCCACTGCGGTAAAGAATGAGGAAGACAATGGCAGATGTCCAAGGGAGTTGCGTGTGCAGTCCGAGGCGGTGCTGGCAGGACGGTATCGGCTGGAAGAACGGCTAGGCCGAGGCGGCATGGGGGAAGTCTGGCGGGCCTTCGACCCGCACCTGGAACGCGAGGTTGCCGTCAAGCTCATCCTTAGCGGGGACAACGACGGTGTCCTCATTCGACGCTTCCAGCGCGAGGCCCGTATCTCCGCCAACATCCAACACCCCAATATCACCGCTGTCCACGACTTCGGCCACCACGAAGGCCAACTGTTCCTCGTCATGGAGCTGCTGCGCGGCCGTGACCTGGGCGCCGTCCTCGCCGACCATCCGCAAGGCATGCCGCTGGACCTTGTGGTGTCTGTAGCAGTGCAGGCCGCCGACGCCCTGCGAGCCGCACACACCCACCGGGTCGTCCACCGCGATCTCAAACCCGGCAACCTGTTCCTCCTCGACACCGGCCATGTCAAGGTCTGCGACTTCGGCATCGCCCACATCGCGGACGCCACCAGCCAGCTCACCGCGGTCGGTACCGCGCTTGGCACCCCCGCGTTCATGCCCCCAGAGCAGTGGAAAGGCGAAGAAGTCGACTCCCGCAGCGACGTCTACGCGCTCGGCGGTGTCATGCACACCATGCTGACCGGCAGAATCCCGTTCACCGGTCCGCTGCCCGCCCTGCTTGCCCAGCACCTCACCCAGGATCCGCCGCCGATCCGCGAGTTCCGGCCCGACGTGCCTTTGGAGCTCGCGGACCTCGTCGCCCGGATGATGGCCAAGGACCCTGCCGCCCGTCCCGACAGCCACGAACTGGGGGAGCTCATCTACCGGGCTGCCGCACCCGAGGCGTCCGGTTCCCCAGCGTTCTTTAGCCCGCAGATCGCCCCGCAGGCGCTCCCCACGGCACCGCCCACGGCAGCACCTGTACCGCCGCAGCCCTCTCATGCGACCGGGTATGCCGCACCCAGCCAGTGGATGCCTGCGGCCCCGCAGCCTCATCCCACTGCCCACCCGCCCGCGGAGGGCGACCCGCAGACGATGTTCACTCTCGGGCTGCGCCACCGTGAACAAGGCGACATTGCCGGAGCCGAGTCCTGGTACCGGAAGGCCGCGGAAGCCGGACATCTCGACTCCATGTTCAACCTCGCCCTCCTCTCCCGGGAACGCGGCAACCTGGTGGAAGCCGAATCGTGGTATCGGCGTGCCGCTGAGGTAGGCGACGTGGACGCTATGGTCAACCTCGGGGACCTGCTCAAGGAGCGGGGGGAGAGTGCGGAGGCTGAACTCTGGCATCGCCGGGCCGCGGAAGCCGGACACATCGCCTCCATGCACACTCTCGGCAACCTGCTCTACAGCAAAGGCGACACCGCAGAAGCCGAAACCTGGTGGCGCCGGGCCGCCGAAGCCGGAAACATCCGCGCTATGGGAGTGCTCGGCAATCTGCTGGAGCAGCGCGGTGACACGTTCGGTGCGGAGCAGTGGTATCGCCGGGCCGCCGACGCGGGGGACATCGACGCGATGGTCAACCTCGGCAACCTGCTGCACGGCCGCGGCGACATGGGCAGCGCTCAGTACTGGTGGCAGCGGGCCGCCCAGACCGGCAACACCCGCGCCCTGAACCATCTCAACCAGATGGGCTAAGACGTGGGCGGACGATAAGGTCGCGCCTGCACCGCGATGCCGAGACGGCCTGGGACCAGGGGTGACGTCCTTTTCCCCATGAGGCCCGGGAGTCCGAAGCCTTGCCCGAGGGCACTCCACCCCATGATGGGAGCCCGGTGTACCAACCGGGTCTGAGGACCGGGGCCACGGCTACACACTGATCGCGACCCCGGAAATATGGCAGAAAACGGTTAACAAAAACCGTTTTTGAGGTTTCTGAGGAAAAGAGTCCATTCGGTGAGAGGGAAAACGAGGTATCCAAGGTTACGGTGTTGAGTGTCGCGGACGAGGATAGTTGTGGGGGTTTCTGCCACCTCGATGCAATTGCCACCATTGCCGCTGCTGTAGCTGGATTTGTGCCACCGGAGTTTGCTGAGATCCGTGTAGCCAGAGTTCATAGCTGGTCCTTTCTTCTGCGGATGTAGTCCGCAGAGGCGTGAGAAGACAACGCCTCGGACTGTAGTGCTGAGAATATCGCTGAGCAGTAGCGAACCTCCTGCTGTTGGTCGGTCAGCAGGCCACCGAGTGTGTGTTCCACATAGGCCATGGTGGGGCGGTCGTCAAAGGACATGATTCTGATCGGCCCTGTCAGCCCAGGATGCAGGGGGATTTCTTGCGGGAACACTTGAAACCTGATCGTGTGGTCCTCGATCAGGTTGAGAAGGTATGTCAATTGCTCTTTCATCACCGTTGGACTACCGGTGACACGATCTATGACGACTTGATCCACGACAAACCAGCAGAGCGGTCGGTCTGGTGCAGTCAGGATCTCACGTCTACTCATGCGGGCGTGAACAAGCTCGTCCACTTTTTCGGCGTTAGCCCATGGCTGAGCAGGGCGAATCAAAGATCGTGCATAGTCCTCGGTTTGCAGTAAACCTGGCAAAACGACCATTTGATACTCGCGGATTTCGACCGCCTTGCGTTCCAGGGCAAGGACGTTTTGAAACCACGAAGGGTGAGCGGGGATAGAGTTCAAGGAATCCCAAAGGCGGACGAGCCTTCCACCAGTGTTGAGAACCCGGTCCAGTGCCTCCGCATGATCCCTTTTGGCTCCTTTGCGACCTAGTTCGATACCACTGAGCATGCTCTGGCTGAGCGGGATCGCTCTGGCGAGCTGGGCTTGTGAATACCCTGATTGGACGCGTAACCGGCGGACCTCGGCGCCGAAGCGGGACCATGCAGGGTGTTTCACCACAGTTCTATGACTCCTTAGAACCGGACTAGAACTATTCAGTTTAGGTCTTCATAAATATTCAAAGAACAGCGCTAAGGCTGGAAAACCGTTGCTCGGTGCTGGAGTGTTGAACCGCCTCTGACCAGGCGGCAGTACCCGGAGCGATCACATCCACTCCGTTAGTACTTACCTACTGAACCCGAGTAGCGGCGAGGAGAGAGCCTATGCGCCACCCTCCACTTCGTTCTTTCCACGAAACACGGGATTCGTTCATTATTTATTGCCCTAAATGTCCATTTCTGTGTTTCTGTGGAAAGGCTGCGGTCTGGTGAGCATGACCTCTATCGCCTTACCTGGAACCCCCGACAGCGTGGCTGCCGCCCGCCGCTTTGTGGTCGAGGTGGTCCGCTCGTGCCCGTGGATCACTACCGCTGCAGACGTGCTTGACCGGGCCGCGTTGATCGTGTCTGAACTCGCCACCAACGCCCTCCGGCACACCCGCTCTGGCGACCCCGGAAACTCCTTCACCGTCCGAGTGGACGTGAACGAGCACGGAGTGCGGATCGAAGTGCACACCCTCCCACCGCGCCAGTGGGACTCGGTTCCGCACGTCGTCACACCCGACGACCCGTCCCGGGAACACGGACGCGGCCTCTACCTGGTCGACCAGTGGTCCCACCGGTGGGGCACGCTGGGCCCTTGGACGGAGGGCGTCTACTCCGTCGTGCGCTGGGACGGTGATCCCTGCCTCGCCGAGGATCAGGCGGGGAACCGGTGACGCCCCGTCCCGGCCAGGGCGGGGTAACGCCGTGCTCCAACCGCGGTCCCACGCTGGTGGGATGGCTGTCCTCGTCGGTGCCGCCATCCCACCGAGCTCAGGAATTCCTACGGGAAGAGCTGAAGCCTCCGCTGCCGCGGCGCGCCCCCAGCCGCCACTGCTTCACCCAGTCCGTGCCAACCTGAACAGTCGGCCCCCGCTCCGGAAACGCGCAGGAAAGCTGCGCAGCGGCCCACGGTTCCTCAGCCCCGGACAGCTCCAGAACCGACCGGTGCAGTGCGGGGATCCTGCTGAGGCCGGCTCACGGCAGACCGCAGGAGCTGCGGTCACCGGTCTCCGAGGACAGTCGACAGGACACGGTGACGGGTCGGTCAACCATGGGGGAGCAGGCCTCAGCGGCGGAGGCGGAAAGTGTCACCACCTCCCCCTAACATCCCCAGCATGCCCACACCGATGACACTGACAGACCTGATCGACGACGCCGCCCTCTTCTCCCTGGAACACCAGCTCCACCTCGTGGACGTGCTCGGCGAACACGACTGGCACGCTGACCTGCGCGCACCACGGCTCGAATTCATTGGCCCGGAGAAGACCCTGGTCTGTGAACGGTTCCACCTGCTAGGCACCGCTGCCCCCGGCCCCCGGTCATGGTTGTGGGCGTGGGCCAACTCCAGCGGTTTCCCCGAAGAGCTGACCCGCCTCTCCGCCGAGCTGCGCGCCCACGGTGAACGGCTCGGCATCCCCGAGCTGACCCGCGCCGAAATCCCCTTTGCGGAGCTACCGAAGAACCCGGAGCACCCGGTCCAGGTCGCGTTCCTGTTCGCTGAGGCCGCCAAAGCCCTGAGCGGATGCTGGACCTTCTACACCGGTGAGGTCAGCGGAGGAACCCGCGTCGCTTTCCTCATGGAACATCCCGATTTCATGCTCCCCGCCCCCGAGCCGGCGCGGACCATGCGAGTCATCCAGCAGGCGCTCGCCGATCTTCCCCTGTCCAACCACAGGCGCGCCCTGTCCAGCTACGCCGCACTGCGCGGCTTCCAGCAGCAGACCACCCCGGACGGGAACGGTCTTATCCTCACCGGACCCGGATTCGACGTGAGGGCCGACTTCAACGACCAAGGACTGATAACCCACCTCAACCTCACCGCACACCCCGGCCAGTAGCGTCGCCGCGTCCCAGGGAGGAAAGGGGCCAAACCTGTGCCGTGCCCGGGCCCGGACAGGGCCCGGGCCAGCGAGCGGCAGCGCGGCTTCCCCTCTGCCGGCCCGTGCGTACGGAGCCGGTCCACGTATCCAGGTCCCCGTCTCTGCTTGCCGATGTCTTTCAGCGACGGGAACCGCCTCCCCGGTACCCGGGTGCTGCGGGTCTCAAGAGCCCTCCGAGCAGCCGAAACAAAGAGTCGGAGAACTGTACCGCAACCGATGCGAGACCCTGCAGGGCGGAAAACCTGGGGCAGCGCAAGGTAAGGAGCAGCACGGACGGGCACGCAGCAGTCGCCGCCCGCTGCGTGCCGGCCATGCCCGTCCCGGACAGGCATGCCCCCTCCCTGGCACCAGGGAGCAGAGCTCTCAGTAGAGAACCGGTGAGCGGCACGCCGGGATTTCGTCAAAAGTACGGCGATTCTTCCTAATATCCGCGGTCGGAGAGTTGAAGGAAGGATGTGGCCGGTAGTTACCCCACGGCGGACCAGCAGAGTGCAACTGCCTTGACCGTCTGATGAATGAAGAAGGCGAGCCGATATGTCTTTTGTCACCGTGGGAACAGAGAACTCTTCCGCTATTGGGGTCTACTACGAAGACCACGGCAGCGGGCAACCGGTCATCCTCATTCACGGATACCCGCTCAACGGCCACTCCTGGGAGAAGCAGGAGCGGGCACTGCTCGAAGCGGGCTACCGGGTCATCACCTACGATCGGCGCGGCTTCGGCCGGTCAACCCACACCACGACCGGCTACGACTACGACACGTTTGCCGCCGACCTGAAAGCTCTCATCGACCACCTGAGCCTCTCCGACGTCATCCTCGTCGGCTTCTCCATGGGAACCGGTGAGGTGGTCCGCTATCTGAGCCGCTACGGTTCTGACCGGGTCAGCAAGGCTGTGCTGCTTGGCGCACTCCAGCCGTTCCTTCTCAAAACCGGCGACAACCCCCAGGGCGTGGACGCCGAAGTGTTCAAGAAGATCGAAGAGGCGATCCTCGACGACCGGTTCGCCTACTTCAAGAACTTCCTCGACAACTTCTACAACGTCGACGTCTTCGGCGGGAAGCGGATCAGCAAAGAAGCATGGCAGAACAGCTTCAACGTCGCCGCTTCCTCCTCCGCATACGCCACCTACGCCTGCGTGCAGGCCTGGCTCACCGACTTCCGCCCCGACCTGCCGCGCATCGACGTTCCCGTGCTCGTCATGCACGGCTCAGCCGACCGCATCCTGCCGATCAGCGCTACCTCGGACCGGCTGCCCGACCTGCTCGGCGAAGTGGAGTACATGGTGGTGGATGGCGGGCCGCACGCGATCAACTGGACCCACGCCGAGGAAGTCAACAGTGCACTGCTCGGCTTCCTGCGGGGATGATATTCGCGCCCCTCGGTGAAGCAGCCGGGTGAGGACAGTCCCGGGCCGGATGAGCGGGCCCGGGCAGCCGACGGTGGGCGCGCCCGGAAACAGCAGGCCACCGGGCGCGCCCGCGTAGCGGGGAGCCGTTTCCCTGCCCGTGGCACCGCAGTCCCGCCCTGCCAGTGATGCACGGTGAGTCCCGTGCGGGAACGCATGCTCCCCGCAAGTGGGGGAAGCGGATCCCAAAGACCACGGGGAGACAACGATGACTTCACCTGTTCTGGTTACCGGGGGCACGGGAACGCTCGGCCGGCACGTCGTGCCGCTGCTGCGCGAGTCCGGCCGCAAGGTGCGGGTGCTCAGCCGCCACCCGCATCCGGACGCAGACGGTGTCGAATACGTCGTCGGCGACCTGCGCCGCGACATCGGGGTGGCGCCCGCCGTAGCCGGGGTCGACACGGTGCTGCACCTGGCCGGGGCGCCTCGGGGCGACGACACGGCAACCCAGGCCCTTGTTCGGGCTGCTGCACACCACGGGGTACGCCACCTGGTGTTCATCTCGATCATTGGAGTGGACCGGGTGCCGCTCAGGTTCTACCGGACGAAGCACCGTGCCGAGCAGATCGTGGCTGCTTCCGGTGTGCCGTGGACGACGCTGCGCGCCGCCCAGTTCCACGACCTGGTGTTGGATGCGGTCCGCAACCTCGCGAGGCTGCCGGTCGTGCCGGTCCCCGGTGGGTTGCGTCTGCAACCTGTCGACGCAGGCGATGTCGCTGCCCGGCTGGTGGCCCTGGCTGCTGCCGGGCCTGCCGGGCGGGTCCCGGACCTGGCCGGGCCGCGAGTGTATGCGACAGGCGACCTTATCCGCAGCTACTTGCGGGAACGCGGCGCGCACCGGCCTTTGCTCTCAGTGCCGATCCCGGGGAAGATCGGCCGTGCCTACCGGCAGGGAGACAACCTTGCCGCACCGGAAGCGGACACGGGCAGCAGGACGTGGGAGGACTTCCTTGCGGAACGGGTAGGTGCGGGATAGCGCCGTGCCAGGGGTCTCACTGCGGTGCGCTGCGACGCTGGTGGGGCGGGGCGGCCGCGAACGCGGCGGGCAGGGGCGGCCGATACCGGGCTGCCCTGGCTGCGCGGGAAGGGGAGGAATGGGGGACAGCGAGCAGGAGGTGATTTCCAGCAGCGAGGCGTCCCAACGGTTCGAATGGCGGGTGGAGCGGATTGCGTGGGTGCTGGCCGCACTCCTGTTCGCCCTCGCGCTGCTGGGTGTGTTCGGGGGAGGGCCGCTGAGCCGGGCCAGTGCCGGAAGCAGCGACCAGACCGTGCAGGTCGACTACGAGCGGTTTGTGCGGGTCGCCACCTCCACCACCCTGAAGGTCGTCATTGCTCCCCGGGCGGTGCGGGAGGGGGAGGTCGCACTCGGGCTGTCCCACGAGTTCCTGGAAGCGGTCACGGTTCAAGGTATCACCCCGGTGCCGGCTGCCGTGGCCAGCAGAGCCGACCGGGTGGTCTACCGGTTCACTGCCCCCCACGAGGGGGAACCGGTGAAAGTCACCTTCGACCTCCGCACCGAGCACTCCGGACTGCACTGGGCGCGGATCGGTGTCGAAGGGGCGGTGCCAGCGCGGTGGTGGCAGTTCATCTACCCGTAAGAGGGAGAAGCTTGTGGACTCGGTGCTGCGTGCGGTCGCGATCTACGTCATTCTGGTGGTGGTCTTCCGGCTCGCCGGGAAACGCAGCATGGCGCAGCTCACCACATTCGATCTGCTCCTGCTGTTGGTGATTTCCGAAGCCACCCAGCAGGCACTGCTCGGCAACGACTATTCGGTCACCAACGCCGCCCTGGCGATCCTCACCCTGGTCGCCGTGGGACGCACCGCCGACTTTCTGAGGTGGCGGTTCCCCTGGTTCGCCCGGCTGACGCAGAGTGTGCCGGTGGTGCTCGTCGCCCAGGGGAAGGTGCTGGCCGAGCAGTTGGCCAGGAACCACATCGACGAAAGCGAGATCCTCGAAGTCGCCCGCAGCAGCCAGGGGATTTCGCGGATGGAGCAGATCGACTACGCCATTTTGGAGGAGTCGGGCACGATCAGCATCCTGCCGAAACGGAAAGCGCCCACCAGCCCTCTGGGGGAGTGACCCTGCCGGGCAGCCGCAGACCATGCCCGCTCCGCGGGAAACAGAGCCCTTGGAGCCGGAACAAGAAAAGCGGTGGCACGGGGGAGGGGCCCGCACCACCGCGGAAACTACTGACCTGTGCTGGTCACCTGGTCAGCAGCGTATCACCGAGCGATCTCGTAGTACCGCTTCTCGATCCGCTCGCCGATGGTCTCGTCGATGTTCTTCCAGTACTGGAAGGCCCGGGAGAGCACCGGCTCGACGACACCCTTGGACAGGTGGTCGGCGACCGTCTCCACGAGCCGGTCCCGCTGGGCGTCGTCGAAGACCTCGCGGACCAGGGTGCCGGCCTGCGAGAAGTCGTCGTCCTCAGCGTGCAGCTCGTAGGCGCTGCGCACCAGCTCGCCGTCGGCCTCCCAGCTGTCCTCGACCGGGCCGGTCTGGTCAGACCAGGGACGGCCGTAGGAGTTGGGCGCGTACACCGGGGCCTTGCCGGAGTGCTCGTAGGTCATGTGCCCGTCGAAGGTGTAGGAGTTGACCTTCACCCGCGGCTTGTTCACCGGCAGCTGGAAGTAGTTGGTGCCGATCCGGGCCCGGTGGGCGTCCGCGTAGGCGAAGACGCGGCCCAGCAGCATCTTGTCCGGGGAGACGCCGATACCCGGGACCAGGTTCGACGGCGCGAACGCGGCCTGCTCGATCTCGGCGAAGAAGTTCTCCGGGTTGCGGTTCAAGGTCATCTTGCCGACCTTGATGAGCGGGTAGTCGCTGTGCGGCCAGACCTTGGTCAGGTCGAACGGGTTGAACCGGTAGGTCTTGGCGTCCTCGTACGGCATGACCTGCACGTAGAGGGTCCAGCTCGGGTAGTCCCCGCGTTCGATGGCCTCGACCAGGTCACGACGGTGGAAGTCGGCGTCCACACCGGCGAGACGCTCGGCTTCCTCGTTGGTCATGTTCTCGATGCCCTGGTCGGTTTTGAAGTGGTACTTGACCCAGAACTTCTCGCCCTTGGCGTTGATCCACATGTAGGTGTGCGAACCGTAGCCGTTCATGTGGCGCCAGGTCCGCGGCAGGCCGCGGTCACCCATGAGGTAGGTGACCTGGTGGGCGGTCTCCGGGTTGAGGGTCCAGAAGTCCCACTGCATGTTGTTGTCGCGCAGACCCGTGTCCGGCATCCGCTTCTGGGAGCGGATGAAGTGCGGGAACTTCATCGGGTCGCGGACGAAGAAGATCGGCGTGTTGTTGCCGACCAGGTCGTAGTTGCCCTCAGAGGTGTAGAACTTCAGAGCGAAACCGCGCACGTCCCGCCAGGTGTCCGGGGAGCCCTGCTCACCAGCGACCGTGGAGAACCGGGCGAGCATCTCGGTACGGGCACCCTTCTGGAACAGGGCAGCCTTGGTGTACTGGGAGACGTCCTCCGTGGTTTCGAAGACACCGAAGGCACCGGCGCCCTTGGCGTGCGGGTTGCGCTCGGGGACCCGCTCACGGTTGAAGTGGGCGAGCGTCTCAACGAGCCGTACGTCGTGCAGCAGCAGCGGGCCGTTGCTGCCCACGCTCAGCGAGTTGCGGTCGCTAGCCGCAGGCGCACCAGAGTCGAGCGTGGAGCCCGTGGCGTTGCTCGCAGTGGACAGTGCCTCGTTGGTCTCGGTCAAGTCGGTCTCCTTGATCGTGGATATGGCTGGTAGAGATCGGGACGGCGCCGGCCCGGAAGTTCCGGTGTGGCGCGACAGTGCCCGCGTGGTGGGGCTCACCTCAGCGGACGAGAGTCGGCTGGGCCAATGTGCGGGGCCAACCCGACACTTCCCCGGAGGGAGGCGCCCACCTCTTCCCAACATATCTTTTCTGGAATCATTCCAGAAAACTAGGGACTCAAGTCTCTTGGGTGGTGTGACCTATGCCACTTTAGTGGGCGGATGTGGAGCGGAGCGCCCAGTTCGCGGCTGCACGACGCACGAGAGATGCGGGACGGTGGTCTGACCCTACTTCTGCCCCGCATTCGTCCCGTGCTACAGCCAGTCTTTCCCATGGGTCGACGAGCGTGGAGCATCGACGCTTCCGGCAGCGAAGCACCCCCACCCGCCGGGCAATTCTGACAGAGAGCCGCGTTTCCGTCGCCGGAGTGCACCGACACCGCTGAAGTGCAGAGGAGAGCAAAACCGGATTTTCCGCTCGCCCAGCAAGATCTCTGGATTTCCTGTAACACTGCTGCAGGAGAGAGCCGGGGAAAAGATTATTCGCCAGCGCCAATACCACATCACTAGTGATGGGTTTCCTTTTATGGAAATGTGGAACTGCTGGAGTTGGTGATAACGGATTTCGGTCGGCGGGAAAGGAGAGTATGAGGATTCTGCTGCAGATTTCCGGGCTGCTCTGCAGGAGAGAAGAGAGTGGTTCTGGTGGGGGAAGCACATCGGTGAGAGAAGCGGTTCGCGCAGCCGCGTCATCGCGATTCCTCTCCCGGTCGCCGTACTGTGCTGGAGCCAGGGGAGTGCACGGGAGGAGAGCATACGCGCAGCCCGGTGCGACAGGAGCATCTCTCCTACCACTCGTCCTGAACAGTGAATACGCTGCCCATGCACCGGATGGTCCGCAGGGTGTCGCTGCGAGGATGCAACGGAAAAGCCCTTCGGAAACAATGCTCCGAAGGGCGGATGTTGCTGTTCTCTCCACCGTTTGTCGAGCAGGCTGACAGGAGTAGGTCGCCCCAAGGGGTTTCGATCACCATTCCATCCGGGGTGAGTTTTGCGGGCTAGACGAGCGTCATAATCCCTAGCCCCACAAGGATCAGCAGAACAACCACGGCCCAAAGACAGCCTTCCCCGGATCGGATGTCGAACGCGACCGTGGATACCTGCGGTAGTGCCCTCGGACATAGCTTCCGTCTCTGCGCCGATAGCCGCGGACCCAGTACCGCTCACCGCTGGGCATGCGCACCTCACACGACATAAAAAAGGGACGGAATTCTCTATTGTGAATAATCCGCCCCGACAATGTCGGCTGATAATCGGAAAACTCACCGCAAGGTCAGCGGCAGCTCACCGTCTCGAGAGCCAGGCACGCTCGACCATCGGTAAGAGACGGCCCCGGGGACCGGGGACCGCGGGCGGGCCGTGCCAAGGAAACGCCCCTCGGAGCTGGGCTCCGAGGGGCGCAAACGGATCCTCCGGTCAGCAGCACTGGCCTCGCCAGCGCTGCTCGCTCACTTCTTCAAGAGCTGCCGGGCCATGACCACCCGCTGGATCTGGTTGGTGCCCTCGTAGATCTGGGTGATCTTGGCGTCGCGCATCATCCGCTCGACCGGGTAGTCCCGGGTGTAGCCGTAGCCGCCGAGCAGTTGCACCGCGTCAGTGGTGATCTCCATTGCCACATCCGAGGCGAAGCATTTAGCGGCGGCACCGTAGAAGGAGAGGTCGGCGTCGTCGCGCTCGGACTTGGCGGCAGCGACGTAAACCATCTGGCGGGCCGCTTCCAGCTTCATGGCCATGTCGGCGAGCATGAACTGGATGCCTTGGAAGTCGGCGATGGCCTTGCCGAACTGCTTGCGCTCCTTGACATAGCCCAGGGCGTAGTCGAGCGCCCCCTGGGCGATGCCCACAGCCTGGGCGCCAATGGTGACGCGGGTGTGGTCGAGGGTGCGCAGCGCGGTACGCAGTCCTTCCCCGACCTTGCCCACCAGGCGGTCGCCGGGGATACGGACATTGTCGAAGATCAGTTCGCGCGTGGGCGAACCTTTGATGCCGAGCTTGCGTTCCGGTTCTCCAAAAGAGAACCCGGGATCGTCGATGTGGACGACGAAAGCGCTGATGTTGCGTCCGCGCGGCCCGTCCGGGTCGGTGACCGCCATCACCGTGTAGTACTTGGAGATTCCGGCGTTCGTGATCCACGACTTCTGGCCGTTGAGGATCCAGTCGTCGCCGTCGTGGACGGCACGGGTGCGCATGCTCGCGGTGTCGGATCCCGCCTCGCGCTCGGAGAGCCCGTAGGAGAACATCGCCTCGCCAGATGCCAGTTCGGGCAGGTAGCGCTGCTTCACCTCGTCAGATCCGGAGAGGATCAGCGGCATCGAGCCGAGCTTGTTGACCGCGGGGATGAGGGAAGAGGAGGCGCACACCCGGGCGATCTCCTCAATGACGATGCAGGTCGCCAGCGCGTCTGCGCCAACACCGCCGTACTCCTCCGCGACGTGGGGAGCGTGGAAGTCGCTGGCGCGCAGCGCCTCGTAGGCCTCCTGCGGGAAGCGGGACTGCTCGTCGACGTCGGCCGCGTGCGGGGCGATCTTGTCTTCAGCGACGGAGCGGATGGCTTCGCGGAGGGCTTCGTGCTCCTCGGTGGGCCGGTAGAGGTCGAAGTCACTCATGGGGTCTCCTAGCGTCGCGAACATCCCCAGTATGACACTAAGTGTCAATAAACGGAACTAAGTGTCAGTATGGGGGATAGGTAGTCATGCGGGCAGAATGGGGCGGCGGTTCCCAGGGGTCGAACGAGTGCGAGGAGAGGTGATGGCGGGGCGTACGGAGGGCCGCGGGGTTGTTGCCGCGGCGCTGCGACTATTCGACGAGAAAGGCTTCGAAGCGACCACGATGGACGACGTCGCGGTCGCCGCCGGAGTGAGCCGCAGCACCCTGTTTCGGCGCTTCGGGTCTAAAGACGACCTGCTCTTCGCTGACCAAGAAGAGCTGGTGGAGGCGGTGCGCACCCATCTCGCCTCCTCGCCCGAAGACCCAGTGAGCGCCGTGTGCTCGGCGGCGCGCATGGTGCTCCGCTCCTACACCAGCCAGCCCGACCTGGCCGTGCGCCGCTATCGCCTGGTGCGGACCCGTCCTGCGCTACGGGACCGCGAAATCGCAATGACGGCGCGCTACCAGTCGCTCTTCACCCAGCACCTGACCGGCGGGCACAGTGACGAGTCGCGGGTGCTCGCCGCGGAAGTAGTGGCTGCGGCAGTAATTGCCGCGCACAACCATGTGCTACGGATGTGGCTGCGCGCTCCGGAAGTCACGTCGCCTTCGCCGCTGGAGCGGCTCGACCAGGCCTTGGCGTTCGTCGTGGACATGATGGCGCCCGCACTACGCCGCAGCGGTGAGCAGCGGTCGGATGAGCGGGGGGACAGTGCGGTGCTTGTGGCGGTCTACCCAGCGGGGGCGTCCCACGAAGAAGTGCTGGCACGGGTCCGCGCGGCCTTGGAATCACCGCGGAACTAACCCCGAGAAATTGTCCTAAAACAGGGCATTTGTCGCTTTTGTTGTCTGGCGGGGATCAATTTCGGGAAACACGGACATTACCTGGCCATTCCTGTGGTTTGATGATCTCGACAACCCTTGTTACCCAGCGGTTCCCTCAGGTGAAAGAGCGGTTCCATGGCCAGTGAATCCTGGATGAAAACGCAGGCACCCGATCCCACCAACCTCCCCGCTGAGATCAACCCCGAAGTCCCCAGCATCGCCCGCGTCTACGACTACTTCCTCGGCGGGAAGGACAACTTCCCCGCCGACCGGGCCGCTGCGGCCGCCGTGGAGAAGGTCTTCCCCCAGGGCAAACAATTGGGCCGGGAAAGCCGCATGCTGCTGCGCCGTGCCACCCGGGAATTGGTCCGTGCCGGTGTCCGCCAGTTCCTCGACATCGGCTCCGGCCTGCCCACCGCCGGAAATGTGCACGAAATCGCGCACGAGATCGACCCGGAAGTGCGCGTCGTCTACATCGACAACGACCCGGTGGTCCTCGCCCACGGCCGTGCCCTGCTCGCCGACGAAGTCACCACCACTGTTGTCCAAGCAGACCTGCGCCACCCGGACGGAATCTTCGACAACCCCGAAGTGCGTGCCCTGCTGGACTTCGACCAGCCGGTCGCGGTGTTCCTGGCGTCGATCCTGCATCACTTCGACGACTCCGACGACCCGTGGGCGCTGTCCCGGAAGATTCGGGACCGCATCAGCTCTGGCAGCTACATGCTGATCACCCACTTCTACGACTCCGGTGACCCGGTCTGCCGCGAAGTCGAACAGGCGCTGCTCGAAGGTGGCCTGGGCAGCGGCTGGTTCCGCACCAAGGAGCAGATCGAGCGGTTCTTCGAAGGAATGGACGTGCTCGAACCGGGGGTGGTCGCCGCCAACGAGTGGCGTCCGGACGCCGAAACCCCCACCGACAGCACCACCCACCACCTGCTCGCCGGAGGACTGGCCCGCAAACCGTAGGTTCCCGGCCGTCCTCGGACCTCCGACCAGGGTAGAACCCCGGCCCGTACCGGGCGGGGTGCCGCTGCCTGCTCCGCGCGGCACCCCGCCTCGCCACAACCGATGGTGGATCAGGGACGCAAGACGAGGGTGTGCTCAGCCGCCTCCTCCACGGCGCTCCGGGTCATCCGCATGGGAAGCATCGTCCCCGCAGCCCACAGCTCGAGCTGGTCGGCATAGTGGGGGTGGAACGCATGCCCCGAGTTGCCGGTCAGGTTGATCCACTGGGAGTTGTCCACGTCCGCCAAGTCCACCACCATGCGCATCGACGGCACCGTGGTGACCTCGTACCCCTGGGCCGGGTCCCAGCCGGTGGCGTTGACGACACTGGAACCCCCGCCCGTCGCGACCGGGCCCCGGTTGAACAACCACTCCACCGCGGCGATACCGGATTCCCCGAAGGACGCGTTGCGGACGGTGAGCGTGTGCAGGTCACCCCACCGCCAGGCAGCCACGTCCTCGCCGAGCAGCTCAGTCAGCTCCGCGGCGGCCCGCTCCATCGCCACGCGCAGCGCTTCATCCCGGCTGGAGACCTCCTCGCCGCGCCACCACTCGGATTCGGGAGACTCCACGAGGGAAGTCAAGAGCAGCCAGGCCTGTGACGCCTCGATCTTCGGGTTGGCGCCCAGTTCGTCGAAGACCAGCGGCAGCAGGTGGCGGTAGGTGGCGTTGTAGAACGCCGCGGCAGCCGAGTCAGCGTCCTGCTGGAAGTCCCAGCCGGCGAGCAGCTCCTGGGCCTGCGCGGCAGCCCCCTCCACGTCCACTTCTACCAAGTAGGGGACGAGGGCCCGCGCCCCGCTGTTCTCGTTGTCCAACTGGATGTCCACCATGTCCTCGACGGTCAGGCCGCCGTCTGCGATCGCAGCTTCCAGCAGCGTGACGACCCGCTGGGAACGGTAGCCGTAGTCCCAGTCCGTGGTGAGCAGGTGCGGGTACCCGGAGTCCACCACCGCCTGGTTGGCGGTGACAATGAACCCCGAATCAGGGTTGACGACGGTGGGCAGCTCCTCGAAAGGCAGATACTCCTTCCAGTCGTAGTCGGAGTCCCACCCCGGTGCCGGCCAGCGGCCGTCACCCTTCCCCCGCACCGGGATCTTCCCCGGGGCCTGGTAGCCGATGTTCCCGGAAGTATCCGCGTAAATGAGGTTCTGGGCGGGAACCTCGAAAGTGCGCGCCGCCTCCCGGAACTCGTCGAACGTGCGGGCCCGGTTGAGTAGGAAGATCGCGTCTGCGGTCCGCCCCGGGGTGAGCGCGGTCCAACTGATGGCGACCGCATAGTCGCCGTCCTGGGCGGTCTCGGCAGGCTCCCCTTCGGGAGTGACCGGCGCCTTGGCGGCGAACGTGCGTAGTTGCGCGCCGAGCTCCGGGTCGGACAGCAGCGGACCGTGGCGGGACGACCGGACGGTGATCTCGACATCGTCGCCGCCCGCAACCCGAATGGTCTCGGTGCGGGTCTCCAACGGTTCGGGGGCGCCGTCGACGATCGCGGAGTCTCCGTCGAGCTTCTCCAGGTACAGGTCGATCACGTCGGGGCCGAGGTTGGTGAACCCCCAGGCGATCGTGTCGTTCGCGCCGATGACCACCCCCGTCAGGCCGGGAAAGGTGAACCCGGTGACGTCGAACGGACAGGATTCGTCGACGGTGGTGCAGTGCAAGCCCATCTGGTACCAGATGGACGGCATCACCGCGCCCAAGTGGGGGTCGTTGGCGAGCAGCGGCAGCCCTGAGGCAGTGTGCTCGCCGGACACCACCCAAGAGTTGGAGCCCAGGTCGGAGGAGGCAGAACCGAAAGTGCGCGGGATCGCTTCCAGCGGTTCCTGCAGCCCGGCCAGCGCGCGCACCGCAGCGGTGGCGGGGATGTCGGCAGCGTCCTCGTCGCGCTGCTCCGCCTCGTCGGAGTCGAGGACGAACTTTCCGTCGCGGACCCGGCCGCCGGCGAGGATGGGGGCGTGCTGCTCCTCCGGGTAGGCCGGGTAGAGCTCCTCGACCTGTTCCCGGGGCAGGCCGCGAGCCAGCAGCGAGGCACGGGCGATCTCGTCGTGCATGTTGCCTGCAAGGTCCCACGCCATCGCTTTGAGCCAGGCCAGGCTGTCGACGGCGCTCCACGGCTCAATCTCGTACTCGCTGTTAGTGGCCGCCAGCACCGCGTATTCCAAGCTCACCTCGGTGGCGGATTTTCCCTCGAGGTAGGCGTTGACGCCTTCGGCGTAGGCGTCCAGGTAGCGCCGGGTCTCCTCCGCCAGGAGGTCGTATTCGGCTTCGGCAACGCGGCGCCAGCCCATGGTGCGCAGGTAGGCGTCGGTGGGGACCTGGTCGGCACCGAACAGTTCGGCAAGACGTCCCGCGGTGACGTGGCGGTTGAAGTCCATGGACCAGAAGCGGTCCTGGGCATGGACATAGCCCTGGGCGGTGAACAGGTCCTCCGGGGTGTCGGCATACAGGTGGGTGATGCCGTACTCGTCGCGGTACACGGTGACGGGTGCACTCAGCGCGGGAAGCTCCAGTTCCCCGGAAACCTGGGGGAAAGAACGCCGCACTGTCCAGACCGCGAGTCCAGCAGTGATGAGAGCGACAGCGAGGACGGCGGCGAGGATGCCGAGCAGCCACCGCCGTACACGAGGGACGGAAACAGACATGGGATGACTCTATGAATGGGGGTGTGCACTCTGGCGCATTCTTCATATCGCTTCCGCAACGCCGGTTGCGCTGGTGGGCGGGCCTCACCGGGGTACAATGGCGCCGCTGCGGAACGTAGGGGTATTGACGCGCTCAGTGATATTTCCTTAGCTATTCGGACAACGCTTTCGCTTCGGCGAGCGCGTCACTTGGGACGCACATGCGGCCCCTCCCGTCCGGCGCAGTGCCGGACATGATCCCCACGGAGGTACACGTGTCCCTCACCCCCTCCCTAGTCCACCGGAGAGAATGGCCCTCATCGGTGCGACTCGTGATGACCTGCGGCGGCGTTGTTGCGCTCCTCGCCGCGCTGCTCACGGTTGTCGCCCGCCCGGCTATGGCAGCGACGATCGACACCGGCGCCTACTATGTGCTGGTCAACCGGCACAGCGGCAAAGCCATGGACGTGTGGGAATGGTCCACCGCCAACGGCGGCGAGATCCGCCAATACGACAACCTGGGCGGGTACAACCAGCAGTTCCGGTTCGTCCCCGCCGGCGACGGCTACTATGCGCTGGTCAACCGGCACAGCGGCAAAGCCGTCGACGTGTGGGAACGCTCCACCGCCGATGGCGCAGAAATCCGCCAGTACGACCACCACGGCGGGTACAACCAGCAGTTCCGGGTCGTCGACTCCGCGGGCGGCGACATCCGGCTGATCAACCGCAACAGCGGCAAAGCCCTGGAGGTCTGGGAATGGTCCACCGCCAACGGTGCCCGCATCTCCCAGTACACCGACCACGACGGCGCCAACCAGCGCTGGCAGCTCATCAAAGTCACCGACAACGGCGGCGGCTCCGACACCTGCGGTAGCGGCTCCTACCACGCCGAAGTCACGAAGAACGGCACCACGTGGACCGCGCGCAAAGGCGGCAGCACCCTCTACACCGGAAGCGACATGCTCCAGGCGATGCGGGCAGCGGTCAACAGCCTCACCCCCGGACGCACTCACAAGGAGCGGGTGGTGGTGCGCGGCTCCGGTTCGATGAGCGCGGGAAGCTCGCTCGACCTGCCCAGCTACACCGTGCTGGACGTGTGCGGCACGATCAACGTGACCGGCAGCCCGTCAGCCAACCACGCGGCAGTGCGGATCCGCAACGCCCACGACGTTGAGGTCCCCAACATCAGCGTCACCGGCAACCCCTACTTCGGCATCTTTGTGCGCAACGCGTCCAACGTCCACTTCGGCCAGGTGGACCTGCGGCTCTCCGGCGGCTTGGGCATGCGCATCGACAACCATGACAACCGGAGTGTCCGCACCCGCAACGTCAGCATCGACCACGTCTACGTGTCGGGCACGGGGAATCACGGCGTGGAAACCTACGGCGTGGACGGCATCACGATCGGCACTGTCGTGGCACGCAACGTCGCCTACTCCGGACTGCTGCTCAACGACACCATCAACGCGAACGTGGGCCTGGTGGACGCGGAGAACGCGGGAACCGGCACCGGGTACGCGGCGTTCCGCATGGCCAACCGCAACGGACGGATCGGCGACAGCTACCCCGTCAACATCCGCGTGGGTGAAGTGCGGGCCCGCGGCGGCGGACGCGGCGTCTTCTGCGTCTCCGAAAGCGGCGGTGCGGTCATCGACCGGATCGACTTGGCCAACACCGGAAACAACGCCATCCTCATCGAGAACTGCTACAACGTCACCGTGGCCGGACAGTCCGGAACGGTGCGCGACTCCGGGGAGATCCGTATCGCTGCGCGGTCGGAGTTCCCCAACACCGCCAACGTCACCATCCAGAACCTCACGGTGACCAACACCGGTATCCGGGAGAACCCCTGCGGTATCAACATCACCTTCCGCAACATCACCCGGATCAACAGTAGCTACAACGTCTGCTGACCGGTGCCTGACTCGGGGCGGCGCCGTACCGTACCGGGGCCGCCCCGGCCCCTTCGAAACCCAGGGAGCCGACGCTACCCTGGGGACCGTGCACGACCACGATCCCAGGCAGGAACCGGCCCGTTCGGAAGAACCGCAGAAAACGGCTCCTCCGCTCCCGCCCGGTCCCCCCGCTACGCGCGTGGACCGGTGGCTGTGGGCGGTACGCCTCACCAAGACCCGCTCGGACGCGGCCCAGGCATGCCGGGCCGGGCACGTTCGGGTCAACGACAAGCCCGCTAAACCCGCCACCTCGGTCAAGGTAGGCGACCGGGTGCGGGCTCGCGTCAACGGAGTCACCCGGATCGTCGAGGTCACCCACATCATCGAAAAACGCGTGGGTGCGCCGATCGCGACCCGCTGCTACATCGACCACACTCCTGTGGTGCCGCCCGAGCTCGCCGTTCCGGTGGCCCGCCGCCCCCGCGGTGCGGGACGCCCCACCAAGCGTGAACGTCGCCAGCTTGACCGGCTGCGGGGCTTCACCCGCTGACCGGAACCGTCCCCCCTACGCGTCCCCCGGTCCGCTGGGCTGTCCACGGGACGACGCGAACCACGCGCCAGGCGGAGCGCGTCTCCGCCCAGCGGCTTACCGCTTTCCTGCCGACGTTCCCCGAGTAGGGCGCCGTGCCCGCTCGCCCGCGGGCGCCTCCCAACTTAGCGGCCGTGAGGAGGTTTACACCGCTGCGGATGCGGCCATTGGGGGTGCTGAGGTTGACAAGTGCGTACACTTGCCTCATTAACCGGGGCGTCGACGGCGGAAAAAGAGGGGGATGACCGCTTTGCCCGCCGTCCTCCAGATATGGACCGCGTACGCGGCCCCGCCTGTCGGCGGTTCCGGTCCGTACGGGTCCTTCACAAGCGGAGGTGGATCGTGTCCGTTGATCCCCGAGAGTCCCAACCCAACCCGCAGGGTTCACGTATCGACCCCTACGTCGACGCTTACGCGGCACGCGCCGCAGGGATGGTGGCCTCGGAAGTCCGCGCACTGTTCGCCGTCGCTTCCCGACCCGAAGTGGTCTCCCTCGCCGGGGGAATGCCCAACATCAGCGCCCTGCCGCTGGACGCTCTCGGGGAACTCGCTCAGCAGGTCGTCGTCGAACAGGGCCGCACCGCCCTGCAGTACGGCTCAGCCCAAGGCGACCCGGTGCTGCGCCAGCAGATCTGCGAGGTTATGGCCCTCGAGGAGATCGACGCCAGTCCGGACGACGTGATCGTCACCGTCGGTTCCCAGCAGGCACTGGACCTCGTCACCAAAGTCTTCGTCGACCCCGGCGACGTGGTGCTGACCGAGGGGCCCACGTACGTGACCGCGATCAACACCTTCGCCGCCTACCAGGCCCACATCGAGCACATCCCCATGGACGACGACGGGGTCATCCCCGAAGCGCTCGAGGAACGTCTCGCCGCCCTGACCCGTCAAGGAAAACGGGTCAAGTTCTTCTACACGGTGCCGACCTTCAATAACCCTGCCGGGGTCACCCTGGCCCCGGAGCGGCGCCACCGCGTCCTGGAGATCTGCGAGCGGTTCAACCTGCTGGTCGTCGAAGACAACCCGTACGGCCTGCTGCGGTATGAAGGCGATCCGGTGCGTCCGCTCCGCGCCGAGTCGGAACGCAACGTCATCTACCTGGGGTCTTTTTCGAAGACGCTGTCCCCCGGGTTCCGGATCGGCTGGGCGCTGGCTCCGGCAGCGGTGCGTGACAAGCTCATCTTGGCCGTCGAGTCGGCGATGCTCAGCCACTCCAACTTCAACCAGGCGATTGTGGGCCGCTACCTGGCCACCCAGCCGTGGCCGGAACAGATCAAAGAGTTCAACGAAATGTACCGGGCCCGCCGCGACGCCATGCTGTCGAGCCTGGACGCGCTCATGCCGCCGGAATGCTCGTGGACCCGGCCCAGCGGCGGCTTCTTCGTGTGGGCGACCCTCCCCGAAGGGATCAATTCCAAGGCGATGCTGCCCCGCGCCGTCAACGAACGGGTCGCCTACGTTCCGGGAACCGGCTTCTACTACGGTGGCGGCGGAGAACGCAACATGCGGTTGTCGTTCTGCTATCCCACTCCCGAACAGATCCGCGAGGGAGTGCGCCGCCTGGTGAGTGTCCTGGAGAGCGAGATCGAGCTGCGTGACACCTTCGGTGGTGTCCCCTCCTCCACCGGGCGGGGCGGCGAGGCGCCAGCGCCTGACCTGCCGTAGGAGACCGAGCAGTCGTGACCACAGCAGAACAGGGACGAAGAGAGGGCAGGACCGTGGCCGACCTGAACCGGGTGCTCGTGCTAGCCGGAGGGTTGTCACCCGAACACGAGGTGTCGGTGCGCTCCGGTCGGCGTGTCGCTGAGGCGCTGCGCCGTCTCGACGTGGAGGTGCAGACCTGCGATGTCGGTCCTGAGCTGCTCAATCTGCTGACGGATGATCCGCCGCAGGTGGTGTTCCCGGTGCTCCACGGCACGTCCGGGGAGGATGGGGCGATCCGCGAAGTCCTGGAGCTGGCCGGGGTCCCCTATGTGGGTGCCCGTCCCGATGCCTGCCGGGCCGCCTACGCTAAACCGATCGCGAAGACCCTCGTCGCCGAGCAGGGGATTGCCGTGCCGCGTGGACTGGCGCTCCCCAAGTCGCTCTTCCACGACCTGGGTGCCCACGCGGTCTTGGAGCGCATCGTGGCGATGCTGGGGCTGCCGCTGTTTGTGAAACCCGCCCAGGGCGGTTCCGCGTTCGGGGCGACGGCCGTCACGGAAGCGTCCGCGCTGCCCGCGGCCCTGGTGAGCTGCTTTGCCTACAGCGACACCGCGCTGATCGAACAGCAGGTGACGGGGGTCGAAGTCGCGGTTGGCGTGCTTGACCTGGGGGACGGCCCGGTGGCGCTGCCCGCCGTGGAGATCGTGCCGGACGGAGGTGTCTACGACTACGCGGCCCGCTACACCGCGGGACGCACCGAGTTCTTCAGCCCGGCCCGGCTCTCCGACGAGGTGGCGCGCGCTGCCGCGGATGCGGCGGTCACCGCGCACCGCGCCCTTGGGCTGCGGGACGTTTCCCGCACCGACCTCATCATCGATGAGACTGGGCGCGTCTACTTCCTCGAGGTCAACGTCTCTCCGGGAATGACCGACACGTCCACGCTGCCGCTGGCTGTGGAGGCCGCGGGAATGGACTTCGCGGTGGTCTGCCGTGAACTGGCCCACCGCGCCCTGCTGCGGGGCTGAGCCGCAAGACAGGAGGCGGGCACCGCTGGTGCGCGGCTCTCTTCCGGAGGGACCGGTGCACGGGAAGGGGAATAGCCGTGCCGCCACCCCGCACCAATTTTTCGTTACCGAGATCACTGTGGTAAGTGATCTTAGTCACGAAGCGTTGGTCCTGGTGGGAGAGTAAAGCCGTGGCCGGCGGGGGAAACTGAAAAGTGTCTCTGGTTGCGGATAGCGTCGGAATGCCGCGACGGTGACCGTGCGGTCATGGGGGCGTCGCCGAGGAGGACGGACTCGGCGACGCCCCCGGCTGCAGAGCAGGCCATTCCCAGAACCCTGCCCGCTTGCCCCCTATAGTGACCGTGTGAATCTATTTAGTTACACAGAGTTGTCAATCGAGGGTGTGTCACCGCCCGAACCCACTGATCCGCGAGTATTCCGCAACGACTGGAGCACCCTCACCCCGCCCACCGTGGGCTCCTGGACACCCGGCCCCACCGTCAGCATCGTCATCCCCGCCCGCAACAACCAGCGGCAGCTCGACCGGCTCCTCGCCTGCCTCACCCACCAGACCTACCCCGCGCACCTGATGGAAGTCGTGGTCGTCGACGACCACTCCACACCCCGGCTGCGCCTTCCCGACCGGCGGCCCCACCGGTGCCGGATCGAACCCGCCCCGCCCGACGGCTGGGGGCCTGGACATGCCCGCGCCCACGGATCCCGCATCAGCAGCGGGGAAGTCCTGTGCTGGCTCGACCCCGACCTGTTAGTCGAAGCCACCCTCATCGAAACCCTGGTCCGCTGGCAGCACACGCACTCCCACGCGGTGTCCTTCGCCGACCTCCGCTACGCGCTCGACCACGATCCCGACCCGGTGGACGCTGCCGACCCTGTCGTGGCCCGCACCCTCCGCCGTCGCTTCCCCGACGCCCCACCCCATCCCCGCATCGCCCGGCTGCTCGCCCGCACCAACGACCTCCGCGACGCCGACAGCCTGAGCTACCAGGCCTTCGTCGGCGCATGCGTGACCATGAGCCGCGCCCTCTACGAATCCGCTGGCGGAGTCAACCCCGCGCTCACCCTGGGCCACGACACCGAACTCGGCTACCGGCTGTGGCAGCACGGGGCGATTTTCATCCCCGACCGGGAGGCACGCGCCTGGCACGTAGGCAGCGCCACCGCCACCCGCACCCGTGTGCCCGGACTGCGCAGCGACGCACTCAGCACCCTCGTGCCCTACGCCCGCCCCGCCTACCGGCCGCGGCGTCGTGGAGAACACCGGGTGCCGATGGTGCTCGCCGTCGTCGACGCGGCCCAGCACCCCTACGAACTCGTGCGCGCCTGCGTGGACCGGCTCCTCGCCAGCACAGGCGTGGAGGTGGACGTGGTCCTCGTCGCCGACTGGGACACCGAGGCCGACTGGTGGGTGGAAGCCCGCCTGATCCAAGCCCACTATCTCGCCGAACCCCGCGTCCGGTTCGCATCGCACCCACCCCGCACCGGATTCCCCGCACCCTACCTGCTCCGCGTGCCAGTGACCTGCGGGGTGGCGCCGCGGACCGTGGCCCAGCTCGTGGACCGCGCTGAATGGGCGAACGCCGGGGTCGTGGAACTCGTCCACGACACGCCCCAGCAGCTCACCCTGTGGCGCACCCGGGCCCTCGCCCGAACCGCCGCCGAACCAGACGACCTGAGCACGGCAGTAGCCGCGATCCACGGCCGCTACCGGATGCAGGGCAGAGCCGACACGGTGGACCTGTCCGCGATCGCCGTCCCCCACGACTGGGGGATCGGGGCCCGCCGCCCGCGGCCGCTGACCCTGCTCCGCCACGGCTGGAACCGGCTCGCCGCCGTGTGGCACCGGAGCCGGGACGCTGTCCGACGCCGTCCTCGGGAACACTGAGCACTCCATCCACCACACCCGGCCCTCCCAGGCCCGCAGCACAGGGAACCGCGGTCCCCGCAGCCCTGTCGAACCGGACAGCACCCGACAAAGCGCCGGGGCCTTCTGCACCAGCAACCACGGAGTCCGTAGCCGTGACCGACACGCCGACACTGGTGGCGCCGCTCCGCCTCTTCCTGCTGACGTTCCTGTTCGCGGTTCCCTTCTGGATCCTCGGGTTTCTCGTCGAGAGCCCCGACGCGGTTCCCATGGCGATGCCGGTCAGCGCGCTCATGTTCGTCTGCCCGGCCATCGCCGCTACCCTGCTGGCCTGGCAGGAGGGGAGGTCCGCCGCGGTCCGTGCCCTGTGGGGGCGGCTGCTGGTCCCGCCCCGCCCGCGCCGGTGGGTCTGGTATGCCGCGATACCCCTGGTCTCCGCGGGGCCCGTGCTGACCCACCTCCTCCTGCGCTTTGCCGGGGAGCCGGCCAGTATGCCGCAGCCGACCCTGCCCGGGGTGCTCGCCTTGGTCTGCGTCTACCTCGGCGCGGCTGCAGCCGAGGAAGTGGGCTGGACGGCGTACGCCACCGACGCGCTGCGTGCCCGCCACGGTGCGCTGACCACAGCCCTTGTCATCGGTGTCGTCAGCGCGGCCTGGCATGTCGTGCCGTGGAGCCAGGTCCACCCGCCCGACTGGGTGGCCTGGCAGTTCCTCGCCACGGTCGCCCTACGCGTGCTATGGACGTGGGTCTACGTCAACACGGGGGCAAGTGTCGCCGCGGTCGTGGTCAGCCACATGCTGATCAACCTGTGGGGCACGCTCACCCCGACATATCACACGGTGGCGGCGCATGCGACCAGCGCGGTGCTCACCGCACTCGCCGCGGGAGCCGTGGTCGTGCTGTGGGAAGCCCGCACGCTGACCCGCCTCCGTTGGAAGCCGCGCCCGCCCCAGCCTGAACCGCACTGACAGGACGGTTAACGGCTCGGGCTTGGGCCAGGCCGCTGGTTGAGAGCGGCGTCGACCCGCTCGGTCAACAGCGCGCGAGCCGCATCCACTGCCTCGGCCAGTGCGTGCGGATCAGCGCGCAGCCCGGCAACAATCCCGTCGATACCGCGCACGTTCGCCCGGTCCAGCAGGGTTTTCTCGTTGGTGACCCATTCGCCGCGGGCGGCGAGCACCGCGTGCGCGGCCTGGCAGGCAGCTACCGTGATTCCCGCGGCCACCTGCGCAACCTGGGCGCGGGGTGCGTGGTTGCTGCGCGCATAGTCCAACGTCATACGCGCCGTGCCCCACCAGCGGGGCGGGGCACTGGCGCGGAGCGCTTCCGGAAACACCGGCCGCGGCAGGCTGCCGCGCAGCACCCGGTTGAGCGCGAGCTCCGCCACCACCAGGTAGGTGGGGATCCCCGCGAGATGGAACAAGAGCGGCTCAACCTCGAACCGGCCGTGCTCCGCCTCGGTGATCTGGTGCTCCACCACGGCCAGGTCCCGGTAGTGCACGTCCACCCGGCGGCCGTCGATGGTCAGCCACGCACCCCCGTTGAACACCCCGCCGCCCCAACCGCCGATCTCCGAGACTTCACCGGGCCAGCCGAGGTCCCGCAAGTCTTGCGGGTCGAACCGGTCCCGGTAGTAGATGGCCAGGTCCCAGTCGCTGTCGGCGCGGTGCGTGTCCACGGCCCGGGAGCCACCCAGGCTCACCGCGGTCACCCCGGGCAGGGCGGCCAGCCGGTCAGCAACATGGTCGACAAACTCTGTGTCGATCACCGATACCCCCGTTCGGTCTCCAGTCACGGCCGCAGCGGCCCACCCTCCTGGCACCAGTCCGCAGCCCTGGCAGTGCAGGGGAGCGGTCAGTGGGTGCCGATCGCCGCCACGGACTCCAGCAGCTCTGCGCGCAGTTCCGCGTCGAGCGGAGCCGACCCGGATTCCTGAGACGCTGCTTCCTGGCCTTCCGCGCTGAGCAGGTAGGACAGGAAGGTGCGCACTCCCTCCGCGGTGGCGGCGTCCGCGTACGACAGGCAGGCGATCTCGTAGCTGACCAGCACGATGGGGTAGGCGTCGGCTTCGGTAGCGGAGTAGTCCAACGCCATGGCGTGGTCGTGCGGGGTGGTGCTGTCCCGCCGCGGGGAGACCGATACGATCCGTGCCGCAGACTCCGGCGACGGGGCGACGAAGCTGTCCCCCGAGCCCACGCGGACCGTGGCCATGCCTTCAGCGTGGGACGCCTCCAGGTAGCCGATCGTGCCCTGACCGCCACGGATCGCCTGGGCCACGCCGCTGTTGCCCTGCCCGGCTTCCACCGGGGGGAAGGGCCACTGCCCGTCAGGGTCGTGAGGCCATGCGTCAGGAGCAGCAGCCGCCAGGTAGGCCGTGAAGTTCTCCGTAGTGCCGGACTCGTCTGAACGGCTGACCGGGACCACGGGAAGGTCGGGGAGGTCGACGTCGGGGTTGGTCTCCGCGATCGCCGGGTCGTTCCACCGGGTGATGTCGCCGCTGAACAGGCGGGCAAGCGTGTCGGGGGTCAGGTTGAGCGAGTCGATGCCCTCCAGGTTGAAGGCCACCGCGATCGGTACCACGTAGGCGGGCAGGTGGATGACGTCGGAGTCGCAGCGCTGGCGGGCCTCCTCCTGTTCGCCTTCGTCCATGGCCGCGTCGGACCCGGCGAAGTCCACCGCGCCGTCGATGAACTGGTTCCGTCCGCCGCCTGAGCCGATCGCGTCGTAGTAGATCCGCGCATCGTCGCAGGCGGTCTGGAGTGCGGAGATCCACACCTGCATGGCCAGTTCCTGGGCACTGGAGCCGGCGCCGCGAATGGCGCCGTCGAAACACTCCAGGTCTTCGGGCACCGGGATCTGCGCGCCGCCGCGTACCGCGTTGTCGCTGCCGCACCCGGCTACCAGTGTCAACGCGCCCAGCAGCGCGATTACGGTCCCTGCGCGGCGCTTTGCCCTCGACACGGTTGCCTCATCCCCCGACTGAACACACAGTGGTTCTCTGCCGTCGAAGAATTTAACCAGAGGTGAACGACCCGTGGCGTCGGGAGGGGGTGTGCGGCCGGTTCACCTGCCCTGGGTGATCAGCCAGACGATGTGCCGCAGCGCCAGTTCGTAGCCGTGCACCCCGCAGCCGCCGATGATGCCGTTGACGACCGGGGCGGTCATCGACGTGTGCCGGAACGGTTCCCGGGCGTAGATGTTGGAGATGTGGACTTCCACACACGGGGTGGGGACCGCGTCGATAGCGTCGCGCAGTGCAACGCTGGTGTGGGCGTAAGCGCCCGGGTTGAACACGATGCCGTCCAGCTCGCGGGCGGCGTGGATGCGGTCGATCAGCTCGCCTTCGTGGTTGCTCTGCGCGCACACCACGTCCACTCCCAGCTCGGCACCGAGCGACACGACCCGTTTTTCGATCTCGGCGAGCGTGGTGGTGCCGTACTGGGCGGGGTCGCGCAAACCCAGCAGGTTGAGGTTGGGGCCGTTGAGCAGCAGCACGGTGGGACGGGACGCCATAGGATCACAACCTTTCGTCCAGGCTGAGCAGCAAGCGGCACCAGCCTATTGACCTGCGCCAGCCCTGAGCACACCGGTAGCGTGAGCGGAGGGCCGCCCGCGAGGACCCGGTGCCGGGAGTGCGCTGGCCGCGGACCATGGTGCGCGAGGCGAGATGCTCGGAGGCTAGAAGGGCCAGGCGCCAGTAGCCTGGACGGTCATGGGGGAGAGGCAACGGCTGCGGATCCCCGATCCCGTGGCGGCGGCGCTGGCCTGCCCGCACTGCGGGAACGGGATGCAGCAGCAGGGGACTGCGCTGGCCTGCAGGACGGGGCACTCTTTCGACGCTGCCCGCCAAGGCTACGTGAACCTCACCGTGGGACGCCCGGCGACCACGGGGGACGACCGGGACATGGTGCAGGCCCGCAGCGCATTCTTCGACGCGGGGCACTACGCCCCGCTGTCGGCGGTACTGGCCGACCACGCTGCGCAGCGGTGGACTGGGGGACTGGTAGCGGATATCGGTGCGGGTACCGGACACCACCTGGCCGCTGTGCTGGATGCCCTGCCGAAGGCGTACGGCTTGGCCGTGGACGTGTCCCGATATGCGCTACGGCGGGCCGCCCGCGCCCATCCTCGGGCGGGAGCGGTGGGCTGTGACGTGTGGCGGGGCCTACCGCTGGCGGCAGACTCCGTGGGAGTGCTGCTCAACGTGTTCGCACCTCGGAACGGGGCGGAGTTTGCTCGGGTCGTGCAGCGCGGGGGAACACTGCTGGTCGTCACCCCGGGCCGCCGTCACCTCGCTGAGCTGCGGTCGCACGTGGAGCTGATCGCCGTGGACCCTCGCAAAGAGGAACGGCTGGCCGCGCAGTTGCACCGCAGCTTCACCCAGGAAGCCGACGAGCAGTTCACGCTGCCTCTGCGGCTCTCCCACGCCGAGGCAGCAACCCTGGTGGGGATGACGCCGAACGCCCGCCACACCACCTCTGAGGCGGTGCGCTCCCGCCTGGCCCGGCTGCCCGAACCGGTCGAGGTGACCGCGGTCTTCCGGCTGTCGGTGTACCGGCGCCGGTGAGCCCGCCGCAGGAGCGCATGGGGGAGTCGCAGCGGAACCCCAGCGGTAGAACTCCGATATGTCTGCCATACTGCGACAAAGTGGTTATTTCTGACATAAAGCAGAAATTCATTTTCTTATTTTTTGTGAAGAATGTCGCTTTGGGTGACGCTGTTTTCTCGTGTGACGCAAGGAAGCTCCGGTGAAGAGTCACACCTTGCGATACACCCTTCCACGCTGCGATTCTTTCGGTCACAATGTCCTGCTAGCGGCGGGGCAAAGGGAAGATTGCGACTGCATCACAAAACTCAGATAAATCTTTGCACTAATTGAGAGTAATGGTCTTATTACTCCCAGCTTGTTCGGTTTTTCGGGGTTCGTTGCCACGGACACGAACAGCCCAGGGGAGAGGCCATGCGTGAAAAAGTAGACCAACCGTAGGCGCCGCGCTGCTCATCGCGGCGCTCTTTGCATTCACCGCCTGCGCACCCCACGAAGGCAGCGAAAACACGGATGCCTTCGCGGACTGTGCAGACAACCCCAACACGTGCAACAGCGGAGAACGCGCTGAAGGCGGAAGCATCACCTGGATCGTCGACTCCCTCCCCGGAGCCTGGGCCTCCCTCTCACCAGAAGGGGGAAGCGTCTACACCCTCCAAATGCTCCACGGCATCCTGCCGAACACCGGCTACTGGGAGCCTGACGGCGCCACCTTCACCACCAACCTGGACCTCCTTGCCGAGGAACCCCAACTCATCGACGAAGACCCCTTCACCTACCAGTTCAAGATCCGCCCCGAAGCCGTCTGGGACGACGGCACCCCCATCACCGCCGCCGACTTCGAAATCACCTGGAAACTCAGCACTACCGAAGAAGCCGGCCACTGCAAGGGATGCCAGCCGCGCTCCGACACCTACAACCAGATCGCCAGCGTTGAAGGAAGCGACGGCGGCTCCACCGTCACCGTGACCCTCGTCGACGGTGTCGCCGACCCCGAATGGCGGGACCGGTTCAGCGCAGACAACATCGCCGGAGGCATCTACCCCGCCCACATCGCCGAAGAGCAAGGATTCGACATCACCACCCCCGAAGGTGTGGGCGAATACTTCCAATGGCTGCACACCACCATGCCCACCTTCTCCGGCGGCCCCTACCGCCTCGTCGAAGGCGACCTCAAAACCCAGGTCATCAAAGAACCCAACCCACAGTGGTACGGCGAAGTCCAGCCCACGCTCGACACCGTCGTCATCCGCTTCCTCACCGACGAAGGCACCTGGATCAGCGCCCTCGACAATGGTGAAGCCCACGGCACCTCACCCGTCGCCTTCGGCCAAGACACCGTGGAACAAGCCCGGCAGCGCCCCAACCTCAACGTGAGCATCACCGAAGGGCCCAGTTGGGAGCACATCGACTTCAACCTCGACAACGAGTGGCTCAAAGACGTTGAGCTCCGCCGCGCCATCTTCACCGCCATCGACGTCGAAGACATCACGCAGCGCACCATCGCCCAGCTCTACCCCGAGGCAGAACCCCGCACCAACCACGTCTTCTCCAACGACAGCCCCTACCACACCGACGTCATCACCGAGACCGGTCAAGGCAGCGGAGACATCGACGCCGCCCGCCAGATCCTCCTCGACGCCGGATACACCTACGAAGGCGACACCCTGACCCGCGACGGGGAGAAAGTCGGCCCGTTCCGGCTGCGCTCCACCAGCAACACGGTGCGCGACACCTCGACAGAACTCATCCAGTCCTACCTGGCGGAGATCGGCATCGAGGTCACCATCGAACCCACCGACGACCTCGGCGGCACCCTCGCCGCTCAGGACTACGACATCATGCAGTACGGCTGGAGCAGCACCCCGTCCTTCGCCACCGCGCCCAGCCAGTACTGGAGCAGCACTAGCGACAGCAACTTCGGCCGCTACCACAACGAGGAAGTCGACGAACTCGTCGAACGCGCCCGCAACGCCTCCTCCCTCGACGAAGCCGCCGAATACGCCAACGAAGCGGCCCGCATCGTCGCCCAGGACGCCTACGTCCTGCCGCTGTTCAACATGCCCGTCTACATCCTCGTGACCGACGACTACGTCAACGTCCGCGACAACCCCTCATCCAGCCTGCGCGCCCTCTACCAGCACCACGAGTGGGGACTGGTCGCCCAATAGTGACCCCCGAGCCTGGGCGGAGGGGATCACCCCTTCGCCCAGGACCGCGCCGCATCCCGAGGACCCCCATGCTCGCCTACACCGTCCGCCGCCTGCTCGGCACCATCCCGCTGCTGCTCGCGGCCTCCATCCTCACCTTCCTCCTCATCGACCTGTCCGGAGACCCGCTCGCTGACCTGCGCGTCCAGCAGCCCCCCGTTCCCGAAGAAGTGATCAAAGCCGAAGAAGCCCGGCTCTACCTGGACCGCTCCCTGCCGGAACGGTACGTGCTGTGGCTGACCGGCATCGGAGGCAACGGCGACATCGGCCTGCTCCGCGGCAAATTCGGCCCCTCCGTCCAAGGAGCCGACTACGACATCGGACACGCCCTCGCCGAACGACTCGGCACCACCCTGCGCCTGGTCAGTGCCGCCCTGCTGTTGGCACTCGGACTAGCGATCCTCAGCGGAGTCATCAGCGCACTCCGCCAATACTCGATGGTCGACTACACCCTCACCCTCATCGGCTTCCTCGCCCTCGCCATGCCCACCTTCTGGCTGGGCGCGCTCATCAAGGAAGCCGGAGTGTGGGTCAACCAGCAGACCGGCTACACGATCTTCTACACCGTCGGCGCAACCTCCGCCGACACTCGCGGCTTCACCACCGCACAACTCCTCGCCGACCACCTCGGCCACCTCGTCCTCCCCACCCTCACCCTGATGCTCACCGGATACGCCGCCTGGAGCCGCTACCAGCGCACCTCCATGCTGGAAGTCCTCAACAGCGACTACGTGCGCCTCGCCCGAGCCAAAGGCCTGCCCAACCGCGTCGTCCTGCGCAGACACGCCCTGCGCACCGCCCTCATCCCGCTGACCACCGTCGTCGCCGTCACCGTCGCCGGAACCGTGGACGGAGTCATCCTCATCGAAACCGTCTTCCAATGGCGCGGCCTCGGCGACTTCTTCGTGGAAGCGATCAAACGCAACGACTCTTATGCCCTCATGGGCTGGCTGATGCTCAGCGGGACCGCGGTCATCATCGCCAACCTCATTGCCGACCTGCTCTACGGCGTACTCGACCCGAGGATCCGCTATGAGTGACCTCCACCCGCCCGCCAGCACCCCCGCCCCGTCTGCGAGCGCGGCATCACCTGATCCTGTCGACCGCAGTGCCGAGCACGGGCAACTCCGCATGGTCGCCACCCGGTTTCTCCGCCACCGCATGGCCATGGCCAGCCTCACCGTGCTCGTCCTCACCGTGCTGTTCGCGTTCCTCGGCCCCCTCCTGTGGCCGTGGGACCACACCGTGCACCGGGAAATCCTGCCCAACCAGCCACCCAGCTGGGCCCACCCTTTCGGCACCACCAACGCCGGACACGACGTGCTCGGCCAGCTCATGCGCGGCACCCAGCAGACCCTCAAAGTCGCGCTCACCGTCTCCGTGCTGGCCACCGCCTTCGGTGCGCTGTGGGGCGCGGTCGCCGGCTACTACCGGGGCTGGATCGACGCGGTGATGATGCGTATCGTCGACGTGCTCATGGTGGTCCCCCTCCTCGTCGCTGTCGCCGCCATCAGCGGCAACGTGCGCGGCGGCACCACCTGGTGGGCGGTCGCGCTCATCATCGCGCTGTTCTCGTGGACCACGATCGCACGCGTCGTCCGCGGCGTAGTGCTCTCCCTGCGGGAACAGGAGTTCGTGGAAGCGGCCCGCGCTGCCGGCGCCTCTGACGCCCGCATCGTCCTCCACCACCTGCTCCCCAACGCGGCCGGTCCCACGATCGTCGCCGCCACCCTCCTCATTGCCACGTCGATCCTGCTCGAAGCGAGCATGTCCTTCCTCGGTTTCGGCATCCAGGCACCCGACATCTCCCTCGGCCTGATGATCGACAACGCGCGCACCGCCGCCTTCACCCGGCCGTGGCTCTTCTACCCGCCGGGCTTGTTCATCGTGATGATCTGCCTGACGATTAACTTCATCGGTGACGGCCTGCGCGACGCCCTCGACCCTCGACAAACCATCACACGCCGATGACTTCGACCAACCACGCCCCGAACCCTGCAACCGCTGCCGCAGACGCCCCCGTGCTCAGCGTCACCGACCTACACGTCCGGATCCCCACCAGCGAAGGGGACGTCCACGCCGTGCGCGGCATCTCCTACCACCTGCGCCGCGGCGAAGCCCTCGGCATCGTGGGCGAATCCGGATCCGGCAAGTCCGTGTCCGCACTCGCTGTCCTGGGACTCCTGCCCCGCACGGCCCGCGTCTCCGGTTCGATCCAGGTCGCCGGCTACGAAGTCGTCGGCCGCAAAGACGCAGAACTGACCCGGATCCGCGGCGCCCGCGTCGCCATGGTCTTCCAAGACCCGCTGACCTCGCTCAACCCCGTCCACCCGATCGGCACGCAGATCACCGAGGCGATCCACGCCCACCGGGACGTGTCCCGCGCTGCCGCCCGCGAACGCGCCGTGGAACTCCTGCGGACCGTCGGCATCCCCCAACCGGAGCAGCGTATCGACGCTTACCCGCATGAACTCTCCGGCGGCATGCGCCAGCGGGTTGTGCTCGCCATCGCCATGGCCAACGACCCCGACGTGATCATCGCCGACGAGCCCACCACCGCCCTGGACGTGACCGTCCAAGCACAAGTCCTCGACGCACTGCAGGCCGCACGCCGCGCTACCGGTGCCGCGCTCGTGCTCATCACCCACGACCTGGGCATCGCCGCCGGACACGTCGACCGGGTCGCGGTGATGTATGCGGGACGCATCGTGGAAACCGGAAGCGTGGACGAGGTCTTCTCCTCCCCGCAAATGCCCTACACTCTCGGCCTGCTGGGCAGCCAGCCACGCATGGACGCCGCACCCCACAGCAGGCTCGTCCCCATCCCCGGCGCCCCGCCCTCCCCGGACCACCAGCTCTCCGGATGCGCGTTCGCGCCCCGCTGCCCGCTCGCGAAACCGGTGTGCCGTACCAGCACCCCGCAGCTCACTGCGGTCAGCGACACCCATGCCGCAGCCTGCCACTTCGCTGACCAACTGGCCGGTATCCGACCGGAAGAGTTGTTCGCCTCTAATACGGCTCCGAGTGCGAACCCGCTTCCAGAGGCGGTGGAGCGCACCCGCAGCCGCGGCGAGCCCGTGCTCGTCGCCGAAGGCCTCGTCAAACACTTCCCGGTGCGCTCCAAAGGGCTGATCCGGCGCCGCAGCGGGGAGATCCACGCGGTATGCGACGTCTCTCTCACCCTGCACGCCCACCAGACCTTGGCGCTGGTAGGCGAATCCGGGTGCGGGAAGTCCACCACGGCCCGGATGCTGCTCAACCTCATCCCTCCGACCCGCGGCCGGGTGTCCTACCGCGGGCAGACTCTCACCGGACTGTCCTCGTCCCGGATGCGGCCGTTGCGTCGCAGCATGCAGATCGTGTTCCAAGACCCGTTCGCCTCCCTGGACCCGCGGATGACCGTGTTCGATGCGGTCGCTGAACCGCTGCGCATCCACGGCCAGTTCCGCAACGGGGGAGCAGAACGGGTCCGGGAGCTGTTCCGGCTCGTCGGTTTGGACCCGGCCCACGGCAACCGGTACCCGCACGAGTTCTCTGGCGGCCAACGGCAGCGCGTCGGGATTGCACGCGCCCTCGCCTTAGAACCTGAAGTGCTCGTCTTGGACGAGCCGGTCTCCGCGCTGGACGTGTCCGTCCAAGCCGGGGTGATCAACCTCCTCGAGGAACTCCAGGAGCGGCTGGGGCTTTCCTACCTCTTCGTCTCCCACGACCTGGCCGTGGTCCGGCACCTCGCTGACCAGGTCGCGGTGATGTACCTGGGGCGGATCGTGGAGACCGCACCCGTGGAACGCCTGTTCACCGCGGCAGCCCACCCCTATACCCAGGCGCTGATCTCCGCGGTGCCGATCCCGGACCCGCGCCGGGAGCGTGCCCGGCAGCGGATTGTGCTCCGCGGCGACGTGCCCAGCCCGATGCATCCCCCCTCGGGCTGCCGGTTCCGCACCCGCTGTCCCGTGTTCGCCCGTCTCACGGAAGCAGAGCAGGCCCGCTGCGCAACAGAGGTGCCGACCCTGGCCGACCACGGCAACGACCACGCTGTGGCATGCCACTACGCCGTCCCCCGCTCCCCGCTCGGCGACGCTTTCCCACCCCACCGCACACCGTGAAAAACCAGACATGAGGGTCGGGATTAGGGTCCGTTGTCTCGGCAAGTCATGGCCGTAACGTGAGGCGGAGCGGGCACTCTCCCCAGCGTGACGAGAAAAGAGAGCACGATGGCCGTGCATTGCAGCGCCGAAGCCGGAGCCGCCGCAGTGCGCACGGCCCCAGCGTGGGCCGCTGCTGTGCACAAGGGGCATCAGGACCATCGGGAGCGGCGGTCTCCTGGGTGAGGAGCTCCCAATGTTGACGTCACCCGGCCGCGGACCGGCAGCAGGGACGAGCCGTGCCTGCTGCCCGGCAACCCGAAAGTGCTCGGGGTCAGCGGCCCAGGCGGAGGAGTGGGCAGCGGGGCGGAGCCGACGAGCCAGGCCACCAAGCCGTTCCCGCTCGCACCGCAGGAGACCGCGTCGTGTTCCCGGCAGACCTCCACCGATTCGTCCACGCCCGGTCCACGCTCCACCGAGGTTGAAAGATCGAGATTGTCCTGTGGGGCGAACCGGAGGGGCGTATGTAGGGGAGAGGCCGGACTGTCGATGCTGTGCGGCCCTGGAGAGTATCGACACCGTGGTGCGCACGTTACGGCAGAGCGGATCGTGGCCAGTCCGGGTAGCGGCTGTGCAGCCGCTGCCCCAGGCAGCCCGCAGACGAGGGGTCAGCCGCGGTGGCGGGCGCGGTGGTGCTCGATGAGCCGCTGATACCAGAAGTAGCTGTCCTTCGGAAGCCGTTCCAAGGTGTCGTAGTCCACCCGGACGATGCCGAAACGCCGCTCGTATCCGAACGCCCACTCGAAGTTGTCGAGCAGCGACCAGACGAAGTAGCCGCGCACGTCCACCCCGGCGCGGATCGCCGCGGCCAGGGCATGCAGGTGGTCGTTGAGATAGGCGATGCGGTCCGTGTCGTGCACCCGTCCGTCAGGGGAGACGACGTCGTGCTCGGCTGAGCCGTTCTCTGTGATGTAGATGGGCGGAAGGTTCGGGTAGCGCTCCGTGAGGTCCAGCAGCAGGTCCGTGAAGGATTCGGGGACGACCGGCCAGTCCATGGCTGTGTGCCGCACTCCATCGAAACGCTGCTGGTGGGCGCGGATGTCTACGGCGGTGCGGCGTGCCGGGTCGGCTTCGGTCAGCGGGCCGTCGGCGACTTTGAGCGGCCGGTAGTAGTTGATGCCGAGGAAGTCCAGCGGCTGGCCGATGATCTCCAGGTCGCCGTCGCGCCGGTACGAGCCGTCCGCGAGCTCTCCCCACACGTCGGCTTCGTTCGCGGGGTAGCGGCCGGCGAACAGCGGGTCGAACCAGACCCGGTTGTGCAGGGTTTCCGCGCGGTCGGCAGCCGCGCGGTCGGCCGCACTGTCGGAGGCGGGCAGGATCCGGTCGGGGTTGAGGGTGATGCCGACCTCGCCCGCATCGGCAGCGCGCAGTTCCTGCACTGCCAGGCTGTGGGCGAGGAGCAGGTGGTGCGCGGCGGCGAGCGCAGGCGTGCCTTCCCGGGCCCCGGGGGCGTGCCGGCCCACGGCATAGCCCAGGAAAGCGCTGCAGAACGGCTCGTTGAGCGTGATCCAGTGGCGGATCCGGTCGCCGAGACGGGCAACGACCGCCCGGGTGTAGGCGGCGAAGTGCTCCGCGGTGCTGCGGGAACGCCAGCCGCCGGCATCCTCCAGGGCCTGCGGCAGGTCCCAGTGGTAGAGGGTGGGCACCGGGGTGATCCCCGCTTCGAGCAGCGCATCGACGAGACGGTCGTAGAAGTCCAGGCCGCGCTGGTTGACGTCGCCTGATCCCGTGGGCATGACGCGCGGCCAGGCGATGGAGAAGCGGTAGGCGTCCACCCCCAGGCGGCGCAGGAGCTCCACGTCCTCGGGGTAGCGGTGGTAGTGGTCGCAGGCCACGTCGCCGGTGTCGCCGTTGAGGACCAGGCCCGGTGTGTGGCTGTAGGTGTCCCAGATGGACGGGCCGCGTCCGTCCGCGTGGACCGCACCCTCGATCTGGTAGCTGGCCGTAGCCGCGCCGAACCAGAATCCGGCCGGGAACTCGGGGAGGTGGTCGTTGCTCACTAGCGCTCCTGGTAGCTGGTGCATGCTCGCATGTGAACCGGTTCAGGAGCCCAGGGTAGTGCGTCGCAGGCAGGGGAGCGAGGCGGTCTTTTCGGAAAAGTAGCCCATATCTATACTAAATAGGTAGGATTACTTGAGTTAAGGTGGGCGCGCGGTACTCCCGCACCCTGCACACTCGTCTGCCGGTAAGGACACGCCATGAACGACAGAGCATCCCATCCCACCGGTGCACCTCGCTTCCGACTCAGCGAAGACTGGGCCGCGACCGTCCTCGGCCTCGTCCTGTTGGCCGCTTCCCTGATCGGGATTATCCCCACGGGACTGGTGCCCTGATGAGCGAGAGCACTACGACACCCCCCGACGTTGCAGCACCTGACGGCGCCGACCCCGCCCGCCCCTGGTACTGGGCGCTGCTCGGAGTCGCCGTCGTCGTCCTCCTTGCCGCAGTGACCCGGTTCCTGGAGTCCGCTGTCCCCGCGGCCGCCGAAGGCACTGGTTTCGCCGGAGTCGCCAAAGCCGTCGAATATCCCGTCTACGCGATCCTGCTGGGACTGGCGGCCAACGCCGTGCTCAGCGCCCTGGGAATCCGCCGTCGGCTCGCCGGAGGATTCCGCACCGAGTTCTTCATCAAGACCGGTCTGGTCCTCCTCGGCTCCACAGTCCTGTTCGACGTGATCATCAAAGCCGCAGGACCGGCCATCCTCCAGGCGATCCTCTTGGTCAGCGCGGTCTTCCTCTTCACCTGGTGGCTGGGCGGCCGCTTCGGACTGGACGACCGGTTGCGCGCCCTGCTGGCCTCCTCCGTGTCGATCTGCGGGGTGAGCGCCGCGATCGCTGCAGCCGGAGCCGTGCAGGCCCGTAAGGAACAGCTCGCCTACACCGCGAGCCTGGTGATCCTGTTCGCGCTGCCGTCCATCTTCCTGCTGCCCTGGCTCGTGGAGATCATCGGTCTCAACGCGGCCCAGGCAGGAGCCTGGATCGGCGGCAACATCGACACGACAGCGGCGGTGGCCGCCTCAGGCGCCATCGTCGGTGAGGGGGCGCTGCAGATCGCCTCTATCGTCAAGTCCACGCAGAACATCCTCATGGGCGTGGCCGCCGTCCTGCTCACCGCCTACTTCACCTTCCGGGTGGCTCCGGCAGGCGGGGCGACGGTCGGCATCGGCACCTGGGCACGCACTCTCTGGGACCGATTCCCCAAGTTCGTGCTGGGCTTCCTCGCCGCGTCCATCATCGCCACCCTGTGGGCCAGTGCCATGGGCGAAGCGGGAGCGGCCGGGCTCGATACGGCCAAAGCCCTGCGTGACTGGTTCCTCATTGCGGCGTTCACCAGTATTGGCCTGGAATTCAGCGTCAATTCGCTCAAGGAGGTCGGCTGGCGGCCGATCGGAGTCTTCGCGCTCGCCACGCTGTTCAACCTGGTCGTAGGCCTGATTCTGGCCAGCCTGCTGTTCCGCGGATTCAGTGTGTAAAACGGCGGGAATAGGGCCCGCTGCCCCGGGGAGAACGCTGGACGAGCAGAGAATAACCCCGCGGGTAGCGGGGCCCTTTTTGTTCTGCGGGAGGAAAGAGCAGCCGGAAAGTCCTGATCCGAGCGTAACCTATTGACACCGCTGAGTGATCCTGTTTTTATGTCATAGGTCACATGAAATGGGAGCGCTCCCATGGTGGGCCTCCGCTGTGAGGTCATCCTCCCAGTTCGAATCCCCCTACGGAAGGACTTCCGTGCTTAGGAGACCCAGATCTCGATCCCCCCTTGTCGCCCTCACCGCGGCGACTTGCGCAGTCGCGCTCGGGGGTACGGCGGTTCCCGCCCAGGCAGACGAAGTCAACCAGATTCGCAACGGCGACTTCAGCTCCGGCACCGCACCCTGGTGGGGAACCGAGAACATCCAACTCAACGTCACCGACGGGATGCTGTGCGTCGACGTCCCCGGCGGCACCGTCAACCCGTGGGACGTGATCATCGGCCAGGACGACATCCCCCTCATCGAAGGTGAGTCCTACGCCTTCTCCTTCACTGCCTCCAGCACCGTCCCCGTCTCCATCCGCGCCCTGGTGCAAGAGCCCGTGGAGCCGTGGACCACCCAGATGGACGAGCGTGCCCTGCTCGGCCCCGAGGCAGAAACCTACGAATTCGTCTTCACCTCCAACGTCGACTGGGACGACGCCCAAGTCGCCTTCCAGATCGGCGGCTCCGACGAACCGTGGACCTTCTGCCTCGACGACGTCGCCCTGCTCGGCGGCGCCGAACCCCCGGTCTACGAACCCGACACCGGACCGCGGGTCCGCGTCAACCAGGTCGGCTACCTCCCGCACGGTCCCAAGAAGGCGACCGTGGTCACCGACGCCACCAGCGCGCTCACCTGGGAGCTTGCCGACGCCGACGGTAACGTGGTCGCCAGCGGCCAGACCAAGCCGCACGGCGCGGACTCCAGCTCCGGGCTCAACGTCCACACCGTCGACTTCAGCTCCTACACCACGAAGGGAAGCGACTACACGCTCACCGTCGACGGTGAAACCAGCTACCCCTTCGACATCGACGAAAGCGTCTACGAGGAACTGCGCGTCGACGCGCTGTCGTTCTACTACCCGCAGCGCAGCGGCATCGAGATCCTCGACTCCATCGCCCCCGGCTACGGACGCCCGGCCGGCCACATCGGCGTGCCCCCCAACCAGGGCGATACCGACGTGCCGTGCGCGCCCGGCACCTGCGACTACTCCCTGGACGTCTCCGGCGGCTGGTACGACGCGGGCGACCACGGCAAATACGTGGTCAACGGCGGTATCTCGGTGCACCAGATCATGAGCATCTACGAGCGCTCCCAGCTCGCCGACACCGCCCAGCCCGACAAGCTGGCCGACTCCACCCTGCGCCTGCCCGAAACCGGCAACGGCGTGCCCGACGTGCTCGACGAAGCACGCTGGGAGATGGAGTTCCTCCTCAAGATGCAGGTGCCCGAAGGCGAACCGCTCGCCGGCATGGCGCACCACAAGATCCACGACGAACAGTGGACCGGGCTGCCGCTGCTGCCCTCCGCTGACCCGCAGCCGCGCTACCTGCAGCCGCCGTCCACCGCGGCCACGCTGAACCTGGCCGCCACCGCCGCCCAGTGCGCTCGCGTGTTCGAACCCTTCGACGAGGATTTCGCCGCCGAGTGCCTGGCTGCCGCGGAAACCGCGTGGGACGCCGCCAAGGCCAACCCGAACATCTACGCGCCTGCCTTCGGTGAAGGCGGCGGCCCGTACAACGACAACAACGTCACCGACGAGTTCTACTGGGCCGCGGCCGAACTGTTCCTCACCACCGGCAAGGAGGAGTACCGCGACGCGGTGACCTCGTCGCCGCTGCACACCGACGACGAAGAGGTCTTCCGCGACGGCGCCTTCGACTGGGGATGGACTGCTGCGCTGGCCCGCCTCCAGCTGGCCACGATCCCCAACGACCTCGCCGACCGCGACCGGGTGCGCCAGTCCGTGGTCGATGCCGCCGACATGTACCTCGCCAACGTCGAGACCAGCCCGTGGGGCCTGGCCTACAAGCCGAACAACGGCGTGTTCGTCTGGGGCTCCAACAGCGCTGTCCTCAACAACATGGTGATCCTGGCGGTCGCCTTCGACCTCACCGGTGACACCAAATACCGCGACGGCGTGCTGGAAGGCATGGACTACATCTTCGGCCGCAACGCGCTGAACCAGTCCTACGTCACCGGCTACGGCGACAAGGACTCCCGCAACCAGCACAGCCGCTGGTACGCCCACCAGCTCGACCCCCGGCTGCCCAACCCGCCCAAGGGCACGCTGGCCGGTGGACCCAACTCCGACTCCACCACCTGGGACCCGGTGGCCCAGTCCAAGCTGACCGGGTGCGCCCCCCAGATGTGCTACATCGACCACATCGAGTCGTGGTCCACCAACGAGCTGACCATCAACTGGAACGCCCCCCTGTCGTGGATCGCGTCCTTCATCGCCGACCAGGACGACGCCGGCGAGCCCGGCGGAGAAGAGCCCGGACCGGGCGACGACGAGACCCCGCCGAGCAAGCCTGGGAACCTGAAGGCCAGCGACATCACCGCGACCAGCGCCACCCTGACCTGGGACGCCTCCACCGACAACGTCGGAGTGGTCGGCTACAAGGTCTCCCTGGTCCGCGACGGTGACGCTGAAGAGGTGGGCACCACCGCGCAGACCAGCTACACGCTCACCGGGCTGAGCGCGGACCAGGAGTACACCGTCCAGGTGGTCGCCTACGACGCGGCAGGCAACCTCTCCACGCCAGCCACCGTCACCTTCACCACCGAGAAGGAGGACGAGACTCCCACGCCCAGCGCCTCCTGCGCGGTGACGTACCAGACCAACGACTGGCCGGGCGGCTTCACCGCCTCGGTGACGCTGACCAACACCGGCAGCACCCCGTGGGACTCCTGGGAACTGCGCTTCACCTTCCCGTCGGGACAGACTGTCAGCCACGGCTGGAGCGCCAACTGGCAGCAGAGCGGCAGTGACGTGACCGCCACCTCCTTGCCGTGGAACGGATCAGTTCCGCCGGGCGGCTCAGTCAACATCGGCTTCAACGGAACCTGGGGCGGTTCGAACACCAAACCTGAGAAGTTCACCGTCAACGGCGCGGTCTGCTCCATCGGCTGAACCTCGCCCTGGATTCGGATGTAAGCCGCCGTGGCCCCCGTCATCGGCGGGGGCCACACCCGGCACCATCCCCGCACACCCCCCTGTGCGGGGATGGTGCTCCCCTCATTGGTCTGGTAAGACGAGGAAGGCGCCAACGTGACCTCCGAGAGCCCCGTGCGCGCGGCCCCCCGTGCCGGACGGATGACGGTGACCCGCCGAGCAGTCGAACAGATCAAGGCGATGATCGCCGACGGAACACTCCACCCCGGCCAGCGGCTCCCCACCGAGCGGGAACTCGCCGCGAAAATGGGACTCTCCCGCAGCTCCATGCGGGAAGCGATCCGGGTCCTGACCACCCTGGGGGTACTGGAAGCGCGGCACGGCGCAGGCGTCTACGTCACCGAACTCCACCCCCGCAGACTGCTCGAACCCTTCTCCGTCCTCGCCGAGGTCGGCCGCGGCACCACCCTGCTGGAAATGCTCCACGTGCGCCGCATCGTGGAACCGGCCGCCGCAGCACTCGCTGCGGTCCGCGCCAGCGACACACACCTGAGCACCCTGGCCGCCCTCCTGGACGCAGAAGACCACGCCTGCGGCCTGGCCGCGACCGAGGCAGGCACCGCCTTCCACCGCACCCTCGCCGAACTCGCGGGAAACGCGACCCTGGCGGCACTCATCGACGGGCTGGCCTCACCCGCGCTGGGAGCGCGGATCCACCGCGACCCGGCAGCCGACGAGGAAGAATGGGCGGCACAGCTCCGCGGCGACCACCACATCATCTACCGCGCCCTGCAGAACCGGGACCCGGAGGCAGCGCAGGCCGCAACCACCCTCCATCTCCTCCGCCTGGAAGAGCGGTTCCGCGACCGCATCGCCGTCTAACACGACGTCCGCTGCCCCATGCCCCGCACCGGCACGACACCCCCGGATCCGACTGTCTCCGGATGGCCTAGGATCAACGCGGCCGTCAAGGTCCTATCAGCGGACAATTTCGATGTCAGGGGGAGTCATGGCCGACATCACCAGAAACCGGTCCTCCGGGTTGGCATTCGCGATCGCCTCTGCACTTGCCTTCGGCGGCTCCGGCCCCGTGGCCCGGCCGCTCATCGACGCCGGACTCGACCCCCTGCACGTCACGTGGCTCCGGGTAGCCGGAGCAGCTCTACTCCTGCTTCCCGTCGCTTTCCGCCACCACCGCACCCTGCGTACCCGCCCCGCCCTTCTCCTCGCCTACGGCGTCTTCCCGATGGCGGGAGTCCAAGCCTTCTACTTCGCAGCCATTTCCCGGATCCCCGTGGGGGTGGCGCTCCTCATCGAATTCCTCGGCCCCGTCCTCGTCCTGCTGTGGACCCGCCTCGTGCGGCGCATCCCCGTGTCCCGCGCCGCATCCCTCGGCGTGGCCCTGGCAGTCATCGGCCTGGGCTGCCTCGTCGAAGTCTGGGCAGGCATCCGCCTGGACGCGGTCGGCCTGATCCTCGCGCTGGCTGCAGCGGTCTGCCAGGCCACCTACTTCCTGCTGTCGGACACGGCCCGCGACGACGTCGACCCTCTCGCTGTCATCTCCTACGGCGCGCTCATCGCCACCGCACTCCTGAGCCTCCTCGCCCGCCCGTGGACCCTGCCGTGGGGCATCCTGGCCCAGAATGTCGGGTTCGGCGGGCTGGACATCCCCGCCCTCATCCTCCTGGTGTGGCTTGCCCTGGTCGCCACCACCATCGCCTACCTCACCGGGGTGGCCGCGGTACGGCGGCTGTCCCCTGTCGTCGCCGGGGGAGTGGCCTACCTGGAGGTCGTAACCTCTATCGTCCTGGCCTGGCTGCTGCTCGGGGAAGCGTTGAGCGTCGCCCAGCTTGTCGGGGCGGCCGCCGTGGTGACCGGTGCGTTCCTCGCCCAGACCGCGGTCCCCGACACCAGTGCCGCGCAAGGCCCGGAGACGCTGCCCACCGCCCAGGACCCGGCCCCGCAGACCGGTTCCGCCCGCTGACCATCCCCCAAACACCCCGCCGAGGGCCCGGTCACCGAGAGCCCCAGAGGCGTCCCGGCCCTCAGGCGGGGGAGCAGTCAATCCTCGACCACGCGGTGCCCCCCGGCGTAGACGTTCATCGAAGGACCGCGCAGGAACCCGATGAGGGTCATCCCCGACTGGTCGGCCAGCTCCACCGCCAGCGACGACGGCGCGGAGACCGCGGCCAGCACCGGAATCCCCGCCATCAAGGCTTTCTGCGTCAACTCGAACGAAGCTCGGCTCGACACCAGCAGCCCCATGCCCCGCAACGGCAGCCCGTACCGGCCAGCGGCATACCCGATCACCTTGTCCACCGCGTTGTGCCGACCGATGTCCTCCCGGACACACAGCAGCTCCCCGCCGGGGGTGACGAGCGCAGCAGCGTGCAGCCCGCCCGTGCGCGCAAACACTTTCTGTGCTTCCCGCAACCGGTCCGGCAGAGCAGACAAGACAGCCGTGGAGAAACACACCCCGTCGTCAGCTACCACGAAACGGCTCTTCGTCCGCACCGCTTCCAGACTGGTCTTCCCGCACACCCCGCACGACGAGGTAGTGGTGAAGTTCCGTGCCGCAGCGACATTCGGTTCCGGAACACCGGGAGCTAAGACGACGTCGATAACGTTGTACGTATTGACGCCGTCCTCGGTCGCGCCCGCGCAATAGCGCAGGGAGTGGATGTCGGAAGCATCAGCGATCACGCCCTCACCGATGAGGAACCCGGTCACCATCTCAAAATCGTGTCCGGGAGTGCGCATGGTGACGGTCAATACTTGACCGCCGAGCCGCATCTCCAATGGTTCTTCCACCACGAGGGTGTCCATGCGGTCACGCGCCACGGAACCGCTGATCCGCCGCACCCGTACCCGGGTGGTGACCCGCCCCATACCCACTCCTCCCGCTCCTCGCACCGGTGGGACGGCCCCAAAACTACCTCTTCTCCCCGCGCCGAGCTTCCGCAAAGAGCACCGGCCAGCACGGAAGAGAAAAACGGTGCGGCACACTACGGATACTCGGGGGGTGAGCACGTACGGCCGTGTGGGACGAATGGCACGTGGTCTGGGACCGGGCCGCCGGAGCAATGGTCGGCGGGGCAGCAGCCCGCCTGCTGCTGGGGGAAGACCCCCAGCCAGCCGAGGAATACCTGGCAGGAATCGGCGGCCAGGCCAGGGAAGCGATCCGGGACCTCACCGCCGGGCCTCGCGAACTGCCCGGCACTCCTCTTGCCCGCCACTGGGCCGCAGCAGTGCAACGCGGAGTAGTCGACGGCATCCTCCCCGACCCTGTCTTCCCGGACAGCGCACACCCGGCAGCCGTGGGCTGGCGGGCGGCAGCAGAAACTCCGACACCGCCTTTGGACCTCGCACGCGGCCTCTTCCCCTGCACTCAGCTCACCGCCGCAGTCCAGCGGGCCTACACCCAAGGCGGGCTCGCCGCCGCCCAGTACGCGGGCGTACTCGCCGGCGCCCGCTGGGGAGTCTCCGCTATCCCGCTGTCCGTGCAGCGGGAACTCGCCGCAGCCACACCGCAGCGCGTCCTCGTCACCGCCGCGCTCGTCGCCGCCCGCGGCCCGGACCCCGCAGCCTGGCCGCAACGCGACACCCAAGTGGTGCCCGGTCTTGACCGGGAACACCGCCAACCCTTCGCGATCCCTCACCCTCACGACCCGGGGGTCGTGCTGTGCACCATGGAATACGTCCGTGACAGCACTGACGCGGACGCAGTAGTGTCGCTGTGCCGGATGGGCACTCGCGACCACCCACCGCATCTGCCACGCCGCGACATCGTGGAAGTGTGGCTGCACGACCTACCCGGAGCCAACCCCAACCTGCATTTCGTGCTGGACGAAGCAGCCCGTATGGTCGCGCAGCTGCGCGACGAGAACAAGCGGGTGCTGCTGCACTGCGCGGCATGCCAGTCGCGGACCCCGGCCGTGGCCGCCCGCTACGCTTCCGCATACCGCGGAGCAGACGTGGTGGCAGCGCTACGGGAGATCATCACGACTGTGGCAGGACACCTCAACAACCCGGAACTGAGCCGCGCTGCCGCAGAACTGGCGGGAGTGGAACTCCCCGACCCGGCCGCTGTGCTCTTCCCCGAGGGGCTGCCGACACTCACCCGCGCCCCGCGAATCTGAGCGGGCACTCCCGAAAACAGTGCTGCCCGCGAACACAGGCCCCGCAGTAGACCGACAACCGCGCCCGGCACAGCAACCTGGCACTCGGGCCCAGCGACACCGGAAAGCCGTGGACCGCACCCGGTTCCCTGGAGCGTGCCCGAACCCGCAACCGCCCCCCGCGGGAAACCTGCGGACCTTAGACCGTCACGTCGCCGTCCAGCAGCGGAAACAAGGACGCGGGCGTGGAATAGTCGGCGATCATCTCCGTGATGATCGTGTCCACGTCGACAGTGGCCCGCCAGTCAATCAACGCTGCAGCCAACGTCGTATCCGGGGTGCGGTGGCGGGTCAGATCGTAGTGCGGCCCGCGGGCCACGCGATGGTCAATGCTCACAATCGGACTGGTCGAACCGGTGAGATCCCGGACCCGTACCGCCAGATCCCGGATGCTCACCGGCCGGGTCGCACCAATGTTGACGGCACGCCCGTACGCCAAAGGCTGTTCGATGAGGGCGAGGAGCGCCGCCACCACCTCGCGCACCGAGCAGAAGCAGCGCGTCTGCGACCCGTCCCCGTGCACGGTGAGCGGACGCCCGTGCAAGGCCTGCTCCACGAAAGTGGGCACCACATGTCCCTGATCAGCGCTCTGTCGCGGCCCCGTCACGTCGAACAGGCGGACGATCACCGCGGGCATCCCATACTCCCGGGCATAGCGGGTGACCAAGTACTCGCCCAGCCCTTTACTCGCCGCGGTACACCAGCGCCCTTCCTGGGCCGAGCCCAAGAGACGGTCGTCGTTCTCCCGGAGCGCCTCCCCGTCGCAGCGGCCGTACACCTCGCCTCCCGAAGCGAACAGGAAACGGCACCCCTGTTCCAAAGCGGCAGCCAAGACCCGCTCCGTGCCCGTGATGTTGACGTGGATGGCACGCACCGGGTCGACCCCCACCACCCGGGCGCCTACGAGCGCAGCCAGGTGGAAGACCGTGTCCCGGCCGGCCATCGCGGTGCGCAGCGCCCGATCGTCGAGCACCGACCCGTGAATAAACCGCATCCGGGGGTCCCGCAGTGCGGAGACCAGGTTGGTGCGTGACCCAGTCGACAGATCGTCGAGGACTACCACGTCGTGGCCGTGGGTAAGCAGGAAGTCAACCAGGTGGGAACCGATAAATCCGGCTCCTCCGGTCACTAGAGCCCGCATAACGATCACCCACCGAGGCGTATTCGCCGCCACCACTGTCAATGCTCATATAACTACACAGAGCGATAGTTGCAGAGAGGCAGGCAGGTGTGTCCCGACCATTGGTGGAAGACGCACCCAGGTGACACGATCTGTCTCCCCCCACCAACAGTTACCGCCAGAATGGTTGTGTCCAGCCATGGAAAAACCCAAGTCTGTCACTGGACCGCGCGTTTATTTCCCCTGTGGTTCGGTGGTGGGACATAACGTACAGTCAACGGTGTCAACGGCGCCGAACCGATCCCTGATCCCGGATCGTCTCAACTCCCGCATGCCCTTCTTCGTCGGTTAGGTCGGGTCGCAGTGGTGTGGAAAACCTGGAAAAGGCAACTGGTCAGCTGGTGCGCGGTCATGGCGGTCACAGCGCCGCTCACTGCTTGTACGTCGTGGGAAGAACTCGGCGCCCTCAAAGGAGGACGCGAAAGACTCGCTGACGGCTTGCACACGATCGAACCCACGTGGATCGACGGATTGACCGTTGCCGAACACTCCGTGTCCGTCGACGGTACGACGATCACCAGCAAATATCCGGTGGTTCCAGGAGCCACCGACTTCACCGTCGACATCCGCACCACGATGGCCGAGCGGGAGACCGAATTCATCACCCAAGGGGGCGGCGGGGAATTGACCCAGCACGCCGAGTTCCTCGTCGCCTCGAACGGAGTGCTGGGTGCCCGGGTGATCTCCCAGTACGAAGACCGGGTCGACGCCTCCACCCACTGGTACGACGTGGCCTCCGGAGAGGCACTGCCGTGGACTGCGCTCCTCAACGGAGACCAAGCGGTCGACCAGCTCGCCGCCCGGGTCGCGCTAGCGCTGCACAAGGACCACGATGTGGCCGTTGACGCCATGCCCGACGGGCTGCCCACCCCGCAAGACGAACTGCCGGACGCGGAAGACACCGAGCCCGCGCTGGTCGACCCCGAAGCAGTGTGGAAGAGCGCGGAAAAGCACGAAGACTCGCCGCTCGCAGACCTCGGCTTCGACGCTGCGGGGGATCTCGTGGTGAGCTTCAGCCCTGGCGAAGTCGCCGACAACGAGGTCCAGGTGACCGTGGCCGACAGTGAACCGCTGCTGTCCCGGTTCGGGCGCAGCGCCCGGCAAGCCGTCCGGGACGGGGAGGAGAGCCTGGAGCTGCCCTCGAACACCGTCCCCACCTACACCATCGACTGCGACCGGGTGCCGTGCGTGGCTTTGACGTTCGACGACGGGCCAGGAGCGGACACCCCGCTCCTGCTGAAGCACTTGGAGGCCTACTCGGCGAAGGCCACCTTCTACGTGCTGGGCCAGCTCACCGAAGGCGACCCGGACACGGTACGGGCCGCGATGGAAGCCGGGCACGAGATCGCCAACCACTCCTGGAAGCACGACAACCTCGCCACCAAGAGCGGGAACGCCGTGCAGGACGACATTGAGAAGACGTGGAAGGCGATCGAGGAGGCGACCGGGGTGACGCGGACCACGGTCCGCCCGCCCTACGGTTCGTACAACGAAACCACCCAGGCCAGCATCGACTACCCGCTGATCCTGTGGGACGTCGACACCCTGGACTGGCAGCACCGGGACACCGAGAAGACCATCGAAGCGGCCGTGTCCGGCACCCGGCCCGGCAGCATCGTGCTCTTCCACGACATCCACCGGCCCACGGTGGACGCCATCCCCGAAGTGCTCAGCCAGCTGCACGCCAAGGGGTACCACTTTGTGACGGTCACCGAGCTCTTCGGTGGTCGGACTCTCGAACCCGGCGTGGCTTACACTCGGCGCGACTGACCGCCACAGCGCCTGCCAGAAAACCCACTGGACAGGCAGAGGGGGCGACAGCTCGAGCTGTCGCCCCCTCACCCGCACGGGGTAGACACGTTCGTCCGACCCGCATCGCAGTGGGGGAAAGCTGTGGAGCGAGCCACCCAGCCGCCCGCACCGCAGGCCCGGTCAGCAGCGGGTTCGCTCAAGCCAAAGGGCACCGCGCCGCGGCGCTGCACCGGCGGGCAAGGCGGTTGCGGGCGTACCCCCGTGGACGTCCGCATGTGAGCGCTTTCCCGGCGGCATGTTTTATTAACTGGGCGGGGGACCGGTGCTCGCGCGTTTCACCAGTTCGGTAGCGAGTTCCACGCGGCGAGGGTGAGGCTTTTCCCCGGCGACCATGCGCAGCAGGGTGCGGGCCGCCATCTGTCCCATCTCACTGAGCGGCTGACGCACCGTGGTCAGCGGCGGCGCCGCCCAGGCAGCTTCGGGAAGGTCGTCGAAACCGACCACACTCACATCCTGCGGGACCCGCAGGCCGCGTTCGAACAGGGCCTCGTAGGCACCCCGGGCCATCATATCGGACCCGGCGAAGATCGCCGTGGGCGGTTCAGGGAGCTCCATCAACCGGTGGGTCTCCGCGTGCCCGCCGGGGATCGTGAAGTCGCCGTAGCCGATGTACTCGTCGGGTACGGTCAACCCTGCCGCGTCAAGCGCACTGCGGTATCCGTCCACCCGGGCCCGGCTGCACAACATGTGTGTGGGCCCGCTGATGGTGGCGATACGCGTGTGGCCCAGTTCGATGAGATGCTGGGTGGCGGCCAGGCCACCAGCCCAGTTCGTAGTGCCCACCGCGGGGACCTCGTGGGAAAGGTCACCGACCGGGTCGACCACGGCCACGGGAACTCCCAGCGCTTTCAACTGGGACCGCTGCTCAGGCGACAGTTCCGACAGCACCAGCACGACGCCGTCGGTTCCCCGGGCGCGCACATTGTCCAGCCAACGGCGCCCCGAACGGTCGTTGTCGTTGCGCACCGCGGAAACCACTACGCCAACACCGTGCTCGTGGGCAGCCTGCTCCACCCCGGCCAGGATCTGCATCGCCCAGGAGTTATCCAGGTCGTGGAAGACCAGGTCGATAAGACCCACGGCTTGGCGGCCAGGTGAGCGGCGCGGCCGGTACTGGTGCTGCTCCAGAAGTTGCTCAATGTGGCGTCGGGTTTCGGCCGCCACATCGAGATGGCCGTTGACCACCTTGGAGACGGTCGAAACCGAGACACCGGCCTGACGGGCCACCTCGGCCAGGGTGGGGCGTCGTCTGGACACGGGCCTCCTCAGGGCAGTGGAACGCGGTTACCCCACCATCCTAGACCGAAAGGTTTCGACAAATCTTTCGGGGTGGAGTGTGGAGCTTTGTCCTTCTCTGTAGCAGATCGTACTCGTCTGAGCTGGGGGCTCTCTCAGGGATGTGAGTGCTGTTACCTGAATGAGACGTCTGGGGGGTTGACGGAGATTTTCGACACACCTAGCGTCTTTATCCCGAAAACTCTCGAAAAATTTCGGAGTTCGGCTGCTGTCGTCGAAATCCCCCTGAAACTAACCCGAGGACGGTGTCCCGTTCATGAGACGCATAACCCGGACCCACATGCTCGGCAGCGCCCTGGCGGCGCTCGCGCTCGGCCTCACGACCGCGTGCGGGACCTCCGGACCCGGCGCTGATAGCGACAAGGCCGGAGTCGAAGTGTGGATGGTCGAGGACGCCTCGGTCAACGAGGTCGTGCAGAGCGCCATCGACACCTACAGCAAGAACGCCGGAATCGACGGCGAGCTCGTCACCTACGTCAACGACGCTTACAAGCAGCGCATCCAGGTGGCGCTCGGCTCGCCCGAGTCTCCCGACGTCTTCTTCAACTGGGGTGGTGGAAACCTCGCCCAGTACGTCAAGGCCAACCAGGTGGTTGACCTGACCGAGGCGATGGAGGCCAACCCCGAGTTCCGCGACGCCTTCCTGCCCAGCGTCCTGGACGTGGCCAAGATCGACGGCAGCTACTACGGCGTTCCGATGCAGGGCGTGCTGCCGGTGGTGCTCTTCTACAACAAGAAGGTCTTCAAGGAAGTCGGCGTCGAACCGCCCACCACCTACAGCGAGCTGCTCGACCTGGTCGACACCTTCAAGAAGGAAGGCATCACCCCCATCGTCCTGCCCGGTGCCCAGGCGTGGACCGAGCTGATGTGGCTGGAGTACCTCACGGACCGCATCGGCGGTGCCGAAGTGTTCCAGGCCATCGCCGAAGGCAAGGAAGGCGCCTGGAAGGACCCGGCCATCATCAAGGCCCTCGAAATGTGCCAGGACCTGGTGGAGCGCGGCGCCTTCGGTGACAACTTCTCCTCCCTCACCTCCGACAACGGCAGCGCCTCCACCGTGCTCGCCAGCGGCAAGGGTGCCATGTACCTGATGGGTACCTGGGAGATCTCCAACCAGCAGGAGCACAACCCCGACTTCCTGGCCGACGGAAACCTCGGCTTCATCGCCTTCCCCGCCCTGGAAGACGGCAAGGGTGACCCCGCCGCGATCGTCGGCAACCCCAGCAACTACTTCTCCGTGAACTCGGACAGCGACAACGTGGACGAGGCGATTGACTTCCTCGTCGAGACCATGGCCTCCGACGCCTACGTCGAGGACCTCATCGAGATCGGCCACGTGCCCGCGGTCGCCGGCATCGAAGACAAGCTCGCCGAGACCGAGCACTCCGAGTTCACCACCTTCACCTACCAGCTCGTCGCCGAGGCGCCCAGCTTCACCCAGTCCTGGGACCAGGCGATCCCGCCGGCGGCGGCCGAGACGATGCTGACCAACCTGCAGTTGGTCTTCCTGGGTGACATGACTCCTGAAGAGTTCGCTGAGGCCATGGAGGCCACCCAGTGACCTCGGCTACCACCCGAGTGCAGCGGCCCGGAGCCCTCTGGGCCGCTCCCGCCCTTATCTTCTTCGGGATCTTCGGACTTGCCCCGATCGTCATCGTGGCGGGGCTCAGCTTCACCACGTGGGACGGGCTCGGCAACCCCGAGTGGGCCGGACTGCACAACTGGCGGACGCTGCCGTCCGACAAACTCGTCGGCTCCGGCCTGATGATCACGCTGACCCTGACCGTCCTGACCTGGGCCACCCAGACCCCGCTCGCCCTGGCGTTCGGGGCGTGGGCAGCCGGCCCTCAGCGCATCCGCGCCGTGGTCAGCACCATCTTCTTCCTCCCGCTGCTGCTGTCCACCGCTGCGATCGCGCTGATCTGGCAGGCCCTGCTGGACCCCACCTTCGGGCTCCCCGCCCAATGGTCGGAACTGACCGGACTGAGCGCCAACGTGCTGGGCGACCCCGACCTGGCGCTGTGGGCGATCGTGTTCGTCCTCCTCTGGCAGTTCCTCCCCTTCCACATGCTGCTCTACCAGGCGGCCGCCAAGCAGATCCCCGCGTCGCTGTATGAGGCAGCCGAAATCGACGGAGCCAGCCCGCTGCAGCGCTTCTGGCGCATCACCGTGCCGCAACTGCGGCACACCATCATCGCCTCCTCAGTGCTCATGATCGTCGGGTCCATGACCTACTTCGAGACCGTGCTGCTGCTGACTGGAGGCGGTCCCGGCACAGCCACCCGCATCCTGCCGCTGCACATGTACCTCAAGGGCTTCTCCGCCTTCGAAATGGGCTACGCCAGCGCCATCGCGGTCCTGCTGGTCGCGGTCGGTACCGGATTGTCGCTGCTGGTGGTGCGGGTCAGCGGCTACTCGCAGATGACCAGCGAGCGAGAAGGAGTCTGACGATGTCGACCATCACCGCCCGCCCCGCGGGAGAGCAGGCAGAATCGGTCACGCCTGCCCGCTCCGCCAAGCGCTCTGCGGCGCGCGCCGGCAGCAGGAGAGTGAGCCGTCCCGCCTACGGTGCCGGCATCGGCGCGGCCATCTGGCTGGTCCTCGTCGTGGTCCCGCTGTACTTCCTCATCGCTACGAGCCTGCGCGGCTCCGGCGACTACCTCAGCGCTGGACCACTGTCGATCCCCGAAGAGATCACGCTCGACGCCTACCGGCGCGCCTTCGAGGTGGGGTTCCTTAAATTCCTCACCAACAGCCTCATCGTGGCGTTCGGCGCGATCATCCTGGTCCTCGCTGTGGCCCTGCCTGCCGCTTTCGCCATCGTGCGCAGCAAGAGCCGCGTGGTCCGCATCGGGTTCACCCTGTTCCTGCTGGGACTCGCCGTCCCCGCCCAGGCAGTGATCATCCCGATCTACCTGCTCATCACCCGGCTGCACCTCTACGACTCGCTCACCGCGGTCATCCTGCCGACCGCCGCGTTCGCGCTGCCCGTGTCCATCGTCGTCCTCACCAGCTCGCTGCGGGATGTCCCCAGTTCGCTGTACGAGGCCATGTCCCTGGACGGTGCAAGCAACTTCCAGATCTTCTGGAACCTGGTGTTGCCCCTGTCCCGCTCCGGGGTGGTCACCGTGACGATCTTCGTGGGTCTCAACGCCTGGAACAACTTCCTGTTCCCCCTCGTGCTGACCCAGAGCATGGACACCCGAGTACTCCCCCTGGGCCTGTGGGAGTTCCAGACCCAGTACGGCACCGACGTCCCCGGCCTCATGGCGGCCGTGGTGCTGTCGGCGCTCCCCGTGCTGGCCCTCTACCTGTTCGGTCGAAGACAACTGCTCAGTGGTCTGGCCGCCGGCATCGGCAAATAAGCCACCACTGACCCTCGCGTCTGCCGGAGACTCCGGCCCGAGCCAGAAAGGCAGTCATGACGTCTCCCCAAGTCACGTCCTCCCCGTCTCGTGAGGAACCGAGGGCGGGCACGATTCGCAACCCGGTACTCACCGGCTTCTACCCCGACCCTTCCATCCTGCGAGTGGGCGGCGACTACTACATGGCGACCTCCACATTCGAGTGGTATCCCGGAGTGACCCTGCACCATTCCCGGGACTTGGTGCACTGGCGCCCCCTGGGCGGTGCACTCACCGAGACTCGACTGCTGGACCTGGCTGGACGGCGGGACGGCGCAGGGGTGTGGGCACCCGCCCTGTCCTACCGGGACGGACTGTTCTTCCTCGTCTTCACGAACGTCGCAAGCTACAGCGGCAACTTCTGGGACGCGCCCAACTACGTCACCACCGCTCCCGACATCACCGGCCCCTGGTCCGACCCGGTGCCGCTCCACTCCCTCGGCTTCGACCCGTCGCTGTTCCACGACGACGACGGACGGAGCTGGCTGCTCAGCACCTCCATGGACTGGCGGCCGGGACGGGACGCGTTCGGTGGCATCGTCGCCCAAGAGTTCTCGGTGCGCGACATGAAACTCGTCGGTGAACCGGTGATCATCTTCACCGGCACCGAAGCCGGCGTGACCGAGGCGCCCCACATCTACAAGCGCGACGGCTGGTACTACCTGGTCACCGCCGAAGGCGGCACCCAGTGGGAGCACCAGGTCACCGTGGCCCGCTCCCGCTCGGTCACCGGACCCTACGAAGTCGACCCGGCCGGGCCAGCCCTCACCTCGCGGCACGTTCCCGAAGCGCCGCTGCAGAAGGCCGGGCACGCGAGCATGGTCGAAACCCAGCACGGCGAATGGTATTTCGCGCACCTGACCGGACGCCCGATGCCGCCCAGCGGCCGGTGCGTCCTCGGTCGGGAGACCGCGTTGCAGAAGATCGAATGGTCTTCAGACGGGTGGCCCCGCGTCCGCAACGCGGAACCGCTGCTGGAAGTGCCGGGACCGCGCGGCCTGGCCCCGCACCCGTGGCCGCAGCCGTCGGAGACCGACCACTTCGACGACCCCACGCCGCGGCCCGAGTGGAGCACGCTGCGCCGGCCCTTCGACTCCTCCTGGGTCTCCCTCACCGAACGGCCCGGCTACCTGCGGATCCGCGGCGGGCAGTCGCCTGCTGGCCTGCACGAGCCCAGCCTGGTGGCACGCCGACTGCAGCACCGCGCCTGCATCTTCGAAGCCTGCCTGGAGTTCAAGCCGGAAGACTTCCGGCAGATGGCAGGCATCACCGCCTACTACAACACCCGCCAATGGCACTACCTGCGGATCAACCGCGACGACCAGGGCGGCGTGTTCGCGGGCGTGCTCACCAGCGACCGCGGCATCATCCGCGAAGTGGGACGGCGGATCAGCGTCACCGGCTGGCCGAAGGTCTTCCTGCGCGCCGAAATCGACCGGAACGACCTGCGCTTCGCCGTCTCCTCCGACGGCAGCACGTGGGCTGACATGGGGGTGCGTCTGGACATGAGCATCCTGTCCGACGAGTACGCCGAGGAACGGTTCGGCAACGACCCCATCATGTGGGGTTTCACGGGGGCGTTCCTCGGCCTGTGGGCCCACGACATGACCGGGGCAGGGCTCCCTGCCGACTTCGACTTCTGCACCTACCGGCCTCAGTCCCCCTCCTGAGGCCGGGGGCCGGCACGCCACTCGTGGCGTGCCGGGCCGGACCGTCCGTGGTCCCTCCCACACCCCCGGTCCCCCTCCCGGGAACGGGAGAGCGTCGGCCGTGGCTCGCCGCGGCCGACGCGGCCCACGGACGGCAACCCGGACCAGCCCTCACTGTGCTCCCCGCCAAGAAACCCCGGCTTCCCTCCCGGCCGGGGCACGAAGGTGAGGGTCGGCGCGGTTTCCTCCTCCCGGCCGCGCCGACCCCTCGCCGCACTGGTGTGAGGGCAGTCCTCCACCCCTCGCATGGCCTTCATCCTCCCAAGGCCATACGAGAAAGCCGCGTCGGCCGCGGCCTTCCCCTCCGGGTCACGGCCGACGCGGCCCCCGCAGCACCGCCACTCCTCCCGCGGGGACGACCAGCGCCGCTCCAGAAACCCCGGAGAGCACCTCGCGGCTCTCCACAGCCAGCCCCAGGTCGGCGCCTGTCACCGGGCCGTTGCCGTGGTTGAGCACGAACACCCACTGCTCGTCCCGGGAATCCCGGTGTACCACTTCCACCGCGGGGGGAGTAGCGGTGCCCCCGGACAGGCCGGCGCGGGACAGGACCTTCCCCAACCCAGCGTCCTCCAGATCGCAGGAGACGTACCACGCCTGTCCCGCGCCGCGCCTCACCCGCGTGACCGCGGCACGCCCCGCGAACGGGCCGTCCGCATAGCGTGCTACCACCTTAGCGTCGGCCACGTCGAGCTCTTCACTCCACCGGCGCGCCCGCCCCCAGTATTCACCGTCCTCCCCGCACACCGTGACCGCGTCGACCGCCGGATCGAGCGGATAGTGCTGCAGAGCACGCACTCCCAGCAGGTCGCGGAGCGCCCCCGGGTAGCCTCCAGGCCACACCCGCGCATGCTCGTCTGCGGTCCCACTGCCGTAGGTGACCACGAGAATGCCGCCTTGCTCCGCATAGTCGGCGAGGAAACGCGCAGTCGCCGCGGAGGTCAAGTACAGCAGCGGCACGACGAGCAGGGGAAGATCCGGCATAGGGGAGTGGGGGGAGACGAACGCGACCGTGCGTCCCTGCCGCCACAGCACCCGGTGCACTTGCCGGACTGCGGCGAGATAGTCCAGGTCGGGGGAGGGGAGTGACGGCGACTGCAGCGCCCACCAGGACTCGGGATCCCACACCACGGCCGCGTCCTCCACAACCCGGGTGTCCTGGACTTCCGCAAGGCGGCCCAACAGTGCTCCCAGCTCACACACTTCCGCAAAGACGGGGGAGTCCGCGCCGGTGTGCGGCAACATCGCGGGATGCCACTGTTCGGCTCCGCCCACGGAGGCCCGCCATTGGAAGAACATCGCCCCCCGGGAGCCGCGGGCCACGTGGCTCAGACTGTGCCGGATGATCTCTCCGGGAGCTTTGGGCCGCACCCGAGCCCCGAGATAGCCGGTGGCCTGCTCCATGAGCAGCCACGGCCGGCCCCCTCCCCAGGAGCGGGCCAGGTCAGCGGCGAACGCGTGCTGGTGGGCCGCAGCCTCCCCGGTGGCGTCCGGGTAGACGTCAACCGCTACGAGATCCAGGTCGGCAGCCCACCGCCACGGGTCGACCGGAACCCAGGAGCCGAACGCGAAGTTGGTGGTGACGGGGACATCCGGGTTGGCGGCCCGCAGGATGTCGCGCTGGGCGCAGTAGTGGCCGCGCATGGCGTCGGAGAGGAAACGGCGGAAGTCCAACAGGTGTGCCGGGTTGGGCAGGTACTGGGTGGCGCGCGGCGGGTGGATCTGCTCCCAGTCCGAATAGCGCTGCCCCCAAAACGCCGTGGTCCACGCGTCGTTGAGCGTGGCCAGGCTGCCGTAGCGGCCGCGCAGCCAGGTGCGGAAGGCGCGGGCAGCGTGCTCCCCGTAGGTGTGGGTGCCGTACTCGTTGTGCACATGCCACAGCGCCAGCGCGGGGTGGTGGGCATAGCGTTCCGCGAGCGCCCGGGTGATGCGTAAAGACGCCTCCCGGTAGGCGGGGGCGCACACGTCGTAGGTGTCGCGGCTGCCGTGGGTCAGCCGCACCCCGTCGGCAGTCACCGGCAGAGCGTCGGGGTGGGCGAGGGTGAACCACGGGGGCGGGGACGCGGTCGGGGTGGCGAGGCAGGCACTGATCCCGTTGGCGTGCAGCAGGTCCAGGACCTGGTCCAGCCAGTCGAAGGTGTAGCGGTCTTCTTCGGGTTCCAGCAGGCTCCAGGAGAACACGCCGACCGTGGCCAGGGTGACTCCGGCCTGCCGCATGAGCCGCATGTCCTCGTCCCAGACCGGTTCCGGCCACTGGTCAGGGTTGTAGTCGCCGCCGAACCACAGAGACGCTGGACTCGGCATACCACCCCTCCTTATTTTGGCTAGTAAACAAACTAATACGGTACTGTGCCCACCCCACACCAGGGAGTAACCCCATGACCTACTCCACCCCGACGCAGGGCACCGCCACCCGCCTCCCCGCCGCCTCCTGGGAAGAAGCCCTCATCACCGGCAACGGCCGCCAAGGCGTCCTCGCCCACAG